>JBDTKF010000134.1:0-40272 GCA_039935455.1 Ginsengibacter sp.
ATTGTTTTCATGAAAATATTTCATAATCATATCTTCTGATCCAGGTATAATAATTTGAAAAAGTTTGTCTGAAAATTTTCTTAAAATTCTAATAGCATATTTCGTTCCCATTTTCAGGAAACGCTTCTTTCGGAATAAATCATATCCTAAATCTCATGATTTATTACGAAACGGAACTTCTAAATTTTTGTTATTCAAATAAAGATACTATCTCAACCAAACAAATAAATCTTTCCCTAAGAACGATTGCAACCAATATATCCCAATCAGTAAATTAACTTTTAGCGGGATTTTTATTCCAACCCACTGACAAAAAAATCAGGCGTTGAGTTTTATAAAACTTTCTTTACTTTTTTATGAGCAACCACTTGAGGCTTTTTAATAGAAGCTTTCTTTTGTACTTTGCTCCCGACTTCTAAAGACTTTATGTAGATCACAACCTCTTTCCAATATTCCTTTCCATAGGAAACTAAAATTTCCTCCCCCTCGGAAATCTTTTTTTTAGCACAGATGTAAACTCTTTTGTTTTCAACCACAAACTCAGCATTGTTTGAAACACCTTTTGTTTTGTTAAGTCCTCTCGCATCATTGGCGAAACGTGCGATTGCAGTCTTTCTGCGCATGGCATCGATCACATAATTCCGGTTGATATAATAAACGTACCCATTGAAATTTTTGCCAGACAATACATCTTTCCAGGTAGTAATTCTTCCTTTATATTCCAGGATTCGGGTCCCTTTTTTTATCAATTGTTTTGTAAATAAACCCTTTCCCGCACCCGGGATTCCTGATCTTTTTACCTTCAGGTACTTCTCTAATAATGCCATTTTGTAAATATATTAAAAGAGAGATTGAATTTATTTTTTTAACAGAAAATCATTGGTAAATTATTTCATCAAAAGAAATCTTTTATCAACCGTTCATTGTATGGGTGATCAAAAACTTATGCTTGTGAAGAGATTAACAAACAGACTCCTGAATAAACAGGGTCGGTTTTAATATGTAGTAAAAAGACAAATAAAGTCAATTCTTATTTTGTCGGAATGAATATCATGAATGAATTTGATTAAAACAATGAAAGAGAAATGTCTATTTCATTATTTCATTCAATTTTGTTATCAGTTTATCTCCAAAAATATTTTTTGCGACAATAACCCCATCTTTATCGATCAATACATTGGATGGAATTGCTTTAATTCCATAATCATCAGAGGTCGCATTCTGCCAGCCTTGCAGGTCAGAAACCTGGCTCCATGCAAGATGATCATCAGCGATTGCTTTCAACCACCGGTCTTTCTTTGTATCATAAGAAACGCCAAGAATGGTAAATCCTTTATCTTTGAACTGGTTATAAGCCGCAACAACATTGGGGTTTTCGCGACGGCAAGGGCCACACCAGCTTGCCCAAAAATCTATCAATACAAACTTCCCTTTCAATGAAGACAAACTAAGTTTTGCGCTATCCGGTGTGAATTGAATAATTTCAGGAGCGTCTTTTCCGACAGCAACTTTTGAATAAGTATCGATCATTTTTTTGATCTCCTTTCCCTTCAAAGAATTTTTGATTTCGGGATCTAAAGACAGATATAAAGGAGCTACATCAGTAGCTTCAGCATAGTATCCATAATTTTCTAAAATAGCCATGGCAGCACGCATAGACTTCGGATTTTCTTTCACAAATGCCGCCACTACTTTTCTTTTTGCTGCCAGGATATCATAGTCCACCTGATCGAGACTATCTATAATTTTGTGATTCTTTTCTTTATATGCTACTTCATATAATTTACTGTTTGCTTCTTCCCATTTAGAAATTGGTTTCATTCTTCCTTTCAATAATTTATCATCATCATTAACAGAAGACCCTTTAATACTCAACAAACCCAAAGAATCACCACGGCCTGAAACCTGCATCGTTGTTGGTTCTACATAAAAAGTAAAGTAATCATTTTTCCTTTCCGGCATAGTAAGCGATGCAAAGTAAGGAGAGGTAACTGTACCGGTAAATTGAAACTTTCCATCTTCGATAAAAGCAGAATCTTTGAATGTCTGGCTTTCTTTATAAATATTCAGAAAGACGGTTCCACTTTTAATTTTTTCAAAGTCTCCATTTATAACAAAAGTAGAATCCTGCGCTTTTGATTGATAACTAAAGCATAAAATAGTTATCAGAACAGATAAGAATTTGATCATTAATTTCATTTGAATCAAAGATAAGGTATTAAAAAAAAGTAATAAATACCTTTTCATCCATTACGAAACTTTAGTTTTTTCTTACAATAACCAGTTAAAAGAAATTTTCTTGTAATTGTTTTTTATGAATTTTATGGCCTTGTAAACATGCGCCAAATCAATGAGCGCATCGTTATAAGTAATCCCACTTTTAAAATTGAAAATTTAAAAATGACGATTGAGTGATCAAAAACCAATTCCCATAACTTTGCAGCCTATGATAAAAATTCTTGCCATTGAATCTTCGTGCGACGAAACTTCTGCTTCGGTCTGTAAGGACAACCTGATTTTGAGTAACGTGATTTTTAGTCAAAAAATTCATGAACTATATGGCGGCGTTGTACCAGAGTTGGCTTCCAGGGCTCATTTGCAAGCAATCGTTCCTGTGGTTGAGCAGGCTTTGAAAGTTGCCGAAGTATCGCTCACAGATATAGACGCATTTGCATTTACCCAGTCTCCCGGATTGATTGGATCGCTACTCGTTGGTTCAGAATTTACCAAATCTCTCGCGCTGGCTTTCAATAAACCTTTGATTGCTGTACACCACATGCAGGCACATGTTTTGGCAAACCTGATCCGGCCATTGAACAGTGAGAATAAAACTCCGGCATTCCCTTTTCTATGTCTTACTGTTAGCGGTGGTCATACACAAATTGTATTATGTGAATCTCCTTTGAACCAAAAAGTAATCGGGCAAACCCTTGATGATGCTGCGGGAGAAGCATTCGATAAATCAGCAAAAATATTAGGATTGCCTTATCCCGGTGGTCCGTTGATTGACAAATATGCAAAGACCGGTAATCCCGAAAAATATAAATTTCCCGAACCAAAAATCGATGGGTTGAATTTTAGTTTTAGCGGATTGAAAACCTCATTCCTATATTTTATTCGTGATCAAAAAATTAAGAATGAACATTTCGTAGAAGAAAACCTACCGGATATTTGTGCTTCCATTCAGTCCAGGATCGTTTCTATTTTATTAAACAAATTGAAAATGGCATCATTGCAAACTTCGATCAAAGAAGTATGCATTGCTGGCGGAGTAAGCGCCAACAGCGGATTACGCAACACTTTCGAAATAACAGGCAGGAAGGAAGGTTGGAATACCTACATACCAAAATTTGAATATTGCACAGATAATGCCGCGATGATCGCGATCACCGCATACTATAAATACATGGATTCAGCATTCGAAGATTTATCAGTGGTTCCCTCCGCAAGAACAGCCTGAGAAAATAAATGAGGCTGAGACAAATGATTATCTAAAGAATTTGTTGATTTACTGTATAAAAAAAATTATCATTTTGCCGAACGATTATTTCCAGTTTAAGCAATTCAAAATCAGGCAAGCAAAAAGCGCCATGAAAGTCTGCACCGATTCATGTTTGTTTGGTGCTTATGTTGCTGATAAAATTGAACAGAAAATAATTCAGCCAAAAAGAATTTTAGATATTGGTGCAGGAACAGGTTTATTAAGTCTGATGACCGCACAAAAATCTGAAGCCATTATAGATGCTGTTGAGATCGATGAGGGCTCATTCATTCAGACAAAAGAAAACTTTCTGGAATCTGCCTGGAGTCAGCGTTTACAGGTCTTTCATACAGACATAAAAAGATGGAATGCTCCTGACAAATATGACTTTATAGTTTCCAACCCGCCATATTTCGAAAACGATCTGAGATCAGAAAATAAAAACAAAAACCTGGCAAAGCATCACGACGGATTAACTTTTGAAGAACTTCTTTGTTCCATAAAAGAAATGCTTGTTGCTGATGGAAATTTTGCAGTGATTATACCTTACCGTCGGATAACCTTTTTTAAATTGCTCGCTACTCAAAATAATTTTTATCTGAAAGAAGAATTACTTATAAAGCAAACGCCCGGCCATTCCTATTTCCGCACTATATTATTCTTTGGAACAAAACCAGCAATGGTAACCACGCGGGAGTTCATCATAAAAAATCCTTCGAAGAATTATACGGTGGATTTTATTCTTTTACTGAAAGATTATTATTTGAACCTTTAATCGAAAAATAAATACCCTCATTCCGCATGTCCTGATATAATATCCAGGCTCTTTCAAATGAGATTGAGAATATTTATGTCACTAACAAAAATCATTGCTTCTTATCTTCGCACCCATTTTTATTTTAAACAATCATTTTATCTAAAGTATTAGGTCAAAATTTATACAAAATTACTTCGAATGAAAAAGCATGCAAATACGCAGGCCGTGCGTATTCAAACACCCCGAACCAGCGAAAAAGAACACAGTACTCCCCTATTTCTGACCTCCAGTTTTTGTTTTGACGACGCTGAAGAAATGCGCGCCACTTTTGCCGGCGAATTGGATAACAATATTTATTCGCGTTTTGAAAATCCAAACGTGCAGGAATTGATTGACAAAATGTGCGCGCTGGAAGGTGTTGAAGCGGGCTTTGCAACTGCTTCGGGGATGAGCGCAATCTTCGGTTGCTTCATGACATTTTTAAGCGCCGGTGATCACCTCTTGAGTTGTAGTTCTGTATTTGGTTCTACACATACCATCATCACCAAATTTTTTAAAAGATGGAATATTGAATATTCTTATGCAGAACTGAAAGATCCTGAATCATGGGAAGCGCTCATAAAACCGAACACGAAAATGATTTTTGTCGAAACCCCTACCAATCCTGGCCTGGATATTATTGACCTGGAATGGTTGGGTAAATTAGCAAAAAAGCACCAGGTAATTTTGTTAGTGGACAATTGTTTTGCAACACCTCTTTTGCAAAGGCCTGCAGATTACGGAGCTGACCTGGTCCTGCATTCAGCAACGAAATGGATTGATGGCCAGGGACGTGTGTTGGGCGGAATTGTGGTAGGAAAGAAAGAATTGATTCAGGAGCTTTATATGTTTTGTAAAAACACGGGCCCTTCAATATCTCCCTTCAATGCATGGTTGCTCAGCAAAAGTCTTGAAACGCTGGATGTACGCCTCCAAAGGCATTGTGATAATGCAGAAGCGTTGGTAAATGCACTTGATCACCATCCAAAATTAAACAGCATCAAATATCCGTTCCATCCGTCGCACCCGATGTATGAAGTAGCAAAGAAGCAAATGAAACGCGGTGGCGGCCTGATTACATTTGATTTGAAAGGTGGTCTTGAAAGTGGTAAAAGATTTCTGGATGCTTTACAAATGCTCACTCTTACTTCAAACCTGGGCGACACACGCAGTATCGCTTCTCATCCGGCCTCAACTACACATGCAAAACTGACTGCTGAAGAACAATTAAGTGTCGGGATCACCCCGGGACTGATAAGAATTTCAGTGGGTTTAGAAAATATAGAAGATATAAAAGCAGATATTCTCCAGGCGTTGGAAAAATGTTGATAGCGATTCTCTATTGATAAAAAGATAGTTCATACCTTTTTAGGTAAATAAAATGGTGCTGTAATGGGTAGCTGGTTTCACAACAAATTGTTTCGAAAAATTTAGCGGTTAAAATCTACTAATCTTAAAACAGAAAAATTTCATAAATAATTTCCAATGTAACATCCATTTATTTAAAACATTATCTTTAATCGCTTAAAAAAAATGGACTATGCGTTATCTCACGGCAATCATTATTGGACTTGCATTTATCATTGGTGTATTCATTATTGGGAATGCTTATAAATCACGGTCAAAGGCGATGGAAACCATTAGTGTCACTGGCTCTGCAGAAAAAGATTTCGTAAGCGACCTGATTGTATGGAAGGGATCTTATTCCAGAAAATCGATGGATCTCAAAAGTGCATATGCGCAATTGAAGTCGGATGAAAATACCATCAGGACGTATCTTTCAGGTAAAGGGATTCAAAATAATGAAATGGTTTTTTCATCTGTAAATATCAATAAGGAATTCAATTTTAGAACCGATGAAAACGGCCGGTCATTGGGTCAGGAATTTTCAGGATATAATCTTACGCAAAACGTGAGGGTAGAATCTTCCGCGGTCGATAAAATTGATCAGATCTCAAGAGAAGCAACAGAACTGATCGAGAAAGGAATTGAATTTAATTCATCAGCGCCCCTATTTTATTATACGAAACTAACCGAAGTAAAAATGGATCTTTTGGCGAAAGCAAGTGCTGATGGAAAACAAAGAGCCGAAATAATTGCGAAAAATTCCGGGAGCTCATTAAGTAAATTAAAGAATGCCAATCTTGGCGTTTTTCAGATCACTGGAAAAAATAGTGATGAAGATTACAGCTACGGCGGCACTTTCAACACTTCCAGCAGGAATAAAACGGGCTCAATAACTATTCGGATGGAATTTTCAGTAGACTAACTCCATTTACAGTAAACCAAGAAATAATTCGTTTTTGTATTTCATCCTCTAAGAATTATTCAGCCCCATATTTTCAGTTTCAATTTACGAATGTAATAACTCACTGATATTTCATCATCAAATCAAATAAAATCTTTTTATCCGATTCAGTCAGAAAACGACTGCTATCCTGCCCCTCGAAATGACGTTTGAAAGCAACAATCGCGGCGCCTGTATCTTTTATTGAATAGCCAATAATTCGTAAAGCCAGCAGATGATTAAAGTTGGGCGGAACAATAATTTCACTCGTATCGCTAAACCATAATCCATAGCCATTTTGCGAAAGTAATTGCCAGGGAAAATTTACGTTCGGATCTTTCTTTCTTGTTGGCGCAATATCAGAATGACCAATAAAATGAGATGCCGGAATAGCGTATTTCAATTTTAGAGTATTCAGCACTGTTAGTAAGCTATTTATCTGTGCTGCAGGAAAAATTTCATCCCCATTATTATCCAGTTCAATTCCTATGGAACTGGAATTGACATCTTCATCATTTCCCCAGGAAGCCTTGCCAGCCTGCCATGCGCGTAGATAATCGTTCAACATATGATGAACAGTTCCATCTTTACAAATAACGTAATGAGCGCTCACCTGCGTACGTGGAAGCGTAAAAGTCTGCAAGGTTTGCTCACAACTATTTTGAGCAGTGTGGTGTATAATCACAAAATTCGGTTTACGCAAATTAAAATTCGTCGTACCTACCCACGTAGATCGGGTTCCGTCAACGGGGTATTTTTTTATCTCCTTTGCAAATTCTTTTACCTGACGTTTATAGATTTTGTTGGTGGCCGCATATTTATTAGATGAGCAGGAAGTAATGATAAAAATAAAAATGAAACAGGAATAAATTTTAAAGTTCATACTTTTTTGACAAAGATAAAATCTGAAGGTTCAAGACATAAGAAATTTTCTATCACCCGGATAAGCTTAAAAATTCTTATCACATATTTCTTCTGTATTGTCCACCCACTTCATATAACGCATGCGTGATTTGTCCGAGTGAACAATGCTTAACGGTTTCCATCAATTCAGCAAACAGATTTTCATTATGAATGGCAACCTTCTGCAATCGCTTCAGCATCCCGGCGCTCTTTTCTTTATGTAATTCTTTGAAGGTATTTACATTTTTAATTTGAAAGTCCTTTTCTTCCCTGGTGCTTCTGATCACTTCCATTGGAAGTATTGTTGGTGAACCTTCCTTATTCAAAAATGTATTGACACCAACCAAAGGCAGCGCTCCATTATTTTTTAATGATTCATAATAAAGACTTTCTTCCTGAATCTTATTTCTTTGATACATCCTTTCCATGGCGCCAAGAACGCCCCCTCTTTCAGAAATACGATTAAATTCTTCCATCACAGCTTCTTCAACAAGATCAGTCAGTTCTTCAATTAAGAAGCTTCCCTGGTTTGGATTTTCATTCTTTGCAGTTCCCAATTCACGATTAATAATCAATTGAATCGCCATGGCGCGGCGAACGCTCTCTTCTGTAGGCGTGGTGATCGCCTCGTCATACGCGTTTGTATGAAGGCTATTGCAATTATCATAAATCGCATATAACGCCTGTAATGTTGTACGGATATCATTGAAATCAATCTCCTGTGCGTGTAAGCTTCTGCCACTGGTTTGGATATGATATTTCAGCATTTGAGAACGCGGATTCGCTTTGTATTTATACTTCATCGCCTTTGCCCAGATTCGTCTGGCTACGCGGCCAATTACACTATATTCCGCGTCCATACCGTTACTAAAAAAGAATGAAAGATTATGGGCGAAATCATCAATATTCATTCCGCGGCTTAAGTAATATTCCACATAAGTAAACCCGTTAGAAAGAGTGAATGCAAGCTGTGTGATAGGATTGGCGCCAGCTTCAGCGATATGATAACCACTTATGGAAACGGAATAAAAATTTTTTACTTCCTTTTCTATAAAATATTCCTGTACGTCGCCCATTAATTTCAGAGCGAATTCTGTTGAAAATATACACGTATTTTGTGCCTGATCTTCTTTCAAAATATCTGCCTGAACCGTACCCCGGACAGACGATAGCGTCTTTGCTTTTATGTCTTCATAAATATTTTTATCCAGCACATCTTCACCTGACAAACCCAACAGTCTTAAACCAAGGCCATTATTTCCTTTTGGTAATTGACCGTTTATTTTTCCTGTTTCAAAAAACACTGGCTTATCGTTTACACCAATATATTTTGGAAGATCTTCTAATTTATATTTGGATTCAATAATTGCGTTTACACGCTCCCGTAAGTTATGTTCAATTATATATTTTTCGCATTGTTGATCAATTGCAGCATTCAAAAAGAACGCGAGCAACATGGGTGCAGGTCCATTGATCGTCATGCTCACAGAAGTTTTAGGATCGCAGAGATCAAAACCGCTATACAATTTTTTTGCGTCATCCACGCTTGCAATACTCACTCCGCTATTCCCCACTTTCCCATAAATATCAGGACGAATTTCGGGATCTTCACCATACAACGTGACACTATCAAAAGCAGTGCTGAGGCGCTTTGCGGGCTGACCTACACTTACATAATGAAATCTCCTGTTGGTTCTTTCAGGGCCACCTTCACCGGCGAACATTCTTGTTGGATCCTCCTCCGCACGCTTCAATGGAAATACGCCGGCAGTGAAAGGAAATTTTCCTGGAAAATTCTCCTGTAACCGCCAGTTTAGAATATCACCCCAATCTTTGAATTTCGGAACTGCAATCTTTGGAATCTTCGTATGAGAAAGTGATTCAGTAAACAAAGGCTGTTTGATTTTCTTACCTCTTACATTGTATTCAAAAAAATCTTTCTTATAAAGCGATTTCGTTTCTTCCCACTCCTCCAACATTTTTTTATGTTCGGGTAGCAATTTTCTTTCAATCCCTGATTTTCTCTGTTCCAGTTCTTTAATGACCAGAGAATTATCTTCTCCCACTTCAGATGGGTAATTTTTAAAACTCTCAATAGTACCACTGACCTGGTAGAGCTGTGATGCAATATCAGCCTGCTCTACAGCCTGTTTATTATAGCTTTCGATCTCTTCGGTTATTTCTGCCAGGTATCTTACACGTTTGGGAGGAATAATAGAATGGCTGTAACTTTCACTTCGCAAAGGCGCTTTATATTTTGCCCAATCACTTCCTGATTTATTATTAACCTCTTCAATAATTTTGTTGAACAATTCATTACATCCGGGATCATTAAACGTGGAGGCAACTGTTCCGATTACTGGAAGTTCTTCATCTTTCGCTGTCCACAAACCGTGGTTTCGTTTGTATTGTTTCTTCACATCGTGCAATGCATCCAATGCACCTGCTTTATCAAACTTGTTGATGCAGACAATATCTGCATAATCAAGCATGTTAATTTTCTCTAACTGAGACGCAGCGCCATATTCAGGCGTCATAACGTACATACTTAAATCGCAATGATCCAAAATGGAAGCATCGCTTTGCCCTACTCCGGCGCTTTCCAAAATAATAAAATCATAGCCCGCTACTTTACAAATATCCAGCGCTTCCTGTACATAATTGCTCAAGGCTTTATCACTCTCGCGGGTAGCAAGCGACCGCATATATGCACGTGGATTGTGAATCGAATTCATTCGGATGCGATCTCCCAATAATGCGCCGCCCGTTTTTTTTCGGGAAGGATCAACAGAAATAACAGCAACCGTTTTATCAGTATAAGTATGTAGAAAACGACGAACGATTTCATCAGTTACGGAAGATTTGCCTGCACCACCGGTGCCTGTAATACCCAACACCGGGGCCGCATTTTTCTTAATTTTAATTTTCAAGTCCTCATCTTCATCCCCGCTTTCCGCTTTAGTTATAGACTGAGCAACATACTTTATATCGTGCCATTCATCAAGAACAAATTTTCCATGTCCATTGGTTTTTTTTATAATTTTATCTTCAATCTGTTCACCCGATTTTTTCACTACTTCTTCGATCATTCCTTCCAGTCCCATTTTTCTTCCATCGTCCGGAGAATAAATTCTTGTAATCCCGTATGCCTGTAACTCATCAATCTCAGCAGGCAAAATAGTACCTCCACCGCCACCAAAAATCTTGATATGACCGTAACCGTTCTGATCAAGAAGATCTTTCATGTATTTAAAAAATTCAAGATGGCCACCCTGGTAACTGGTGATGGCAATTCCCTGTACATCTTCTTCAATAGCGCATTCTACAATTTCATGAACACTTCTGTTGTGACCCAGATGAATAATTTCTGCACCTTTACTTTGCATGATTCTGCGCATAATGTTTATCGCAGCGTCGTGGCCATCGAACAATGATGCGGCGGTGACGATTCTTACGGTATGATTTTTTATATCCGACATTTAAATTGTTTTATACACTAATTTTCGGTTGTAAAATTACAACTAAAGAAAGGGAAATAAATTAACTCAGTTTTAAAATGCAACCCTATTGTGAGACAATTTTAAATCATTTCTAAAATAACCTTTATAATTTTCATACAATCTTATAAAAAGAATTTACAGTAAAAGTAGAAATAACCGGGATTTGTATTTTTATAATTAAAGGATATGAGAATTCCAGTTAATAACAATATTTCTAAAAAAAATAAAAAATCGAAATGTATTTGAATCAATTATTAAGCTCTCAAATTTTCCTACTTTCTCAAATCATTTTAAACGTTAACTCCGCAAACTCCTTCACACTCAATGTTTCCGCGCGGCGGTCAAAAAATTTATCTTCTAAATCTTCTTTTGAGATCAGGCTTTTTACGCTGTTACGCATTGTCTTTCGTCGTTGATTAAACGCCGTTTTTACCAACACCCAAAATGCTCTTTCACTTTTTACCGGCAGAAAACTTTCGCGAGCAGTTAACCGTATAACGCCACTCTGCACTTTTGGCTGTGGTGTAAAACATTCATTGCCTACAGAAAACAAATATTCTACCGCATAATAATATTGTATCAACACACTCAAAACGCCATAAACTTTGCTGCCTTCTTTTGATGCAGCTCTTTCAGCCACTTCTTTCTGAAACATTCCGATAACTACCGGAACGTATTCTTTCCAATCCAAAACCTTGAATAAAATTTGTGTAGAAATATTATAAGGGAAATTGCCAATGACCGTAAAAGGCTGGTCAAACGGACGTTCCATCTCCAAAAAACTTTTATGAATCAAATCATCATTCAATGAAGGGAACTCTTTCAAGAGATGAGTAATTTTTTCTTCATCAAGCTCTACCGCTTTAAAATGTACATCAGGGATTTTTATTAGATGTTTAGTGAGGGCACCACCGCCAGGTCCGACTTCCAGTAAATTTTTAAAAGGATGTTGCATCAAAGAGTTGATTATTTTACCTACTACTTTTTCATCTTTTAGAAAATGCTGACCAAGGGATTTTTTGATTGTATACATGGATTGCAAATTAAGGCTAAGTTCATTGATTTATCCGTTGTGCAAGGGTTTCATTGTTTATTTTTTAATCCTTATTTTTTATTCTTATTTTCCACTTCATTTATGATCTATTTAACCAAAGGGATTGTTTTGCGTACGATAAAGTACGGAGAAACAAGTGTGATTGCTTCCATTTTTACTGAATTATTCGGTATACAATCTTATATGGTAAATGGTGTGCGTACGATGGGTAAAACTTCAAAAGCTCACTATTTCCAGCCTTCTTCAATGCTTGAAATAGAGGTTTATCACAACGAATTAAAGAATTTGCAGCGACTGAAAGATGTAAAATGGAGCGCGCTGTATAAAAATATATTAAGCGACGTAACTAAAAATTCGGTAGCTCTTTTTATGGTTGAACTCTTGCAAAAAAGCCTGAAACAACCAGAAACCAACGAAGCTCTTTTCCAGTTTTGTGAAGATGTGTTTCTGCAATTAGACGTGGCTGATAATGAATCTACGTCTAACTTTCCCATTTATTTTTCATTACAACTTGCCCCATTTCTAGGATTCCGTATACAAAATAATTATTCAGAAAAAATGAAATTTTTCAATATGCAGGAAGGAAATTTTTCAAATGAAAATTCTACTGCAACAGAACATTTAAATGCCGAATTAAGTTATTTTATTTCAGAGTTATTAAAAGCAATTCATCCAAATGATTTGCGGGAAATAAAAATGAATAGAAGAATCCGAAGTGCTATTTTAAAAAATTTGGAAAACTATTACGCCTGGCATATTCCTGAATTTGGGAAAATGAAGACTCTAACTGTATTATCGGAAATTTTAGGATAAATAATTTTCGATAACAAATAATCATTACCGACCATCTTCACAATTCCGAATAGAAATTCGAGTTATTTGTTTATTTACTCTAATGATATTTCAACCATTTCTTTTAATAAACCAAAGATTGGTTCATTCTATCAGAGCCTTTTATCAATAAGATTCCTCACTTTTGATTGACTGGTAATTTCTTTTCCATCTACATTCTCTATCAATATCACTCCCGGCGTTTTACCTTTTTCGAAAGTTCCAAGTTTACTGTCCATTTGTAAAGCTTTGGCTCCATTGGCTGTAGCCCATTTCAGTAAAGTCTCTGACTTTATTTCAGGGTAGTTTTTTGAAATCGTTTTAATCTCTTCTAAAATACTCAATTGATGATTAGACGCCAGGCTGTCGGTCCCTAAGATTATATGGACATCATTTTCCAGGAGCAATTTTACCGGAGGTAATCTATCTTCAATATACAAATTTGCATTTGGACAAAGACAAAATGAAACCAACTGATTTTTTTGATGCTTATGAATAAAATCCAAATCTTCCTGTTTCATAAAAGTATTATGAACTAAAATTGTTGAAGCCGCATTGGAAATTTTTTCAAAATAGCTTTCTACACTGCGAACTTTTTTTGAGGTATAAAATGAATTATCAATTTTCATTTTTTCAAACATTCTCAAAAAATCTCCGGTACCCTGTTTAAAAAATAAATCTTCATCCGCCGATTCCTGGTTATGAATGGTTATGGTTTTCCCGGGGAAAAAAGGAATGATCTTTTCCCATAAAGCTTCAGAAACGGAGTAAGGTGCATGCGGAACAATGCTGGCTTGTAAATTATTTCTTTCAAATTCATCAAAAGAAGATTTCCGTTTTTCAAATCTCAAATCAGCGATCTGAGGAAGCCAGCCACTTATTTCAACAAAATTATAATAATGAAGATTCCGCTTAATTTTTTGAGTAAGAGTGGTCGTATAATTACAAATGTCACCCACAGCGACGATCCCATTTCGATACATTTCTTTTTCAGCATTCTCAACAGCACTCAATATTTCTTCTTTAGAAAGATATCTTTTTGAAACAACTTCGAAAACAAAATCAATTAACCCGGTTTGTTCGGGAATTATATTTTTGAGATGTGAAAGCTCCAGATGACAATGCGCATTTACAAATCCTGGTGAGATGATCCCTTTGAAATTCTCTATTTCCTCTCCTGCCTCATTCACATTTACGATAGAAATCACTTTCCCTTCAGGGCTTATAACGAGAATATTTGTGTCATTCAAAAGCTTTCCTCCATCAAATATATAATCTGATTTCAATTTTCGATATCTCATGTAAAAAGGATTAGATTAATTTTGCAAAATTATCAGTAATATTTTCTACATAAATTAAGGAATATTTTACCCACTTCACCATAAAATAATTTTTGAAAATAATAGTATGCTTGAAAAACTGGAAGCCATCAAAGCAAGATTTGAAGAGTTAGCAATTGCATTATCGAATCCCGAAATTGTTAGCGACAACAAAAAATACAAACAATTAAGTAAGGAATATCGCGACCTTGAAAAAATCGTTATCGTACGGAATAAATATGCTAAAACCATTGATGACATTGAGTTTAATAGAGAAGTATTGAACAGCGATGATGAAGAAATGCGTGATTTGGCGAAAGCCGAACTCCCTCAGTTGCAGGAAGAAAAAGACAAGTTGGAAAAGGAGATCCGACACTTGTTGATTCCAAAAGATCCACAGGATGAAAAAAATTGTATCCTCGAAATAAGGGCAGGCACTGGTGGAGATGAAGCCTCTCTTTTTGCTGGAGACCTGATGAGAATGTACTTAAAATTCTGTGAGTCAAGAGGTTGGAAAACTGCACTATTAAGTGAAAGCGAAGGAACTGTAGGAGGTTATAAAGAAGTGCAGCTTGAAGTGAATGGAGAAGATGTATACGGGACTTTAAAATTTGAAAGTGGCGTTCATCGGGTACAGCGTGTACCTGAAACTGAGTCCAGTGGCCGTGTTCATACAAGTGCGGCGACAGTTGCCGTGATGCCTGAAGCGCAGGAGGTGGACGTAGAAGTAAAAGATAGTGATGTAAAAATGGAAACCGCACGAAGTGGCGGCGCGGGCGGACAAAACGTAAACAAAGTAGAAACTAAGGTGATGCTTACTCATATTGCAACGGGGTTGGTAGTCATGTGTCAGACAGAAAGAAGTCAGCTGGGCAATCGTGAAAAAGCTATGCAAATGTTGCGTACGAAATTATACGAAGAAGAGGTCCGTAAACAGGAGGAAGAGATTTCACGGCACAGAAAAAGTTTGGTAAGCACAGGAGACCGGTCTGCCAAAATAAGGACTTATAACTATCCACAAGGCAGAGTGACAGACCATCGTATCGGATTGACCGTTTATAATTTAGAAGATGTTTTGAATGGGAATCTTCAGGAGTTTATCGATGCCCTCCAATTCGCGGAAAATTCAGAGAAACTATCTAATTCATAAATGGAACTTCACAAAATGCAACTATTACGTCAGATAAATGTCATTTAAATACAGCCAGGTAAATTATCCTGAAATAATTTATTCTTCTTAATTTTTTCTTAACAAAAGGAGGTTTACTTTTGGCATGAGATTTGAAAACTATGAATCAACAACATTAAATTTCAATTTTCTCATAAGCAGTTAGTTTTGGTAAACGGCCCCTGTTTCTACAGGGGCCTTCTCTTTTTTAAGAGCATTTGCAATAATAATATTTTGTTAAGCCACTGTCATAATTTCACAAAGAGAAAACGATGTTAACAACACGATATATCTTCGCTTTCAATTAGGGATTCATTTTCCCAAAACCATGAGCAACGATCAAACTTCACAAATCTTCCAAACTGACAAACCAACAAGATGGAAAAGATTTAAATGGACAGGCAGGGTTATATTGATGATCTGCATTTTCTTTTTTGTGGTTCTTGGAATTGCATTATACAGTGGTTCTTTGCCCAATCTTCCCAACATGGAAGCGAAAGCACTGGAATATCAAATTACACTTGATCCGTCAAATCCTTTGATTTTGAAGAACCACCAAAATTCAAAATACAAAGGTTTTAAAGATTTTTTATTCCAAAAATTAAAAGCTGATTCATTAAAGAACTTAAAAAATCACGGAGCTTCAAAAACAAATTCACTCTCTTTGATCCGCGCGGCTTTTTATACTCCCTGGAATGCAAATCTTTCATTGCCGGATCTAAAAAAGAACGCGGATAAGATTAATACGATCATTCCGGAATGGTTTTTCATTGATACCATAACGCATCGGCTTCAAACGAGGATCGATAGTGCAGGCTTTGCGTTGATGCGACAGAAGAAATTACGGATCCTTCCCATACTGACCAATTTTAATACTTCGAGAAGTGATTTTGATGGAAAATTATTACACCAGCTTTTGAAAGATTCTGTTGCAAGAAATAAATTTATCAAACAGATTTCGGACACACTTTCTTATTATCATCTGAGTGGAATTAATGTCGATTTTGAAGCGTTGCAGGAAAAAACAAATGAACCCCTTACTTCATTTCAGAAAAAATTGTATGAAACACTTCATGCAAAAAACCTGTTAGTCAGCATGGACGTAGAACCCATGAACAACGATTATGATTTTAAGAATTTATCCGCTTATAATGATTACATCATTGTTATGGCTTATGATGAATACAACGGATCTACAGGCCCCGGTCCCATAAGTGCCCAAAAATGGATTGAAGATGCGGTGTCGTGGACATCAGGGAAAATGGATCCTTCAAAAATCATCGTGGGTATTGCCGGTTATGGTTATAGCTGGTCGGATGGAAAACTAGATAACTTGCCATTAACCTATAACGATGCGATCAATAAGGCAAAATCAATAAACGCTAAAATTATTTATGATGACGATACTTACAATCTTCATTACAACTATGCAACTCAGAATACAGGAGATTCAACAGATATTATTCATCATGAAGTTTGGTTTACAGATGCGGCTACCACATTTAATATTTTAAGATTCAGCGATGAATTTCCAACCGCAGGAACTGTGCTATGGCGCCTTGGAAGCGAGGATCAGCGTATCTGGAAATATTACAATCGCAGTTTAAGTAACTCTTCCTTACAACAAAATCCTTTCAACTTTGAGTGGTTGAAAACAATTCCTGTAGCTCAAAATAGTGTTGGCTTCCAGGGTGAAGGTGAAGTATTGGATATTATTTATTCGCCACAACCCGGAAAAATTACTTTTGAAGTTGACCCTGTTGAACAATTGATTTCTGAACAAAATTACGTGCAGCTTCCTTCAGGTTATGTGATCCGGAAGTTTGCAGAGGACACTACCATCGGAAAAGGGCATAAACTTATTCTCACCTTTGATGACGGGCCCAGTGCGGAGTGGACGCCGAAAATTTTGGATATTCTTGAACGGGAAAAAGTTCCGGCCGCATTTTTCGTGATCGGTATAAATGCAGAACAAAATATCCCGCTTCTAAAAAGAGAATATAAAGATGGATTTGAAATAGGCAATCATACTTTTACCCATCATAATATTGCGGAGATGAGTTTATCAAGGGCCGCCTTGGAAATGAAGCTGACTCGATTGTTGATTGAAAGTGTAACCGGACATTCTACTATTTTATTCAGAGCGCCCTACAATGCGGACTCCGAGCCACAAACTTATGATGAGCTTGCGCCGATTGAAAGAAGCCGCAAGGAAAATTATCTTACGATTAATGAAAGTATTGATCCAAACGACTGGGCTGCGGGAGTAAGCGCTGACAGTATTTTTGAAAGAGTGGTAAGACAAGTTGCTTCGACCAATGCAAGCATCATTTTATTACATGACGCCGGTGGCGAAACGCGCCAGGCCACAATTGATGCACTTCCCCGAATTATTGATCATTTTAAAAAAGAAGGTTATGTCTTTAGCTCAGTATCAGACCTGATGGGTAAGACGAGGGATCAGGTAATGCCAAGAGTTACGGATTCCCGTGACAGGTGGACGAGAAAATTCAATTTCTTTTTAGCAGAAACCGCTTTTTGGAGTGGGCAAATTTTATTCACTTTATTTATCATCGGCATTTTATTATCTGTAGCCCGTATGGTTTTGATGGCTATCCTGGCCACCATACAGAAAAGAAAAGAAGAGAGTTCCGGAACAGCCGTTTTTCCAGCTTTCCTTTTAGGAGAAGAAAATAAATATCCTTTAGTGAGCATCATTGTTCCGGCTTATAACGAAGAATTAAATTCGATCAGAACTGTGAATAGCTTGCTGGCTCAGGATTATCCTGAAATAGAAATCATTTTCATAGATGATGGAAGTGGTGATAAAACTTTTTCAAATGTAAATGACGAATACAAAGACAACCCAAAAGTATTCGTCTACACAAAATTGAACGGTGGCAAGGCCTCTGCTTTGAATTTTGGAATTGAAAAATCAAACGCAGATTTCGTTGTTTGTATAGATGCAGATACACAACTAAAATTCGATGCGGTTTCACTGCTAATGAAAAAATTCAATGAAGAAAATGTTGCTGCAGTTGCAGGAAATGTAAAAGTCGGCAATGAAGTAAATATGATTACACGCTGGCAAAGTATTGAATACATTACTTCACAAAACTTTGATCGTCGTGCATTTGATCTTCTTAATTGCATCACTGTAATTCCCGGTGCCATCGGTGCTTTCAGAAAAGATGCCATCTTAATTGCGGGAGGATTTACAACGGACACACTCGCCGAAGATTGCGATCTGACCATGCGCCTGTTGAGAAATGGCTATATCATTAGAAACTGCATTGCAGCCATATCTTATACTGAGGCACCTGAAACTTTCAAACAATTTTTGAAACAAAGATTCAGATGGAGTTTTGGAATCATGCAAAGTTTCTGGAAACATCGCGATACAATTTTCAACAAAAAATATAAAAATTTCGGAATGATTGCAATGCCGAATATTCTCATTTTTCAAATCATTTTACCAATACTTGCGCCATTGGCTGACATAATCCTGATACTAAGCCTGGTCGCTGCTTCTTTTGGCATTGTTGTCGCCAGTATTCCACACATTATCCTTTATTATCTCATTTTTACATTGGTAGATATCGCCGGGGCTGCGCTTGCATTTGCTTACGAGAAAGAAAATCATACAAAACTAATATGGATGCTACCGCAAAGATTGATTTATCGCCAATTGATGTATTATATACTTATTAAATCATTCAATAAAGCGATCAAAGGTGAACTCCAGGGATGGGGTGCTTTGAAGCGGACTGGAAGAGTAAAAGAGGTAGTGGCCAACGTTTGATGGTTAGAGTAAACCAATAAATAATCACGATTTTTATTTCGAAAACTGTAAAGTACATTTAAAAAAACTCAGTCTAATTCACCACTGTCAAAGAATAAGGCGGCAAAGAAATACTTTCTGTCCGGTTCATTTTTTTTGTTACCGGTGGAAGATTTTTTGATGGAAAACTATTTATCCCATTGTCTGACCATTGATATTGATGTTTAGAATATTGAAATAAATGGAAGGGTTGCAAAACAGTTCTTTCTTTTGAAACGATATTTTCTACATTTAGTTTTACATGGTAAATCCTTAACGGATCCTTATTGATAAGCATTATCGACCATTTTCCATTTTCGTTTCTCAAAGAATAAGCTGAAACCGAAGACGATCTTTTTTTATTGTTTATTCTGAAAACAGATGGATACATTTCAACAACAGAATCTGAAGACTGTGCCCAATTTTGTGTAATCATCCTAACGCCATGATACGCTGCTGTTTTGAATTTAATTTTCCCATTGGAATCCAATCCAAATAAAATATTATTTCCATAGCCACTGCATTTGAAAGATTGTTGCAGGTAAGCGGGTTCGTAACCATAAAGAAAACTTTTGTTGCCTCCGTTTTCCAGAAATGCACCTAAAATATCAGCATACATTAAAGCCCCTTCCAGCTTCACTTCAGGCTTTCCTTCATAAGCAGAATAGCCATATTCCATAAGATAACGTGGAATGTTCTGTGGCAAGACATCTTTAAAATTATTCAAAGCAATCGAAAGCATCTTAGGGGCAACCGCCAATTGCGATTCAGAAGAAGCACATAAATCATCAAATGGATACCACTCGAAAGAAAAGAAGTTGAAAAGATTCATGCCGTCGCGTTTGCGGAGAAAATTCAGAAAAAGATCTGTCCATTTCGATTCTGTGAAAACCGAACTATCATCGGGAGTATAAGAAATTGCAGCAAAACCCGGCCCTCCCATTTTCATGGAAGAATCCAAACTTTTTACATTCAATCCCAATTGATAATAAAGAGTAGCATAATCAACAGGCGAAACCAATTGCCCCTCAGGCTCTTCTCCCATTTCAAGCTCCTGAACCGGATAATGTTTTGATTGCAAATATTGTAACATTGACATCATATTCCCGGGTGTATCATACAAAAGCGCCATGGGCATTATTGCAGGTTGACCTGCCGTAATTCCACTGGTAAAAAATTGATCTACTCCTGCCTGTTCCACATTGGGATCGAGATCCTTGGAAGTATGCCATGGATCTGTAGAAGATACATAAACTGTACTTTGGCTATGGTCAGGCGAGTGATGCATCCAATCACGAAATTTCCCTTTCTGATTAATCAGTCCAATCTCCAACTCTTTGATTGCGAATCCAAGTCTGTCGCGGATATCATTCGATTCCGTTTCAGAAATGTATAAATTATGTACCATCGATATCCGGATAAACCTAATTTTCAAATGCTGATTTGTAACTTTTATTATTTCATGTTTTCCATCGCGATTCTGAAAGGGTTGATTCGAAAAATGATTCCATATACCGGGCTGAAATGGATCAAAATAATCAGGATCAACATCGCGTGCATAATCCACCGTAAATTCCAGCGCAGCTGGATTTCCCCATTTTATATAAACTGAATTCACTTCTCGTGGTTTACCTAAATCTACAATAACCCACTGCGGATGTAATTCATTTGGGTCTTTTGTAAAATAGTTATCAAGATATGGATTACTCTTCCAAAACGTTGTGGTATCTCCATCCGCGATCCGTGAATAACCATCATTATTTGCCTGGTCAAATGTATTTCCTCTTCTCGGCAAACGATATCCATTCGAAATTTCAATCGGCTTTGTAGCAGTATGATCAGAAACCCAATAACCTTGTTGTAAGGGCTTTTCGCTCCAACTTCCCTCTGGATTCCAATGCCATACTTCGCCAGCCAGTTCTGTTCTCAATCTGTAACTTACCGGCTTCAACCCAACAGTTTTCATCACCCGGATATTTTCAGGATTTATCATTCGTTTCATGTCTCCTTTTAAATGACCATCCAAATCTCCACCAATAGTTTTTGAGGGAATAAAAGCATTCACGGCATGACCTGGATGATAAAAAATCCACACTTCTCCCTTCTCAATTTTTTGGGCAGACACAGATAAACAATTAAAGGACAGTATTATTATTCGTAGTAAAGATTTTGAAAGTAGCACCATTCTCTGAAAAGTTTAAGAAAAAAGGAAACATTCGTTCATTGAAAAATTACAAGGTTTATTTATCAACGGAAGAATCTCTTCCAAAACTATGGTAACAAATCATTTCAAACTCTATTTATTTGGAATTGAAAAATTATTTTTATTAAATACTAATTTTACCTTCATTCCATAAATAAGATATGACAATCTCTCACGAACATTTTATGAAACAAGCCCTGAAAGAAGCTTACAAAGCACTTGACGCTGATGAAGTTCCTATCGGTTCGGTGATTGTAATGAATGAAAAAATTATTGCAAGAGGTTTCAATCAGGTAGAAATATTAAACGATTCAACTGCTCATGCAGAAATTATTGCCCTCACTTCTGCATTCAACTTTTTAGGTTCAAAATATCTGCCTGATGCAACAATGTATGTAACCATAGAACCTTGCACGATGTGTTGTGGAGCATTGTTCTGGAGTAAAATTGGCAAACTGGTTTACGGCTCCCCGGATCCGAAACACGGAGGCCTTTCTTTAAATACCGAAAAAAACAGAAATCTGCTGCATCCAAAAACTGAAATTGTAAAAAATATTTTACCGGAAGAATGTGGAATTTTGATGAAAAATTTTTTTAAAAAAAGAAGATAATGAACACAGGATGCTGCTGGTTCCTTGTGTACGTTTGAAGGCACAAAATTTGTGTATTAGATAATTATTTGTTTCGCAAAAAGGAAATAAATAATTTTCTTTAATCTTTTATAACAGATACACATTAAATTTGGACCTCTCAATTATTCACTCTTAAATTAAATTATTATGGCATTTACACTACCGGCTCTTCCCTATGATTACGATGCGCTTGAGCCACACATTGACAAACTAACTATGCAAATTCACCACGATAAGCACCATCAGGGTTATGTGAATAATCTGAATAAAGCAGTTGCCGGAACAGAAAATGAAAATAAATCTCTGGAAGATTTGGTAAAAAACGCTGGGAAATATCCCACTGCAGTTCGTAATAATGGCGGTGGTCATTGGAATCACAGTTTCTTTTGGGAAATAATGTCACCAAATGGTGGTGGAAAACCTGAAGGAAAATTGGCTGCAGCCATTGACGAAGCATTCGGTTCTTTGGATGCGATGAAAGAAAAATTCAACGCTGCCGGAGCGGGAAGATTTGGAAGCGGCTGGGCATGGCTTGGTGTTGCAGGTGGAAAATTAACCATTTGCTCTACTCCTAATCAGGACAATCCACTGATGGACGTTGCTGAATGCAAATGCACTCCAGTAATTGGTTGTGATGTTTGGGAACACGCATATTATCTGAAATATCAAAACAAAAGAGGTGATTATTTGAACCAGTTTTGGGATGTAGTGAATTGGAAGAAAGCATCTGAAAACTTTGAAAAAGGTAAATAATCTTTTCGTTTAATTTTTTAAAACCCGTCATTTTATGACGGGTTTTTTATTTGTAAAATTTCTTGGATTAAGGTTAGTAAATATTTTTCCAGAAACTGTAAATCTTCCATATTTATTCGTTTACTGCACGTTCCCATATACAATAAACCTTAAATCCGCGACGTTATATCAATCCAATATCATTTTTATGAATCTTAAAACCCGTACATCACCGGCAATTTTTATCAGCCATTTAATGAAATTATTTGTTTTGAAACTTACACAGAATCCGGATTATTACCCTACAAAACACCTGACTAAAACAAAAAGAAAATATCGTCATAATGAAAGCCTGTTGTAGAAAAACAGGGAGATATATACCACTACGGAAATTACGGGATGAATAAAGAAGTAAATCTCCTCTTGTAAAAAGGAAAATTATTTGTTTATTTTATCCACACTCAAATATTTCTTAATCTTTAAAATAATAAAATTATGAAAGATCGGGTTAACAAAAGAAGGACATTTCTATCCGTTTATTTCAATTCGCTGATTAAAAACTTTACAGCCCTGTTTGAATCAGGCAACAAAAGAGAATTTCAACGACTGAAAGATTTTATAACTTCTTAGATATTCTAACTGAAAAGATATTCTACATCTTCTTTGGTCAGTCCCTTCACAAAACTTTGGTCATCAGAAATTAATTCCTTTGCGAGGATACGTTTACGATCCTGTAATTGCAGAATTTTATCTTCAATTGTGTCCTTACAAATCATGCGGTAGGCAAAGATATTTTTCGTTTGCCCGATACGGTGTGTCCTGTCAATTGCCTGTTGTTCAACTGCTGGATTCCACCACGGATCCACAATATATACATAATCCGCAGCGGTCAGATTGAGTCCTACTCCACCGGCTTTCAAAGAAATAAGGAACACGCGGCAATGCTCATTTGTTTGAAAATTTTGAATGGCTTTTTCTCTGTCTGATGCCGAAGTACTTCCGTCAAAATATTCAAACTCGATGTTATTTTCAATCAATTTCTGTTTGATCAAAGAAAGCATTCCCAGGAACTGGGAAAATATCAATGCCTTATGTTCACCAATATTTTCGGTTATCTCACGCGTTAATTCTTCCAGTTTTATCGAATCATTTGGATACTTTTCGTCTTCATTTAATATCGCCGGACTGTCACAAATCTGACGCAGTTTCATCAATCCCTGCAATATCGTAAGCTGCGACCTGCCAACCCCCTGTTCATCAATCACACCAATTATCTTATTGCGATAAGCATTTCGGTACGCTTCATAAATTTTCCTTTGTGCAGATTCCATCTCACAAAAAAGGATGGTCTCTGTTTTTTCAGGAAGATCCTTTGCAACCTGTTCTTTCGTTCTTCTCAAAATAAAAGGATACAATAACTTTCTTAAATGATCTTTTTGCTCCTGTTCGCCCAATTTATCAATAGGGATTGAAAATTCATTTCTAAAAAATTCAATGCTTCCCAGTAACCCAGGATTCAAAAAATTCATTTGCGCATAAATATCAAACGTATTATTCTGTAACGGTGTACCACTCATACAAATCCGGTTTTGCGTTTTCAAAAGGCCGGCAGCCTTTGTAACTTTGGAAGCTGGATTTTTGATAGCCTGCGATTCATCCAAAATCACGTAATCAAAATGAATTTTCATTAGCATTTGAATATCGCTTCTTAAAGTTCCATAAGTAGTAATGATCACATTCTCATCACCAAAATCTTCTTTTCTTTTCGCCCGCGTATTTCCATGATGAATCCGCCTGGTGAGAGAGGGCGTGAACTTTTTAATTTCATTTTCCCAGTTGTAAATCAATGTCGTCGGGCAAACAACCAACGCTTTTAAATTCCCATTTTCTTCTCCAAAATATTGCAACATTGAAAGTGCTTGTACTGTTTTACCCAGTCCCATATCATCGGCCAGAATTCCACCCCAGCCCACAGTGTTGAGATAATTTAACCAATGGAAACCGGACAGTTGATAAGGCCGTAACCGATTTTCTAATTCCTTTGGTATCGGAACTTCCGGAATACTTTTGAAATTACGAAGCCGCTCGTATCTTTCATCCAGTTCAAAAGATAATTCTTCTTCATCACGCTGATCGTATAAATCGTCAATCACACTCAGATGAAACCTGGAAAGTCTAAGCTGATTATTTTTCCCCTCGCCAACTTTAAAAAGCAGTGCATATTTTTTTAGCCATTCATCAGGAAGAATTCCTAACGTACCATCATTCAATTGAACAAATGATTGTTTATTTGTCAACGCTTTTTGGATTTCATCAATACCAATATGTTGTTCTCCAAAAGCCAATTCAACTTTGGCATCAAACCAATCCATTCCGCTGCTGAGATGAATATGCGTTGAGGGTTTTGCAGTATTGAAACGAAAATTCTTTAAGGCTTCAAAACCATAAACGGGAATTTTCATTTCCTTCATCGCATCTACAAAAAGAAAGAACCAGTTGTTTTTGAGTACATCGGCACCTTTCAGAACAAGACTCTTATTTTGCGGCTGATTTATAAATTGAGAATGAAGACTTTGCAGTTTTGAAATAAACTCCTGTTCCGCATTCTTACTACGTTTCACCATCAACACCTTCTCGTCATCCGGCACGATGATCGTATCTTTATCGCTCGACTTTACGCTAAAACCTTTGTAAGTAAACACCGGCTGAAACATCAGGTAATCACCCTTTTCGATAAGCATAATACTAATGTCCGGATGGCCATCTTTTGTTTCTTTGATTAATGAGTGAGCAAAAGAAACTGTATAATCATTGGAAAGCGGAAGCACCATTTCTTTCAAAAGCGAAGGCCATTGTTTGTTTGGGATATGAAGGTTATTTCTAAATTTTTCCGCAAGTAGAATATGTTCAGACTTTTCCCATAAATAAAAAGTTTTATCGTGAAGAAACAGCAGATCGATGTTCCATTCATTTTCAGCTAACCTGATCTTTTCCTGATCCAGCGTGACCTGGCTTTCAATAATTTTTTCATTATCCACCGCTGATACCGAAAATTCAATAACTGGAATTCCAGGATCCAAATCAATACTTTCAAGATTTTGTGTTGTAAACCGCTTGCCCTTTGGCAAAAAGAAAACAGGTTTTCCTTTGTTTTCGGAAAAGATCCTTTTTAATTTGGGATGAATAAATTCCGTAATCAACATTTTTGTTTCCTGGGGCAATTCTTCGTTTTCATCATGAATAATATTTTCCCAGAACCCGCTGAATGGAGAATTACGATTCAAATATTTATTCACCTCAGATGATTGTAATTTTCTCGCTTGCTGAATCAGCTGTTTATCATTTTCAATATAATCGCTTGTATTGATAAATTTAGAAAGATCTAATTTCTCAATCCGTCCAACAAACTTATTTTCTTCTTCATCAAATTCTCCCTGAACAACATCAAAAGAAACAAATGGAAATGATTTTTCATTCGCATTAAAAACTAAAGTCACTTGCTTATTCTTAACAGGGACAATCTTAATATCTTCCTCCATGACCGCTGTCTCCGCCTGTATTTCATGTGGTTTTTGGAAATTTGCAGCAACTTTTTTGATAGAAGGGTCAATCACTTTTAGAAATGGCTTTCCTTCTTTATAAATGAATTCAAATTTACCGGAAAGATCATCGTCAAGACTATAACCATATCCGTGCAACAATTTGTTTTTTTCCTTATCCAGGTTTCTGATGCTGTCGAAATAATACGGTCCCCAATTGTTCAGTAAATGAAGAAATAACGCAGTTTTGTGTTTACACAAAAGATGATCACCTTCATCACAATTGCATGATGTATCGAAATTTCTTTCCTCGTTTTTTTGCAAAATGATCTGGAAAGTTTGATCCGCAATTTCCAAAGTGGCTTCTACTTTTTCATTTGCTGCTTCAACAATGTTGCATTTATATTTTCTTAAAATTTCTTCGGCAGCGGAGTAATTCTCCATGCCTGTCAACATCCGGATCATTTTAAGATCTACATATTTTATTTTGACAACCGTATGTTTCTGGTCATATATCGGTATTCCTGCAGAAGAGTCTAATAAATTTTTATCAATAAGATCCTGTAGTTGCATAAGGGCTGCAGCCTCATGCCGGCAAATGTCGCTCAGGTTATAAGGACAAGAACAACGGGTAGAAAAAGTTTTTGGATCATCATATTTTTCTATTTGCACCTTGTAAAATGTCGTATAGCTATCATCACGAACGCGAAAGACCACGTTATGCATTAATTCATCGTGATCCATCAGTTCTACAAAGCGCTGCGAATAAATCTTTTTGCCGCGCCGGATTACTTCATCAGTTCCGGAATTATATATGTATTTGATAAAAAAGGGTAGTGCCAAAAAATTAAATTTATAATTGAAAACGCTCTTTTTATAACTGTCCGGTTACGAAAAAAGCAATTTGCAAAAATAAACAAAATTTAAAAGGTGAAGAGTGTGGATTGAAACAAAAATTATATTTGAATAAAAAATTAAGGAAATTTTTATCCTGCAATTAAGCGTCCTCCGGAATATAAGCTCAACACATTTGCATTATCTTCCGTTAGGCAAAATTGAATATCCTTTTCCAACCCAAAATTCATCAGACGGATATAATGCGATGCATTTTGTTCTTTCATAAAATCTAATAATCTTCCCTCACCTTGCAGGTAAAGAGTTTCAGCGATTTTAGAAGCGTCACAATTGATTTCAAACTTTTCTTTTATCCGGTGAATGACCGCTCCTGCAAAAAGAGTATCCTCAATATTAACCCGGTTTTTCCATGCCGCACAGGCAAGAATTACATTCGTATTTTGATTGATCAGATAGTCGCATACAGAAGAAATATTACAAAAGGAGCCGGTAATAATTCCTTTCGCATTGGCGGCAAGCGCCAGGTGCAAAAGCCTTGTGCCATTCGTAGTGGTAAGTACGAGAGTTTTTCCTTTAATAAACCCTGCAGTGTATTGCAAAGGCGTATTTCCATATTGTAATCCTTCTGCAATTTTCCCATCTCTTTCCCCTGCTGTAATTACTTCCATTTGTTTGCCTAGCTTGATACAATCCGCAACACTATCAACCGGAATTACTGATTTTGCTCCATTATATAATGCAGCAGCAATGGTCGAAGTTGCTCTCAGAATATCTATGATGACAACCGTGCTGTCGCTTAGATCATATAACTTTAAAAGTGATGGAGATAAAACCGTGTTCAATACCGGAGTTTTACTTTTCTTTGATGTCATTCCCAAATAATTATTTGCTTTTGCATTTATTCGAAAGGCATTTGTACCACTTTTGCCAGGATTAGTTTTTCTCTTATTTTAACCAAAACCGGTGTATCTATTTTTGAATGTTTAACATTCACATATCCCATTGCTATTGGCTTTTGAAGCGATGGTGACTGGGTTCCGCTTGTTACGCGTCCAATTTTTTCTCCCTCCTGGTTTTGAATTTCATAATCATGTCGTGGAATCCCTTTTTCCACCATTTCCAATCCTACTAACTTCCTTTTGATCCCATCATTTTTTTGTTCTTGAAGAATTTCCTTTGCTACGAATTCTTTGGTAAACTTCGTGATCCAGCCAAGACCGGCTTCCAAAGGAGTCGTGGAGTCGTCAATGTCATTACCATAGAGGCAATAACCCATTTCCAGCCGTAAAGTATCACGGGCTCCGAGGCCGACAGGTTTCAATCCTTTTTTGGATCCTTCTTCAAAAATTTTATCCCAGATCCTAGTTGCGTGATCCTCTTTATCCTCAAAATAAATTTCTATTCCGCCTGATCCTGTATATCCGGTTGCACTGATCAAAACATCATCGACTCCGGCAAATGTTCCTTTCACAAACGTATAATATTTCATGTTCAAAATATCTACCTGAGTTAACGGTTGCAGGATTTTTGTGGCATTTGGCCCCTGTATCGCCAGTAAACAGGTTTTATCTGAAATGTTTTGTATTTCTACATTTCGGGTATTATGAGATGAAATCCAATTCCAGTCCTTTTCAATATTGGAAGCATTCACAACCAACATGTACTCTTTATTTTCTTCAATACAATAAACAATCAGGTCATCAACAATTCCACCAGCATCATTTGTCAGACAACTATATTGCGCTCTTCCGGGAGCAATTTTTGAAGCATCATTACTCGTTACCCGTTGAATCAACTCAAGCGCATTTTCGCCTTTCAGAATAAATTCTCCCATGTGACTCACATCAAAAATGCCCGCATTTTTTCTCACCGTAAGATGTTCTTCATTGATTCCTGAATAACTAATCGGCATGTTGAAACCTGCAAATTCAGCCATTTTTGCACCCAAAGCAAGATGCTTTGGGGTGAAGGGAGTACTTTTTATCATAATTTTTAAAAGTTTGCAATATAACAGAAAGAATTTCGGCAATCCAAAACGAAGTTAAACAAGGAATTACCACTGCTTTCCGGCAATTATTTTTTGCAATTCATCATGGATTTTCCCGTTGGTAGCAATAATTCCAGGCTGAAAAGGATCATATTGTTCTCCTTCCAAATTCGTCACTTTTCCGCCAGCTTCTTCGATAATCAGGTATCCCGCGGCACTATCCCAGGCATGTAATTCATGTTCATAAAAACCATCGAACCGTCCGGCTGCAACCCAGCACAGATCAATGGCTGCGCTGCCTAATCTTCTTACAGGAATTCCTCTTTTTATCAATTTCGAGAACACCTCCAACGGGCCATTTGGCTGGTCCAAATAATTATATGGAAATCCCGTAACAAGGCAACTTGTAGCCACTTCGGATTTTTCACTCACCGAAATTTTTTCATCATTCAAAAAAGCGCCTTTGCCTTTTTCAGCAAAAAAGAATTCATTGAAGTTGGGGTTATATACTGCACCCATCAACATTTCGTTCCGGAATTCAAGGCCAATACTTACACAACACAAGGGGATCCCGTTTGCGAAATTTACGGTTCCATCAATCGGGTCAATAATCCATCTGTATTCACTTTCAGAAATTTTATCGGCTGTCTCTTCGCTCACAATTCCATGACCAGGGAAGGTCGTTTTGATAACAGACTTAATAGCCTTATCAGACGCAAAATCTGCTTCGGTCACGAGGTTGTTAATTCCTTCTTTGTGGCTAATTGAAAATTTTCCATTGAAAAATTTTTTTAGTTCATTTGCACCTGCGTTTGTCGCTTTTATTAATGTTTCCTTATACATTTTGCAAAGATTAATTATTTTGGTGAATGTTTTACTCCCTAATTACCTAATTTGCCCAAGCATCAAATAACAGTAAACCAACAAATAATCGAAATTCTTTTTTTTAAAAGTACGAACCCATACAAAACTCCAACCGATTGCAACTCAGTGTCATAATAATAAATTATAACGTAAAATATTTTTTAGAGCAATGTTTATTTTCTGTAATAAAATCCATGAAAAATATCGATGGAGAAATTATAGTCGTCGATAACAATTCGTCCGACGGCAGTTTGGATTTCTTTACAAACCATTTTTATAATGTGAATTTTATTTGGAATAAAACCAATTTTGGTTTTGCAAAAGCAAACAACCAGGCTTTGAAAATAGCAAAAGGCGATTATATTTTATGCTTAAACCCTGATACCTTAGTTCCTGAGGATTGCTTTGAAAAATGTATTCATTTTATTCAGACTAAAGAAAATAAAATAGCCTTAGGAATAAAAATGATAGATGGATCGGGCAATTTTCTAAAAGAAAGTAAAAGGGGATTTCCAACACCATCAACTTCTTTTTATAAGCTTTCTGGTTTATCGAAATTATTTCCGAACTCAAAAACTTTTTCCAGATATCATCTTGGATATTTGAATGAAAATAAAAATCATGAAGTAGATGTTTTAGCCGGCGCTTTTATGATGATTCCAAAAAAAATTCTCGATAAAACCGGCGATTTTGATGAAGATTTTTTTATGTATGGTGAAGATATTGATTTGAGTTTTCGGGTACAAAAAGCAGGATTCAAAAATTATTATTTTGCCGAAAGCAGTATCATTCACTTCAAAGGAGAGAGCACTAAAAAGGAAACTTTTCATTATGTAAAAATCTTTTATAAAGCGATGAGCGTTTTTGTAAAAAAGCATTATGGGAACAAGCAGGCGGGTTTATTTGGTTTTTTTATACAGATAGCCATCTTTTCGAGAGCGGCACTGGCAGCTGGGTCAAGATTTTTCAGGCGTTTTTTTTCAAATTTCGATTTTAGAAAAAACCAAGCTAATCCCGATGAGAAAGATTTGATTGTAATTGCAGGAAGTGAAACCGAATTTGAAAATGTAATAAAAACCAAAGCAAAAATTATTTCAAATCATCCTGTACTTAAAAGAATTGAACCAGAAGATCTGATCAGAGAGACCGACAAAATTTCTGATTTCAAAAACGTTAACCGGTTCATTTTTTGTGAAGGAGAATTATCATTTAAAGAAATTATAAATATTTTACCTAAAATAAATAAATCGATTAAAATTCATTTATTTTCCACCGGAAGTCATACCATTATCGGAAGTAATGAATGAATTTCTTTGATCCTGATTCGTACTGAAGCGAAAGTATTATGAAAATTATTTTGAATGAAACAAAAAAGACATTTATACCGGATTATTTATATACAGTGAACATACAACAGCATTTTAAAAATTTATTTACAACACAATTTCCGAAATTGCATCCCTAAAAACTATTGAATGGCGTACTCTAATTACCGGCCCTCCCAGTCATCTACTCCCATTGTGTTGAATCTGATTATTATTAATGCGATTGTTTTCGTAGCTCAACTGGTTTTGGATAAAACGGGCACTGACGTGACCGGGGGATCCAATTTTGGATGGCTTACAAGCAGGATAGGCCTCTGGTCTATTGATACAGGACTTTTCCAACCTTATCAATTGGTTACTCACATGTTTGCACACGGAGGCTTTTTTCACATACTTTTTAATATGTATGCGCTTTGGTTGTTTGGAGCATCACTGGAAAGAATATGGGGGCCTAAACGATTTTTAATCTTTTATTTCGTTTGTGGATTGGCCGCAGGCGTTTCAGAAATGTACCTTGTGCCCATTGGATTTGCTGTTGGTGCATCTGGTGCAATTATGGGTTTGCTAGGTGCGTTTGCATATACTTTTCCAAACATTCAATTTTACATTTTACCAATTCCTTTCCCGATCAAAGCAAAATATCTCGCTATTCTTTACGCAGCATTTGACCTTTTCGGCCAGTTCTCTGGTTTTGGAGGAAACGTCGCCCACTTTGCACATCTCGGCGGATTAGTAATGGGTCTCATTTTATCCATAATTTGGAAAAAGTCGGGAAAAAATAGCTATTAAAAAATTATAAATTACAACGTTTGAATGCCCGCAATTCGGTAATTTTACAAAGAAATACATAGACAAGGATGGGTGAGTCTGAAAGATATATGGATCGTCGTTTTAAAAAAATTACCCTTGGTGATGATAATAATGCATTAATGGCGCTCGTCGGCATCAATGCGCTTATTTTTATTTCTTTTGGGATCATTCAAATTATTTATTACCTCACTCAATCATCCAGTACTGCCTTCCAATATGAAATTTTACGATGGTTTATTGTGCCGGCAAAATTGTCTTCTTTATCAACATTGCCATGGACAATTTTTACCTACATGTTTATTCATGTAGGAGTTATTTATACAATTATCACCCTCGTATGGCTCTGGGTTTTCGGTTCCATTCTACAGGATCTTTCAGGAAATTCAAAAATTATTCCCGTTTACATATATGGCGGGATTGCCGGTGCAGTTGTGTTTGTAGCTTCCAGCTATCTGTTTCCTTCTCTAAAAGATCAGGTTGAATATTCTTTCATGCTGGGCGGCAACGCCGGAATAATGGCAATGGCTGTAGCAACCACTACGCTCTCCCCGGATTATCGTTTATTTAAAATGCTGAATGGTGGAATCCCGTTGTGGGTCTTGACGGTTCTATATATCGTCATTGATGTAGCAGGAAGTAAGGGAATGGCTGAGCAACTGGGACACCTAGGTGGTGGCCTTATCGGGTTTCTGTTTATAGTAAGTTTACGGAAGGGCTACGACTGGAGTTTATGGATGAATAAACTATATAATTGGTTTATGAATTTATTTGATCCTGATAAACCAGCACATCGTTCTGAAAAAATAAAAGAGAAAGTTTTTTATAATACGCGTGGCCAGAAGCCATATATCAAACGACCGGTAATCACTCAACAGCGCATAGACGAGATCCTTGATAAAATCAATCAAAAAGGATATACCCACCTGACTGATGAGGAAAAAAGCATTCTGAAAAAAGCACGCGAAACTGACTTTTAGTTTTTTACATTTGTATTTATCAAATAATAGGATTCCGTTTAATGGAAAAACCCTTTCTGCGCAGGTTTACGAAAAACATTTTTGTTGTTTCAAATATCATCATTGGTATCTTGTTTCTAGCAGGTGCCAACGTAAAATATTTTGAACCGCGAGATTGGTGGTTTATTAGTTTATTTACTTTACTGCTACCATATTTATTGCTGATTCTGATTCTTTTTAGCCTATTCTGGCTACTGATTAAACCCGTGATAAGCTTGATCTCTATCTTTGTTCTGGCGATTTCATTTCATGCAGTGAAAAATATTTTTCCAATAAATGCGCCTGCCGTTTTTTCAATAAATAAACAAAGCACTGACATACGGGTAATGAGTTGGAATATCGAGTTATTCAATATTCTTCATCATAAAGACCATCCCGAAAAAAAGCAGAAAATAATTGATCTTATTAATCTTTATCAACCAGATATTGCTTGTTTCCAGGAAATGGTAGCAGGGGAAAATAAGAAAGCCATAAATTATTTTCCGGACATCCGGGATGCCTTAAAATTTTCAGATTACTTATATTCTTATAGTGTGAAAGATGATTTTGACAAATTTCATCATTTCGGAATTATAATTTTTTCTAAATTTCCAATCCTTCGAAAACAAACCCTGATCAATTATCCCAATAGTTACAATTCTACTTTTCAATTTATCGACATTTTATCCGGCAAAGACACGTTCAGAATTTTCAACGTACATCTTCAGTCTTTGAAATTCTCTCAAGCAAATTTGAAATATCTGGATAGTGGTAAGGTTCCGTCACAAGGAAATATTATTGAATCAAAAAACATTATTTCAAAAATAAAACTCGGAGTTCTGAAAAGAGCATCGCAGGCAACTTTTATCAAAGATGAATTAAACAACAGCCCTTATCCCGTCATTATTTGTGGCGATTTTAATGATGTTCCGGTTTCATTTGCTTACGAAACAATCGGCAAGGGACTTCAGAATGCCTTTGTAGCAAAAGGTTCAGGCATTTCAAGAACTTTTAATTCCATCTCTCCTACCCTCCGTATTGATAATATTTTCACAGACACGAAATTTAAAGTTACCCAGTTCACCAACGTTAAAAGTCAGCTTAGCGACCATTTTCCAATCGTAGCTGATTTGAAATTCGAACCAACAAATCCATAATGATCATATTAAGTTTGTAGCACCGAGAACTCAGTACAGTGCTGCTTTTTAACTTCCTTTTTACTACAAATAGCAGAAGCAATCAAGCCTGTAAGGCGGGTGTGTTTATAGAAAACTTAATCGACCATTTTTGGAAACAACTTTTATTCATACGAACTTCACCGCTAAAAAATTTTAATTTGGTCGGTATGAGAAGACTTTTTATTTTATCAAGCGTCATCTTAATTTTAGTTTTCACTGTGTTAGCCTGGTTCGTTTGGAGTGGGTTCTGGTGGATATTGGGACTTGTGGTATTAGTCGTGTACAAAGGAATAAAAGACATGTTACAAACGAAGCATTCCATCAGGCGAAATTTTCCGGTTTTAGGTCAGCTGCGATGGGTCATGGAGGCGCTGCGCCCCAAGATATACCAGTACTTTGTGGAAAGCGATACTGATGGGATGCCAGTAAATCGCCTGGACAGAAGCATCATATATCAAAGAGCAAAAAAGCAATTAGATACTATGCCATTCGGTACGCAGATGGATGTATATAAAGAAGGCTACGAATGGATGACGCACAGTATTGCCTCCAAAGATTTTCATAATTTGAATCATAATCCGCGGGTTTTAGTAGGCAACAAAGATTGTAAACAACCCTATAGCGCCAGCATATTGAATATAAGTGCGATGAGTTTTGGTTCACTAAGCGCCGCCGCAGTGGAAGCATTGAATGGCGGAGCAAAGATCGGGGGCTTTGCGCAGAACACCGGCGAAGGTGGTTTAAGTCCTTATCATTTAAGACAAGGTGGCGATTTGATATGGCAAATTGGTACAGGTTACTTTGGTGCGAGAGACAAAAATGGACATTTCGATTTTGAAATATTCAGAGAAAACGCAATCAGGCCTGAAGTGAAAATGATAGAAATAAAACTTTCCCAAGGTGCTAAACCTGGCCATGGAGGTATCTTGCCTGCAAAAAAGAATTCGCCTGAAATTGCTGCCATCCGGCATGTGGAACCATATACAACGGTTTATTCCCCTCCGTATCATTCTGCTTTCAGTACTCCAATAGAGCTGGTTCAGTTTATCCAAAAAGTAAGAGAAACAAGTGGTGGAAAACCAGTAGGTTTTAAATTATGTATCGGCCACAAAAGCGAATTCATAGCAATTTGTAAAGCAATGATTACGCTCGATCTCTATCCTGATTTTATCACAGTGGATGGAGGCGAAGGCGGCACAGGCGCTGCACCTCAGGAATTCAGTAATTCTGTAGGCGCACCATTTATGGATGGATTGTCCTTTGTGGCAAACATGCTCAATGGATTTGATATTCATAAACATATAAAGATTATAGGCTCAGGTAAAATCATGACTGGTTTTCATATAGTGAGAGCAATCTCTCTCGGCGCAGATATGTGCAACAGTGCACGTGCAATGATGATGGCGCTGGGATGTATACAGTCTTTGCTTTGCAATACAAACAGATGCCCGACTGGTATCACCACTCAGGACCCACAATTGGTAGCGGGCCTGGTAGTAAAAGATAAAAAGATTCGAATAGCCAACTATCATGAAGAAACCGTGAAATCTTTCGTAGAACTACTGGGGGCCGCCGGCATGGATGATCATACACAACTTACGCGAAGCCACATTTACCGCCGGGTATTTATGAATGAAGTACGCACATTTGAATATATTTATCCCAGCCTGGAATCAGGCTGTATGCTCAATGGAGACATCCCTGAAAAATATAAGGATGATTATAATCATGCCCATATAGATCGATGGAATTTATGTTAAGAGGATTCTAAAAAATGTTATTGAAATAGGAAACTCTCTCTTTTGTTGGTTTACTATTATTGACGTAATTCCAAAATCCAATTGGTCTGTGTAGGGGCCTTATTGATCTCAATGCTAAAATAATGATATTGATTAGCCAGCTCGGTTTTCAGAAGAACTTGCTTGATAATTAATTCGAAAAGAACGGATTCTTTAGAATAATTTACCCGAACAAAGTACTGCTGAGGTAACGGTCCCCACGATCGCATGCAACAAAAACAATGGTACCTGAGGTTAATTCATTTGCTAAACGCAAAGCTGCTGAGGCTGCGCCACCACTGCTCATTCCTGCAAAAATGCCTTCTTCTTTAGCAAGTTTTCTTGCCATATCCGTAGCTTCTTCCTGCGATACATCTATCGTGCGATCAACCCGTGATGGCTCAAATATTTTCGGAAGGTATTCCACAGGCCATCTTCTTATTCCGGGGATAGAAGAATCTTCTGTAGGCTGGCAGCCAATAATCTGGATATTTGGATTTTGTTCTTTGAAAAAACGGCTGCATCCCATGATGGTTCCTGTAGTGCCCATGGAACTAACAAAATGGGTAATGGCTCCGTTGGTATCTCTCCATATTTCGGGCCCTGTGGTTTCATAATGCGCTCTGTAATTATCCGGGTTGGCAAACTGGTTTAAAAAATAAAATCCTCCGCCAGAAGCTTTTTCCTGCGCATAATCTCTGCAGATTTCTATGGTATCGAGTAAGGTAACTTTTGCACCAAAAGCCTGCATGGTCAGTACTCTTTCGCGGGTAGAAGACACAGGCATTACCAGTTCTATTTCCAGACCAAACAATTTTGCCATCAGTGACAATGCAATTCCGGTATTACCGCTGGTGGCTTCTATCAGCTTGGTATTTTTAGTGATGCTACCGCGGCTAAGTGCATTTTTAATCATAAAAAGTGCAGTGCGGTCTTTTACGCTTCCGCCCGGATTATTTCCTTCCAGCTTAGCAAAAATCTTTACTCCCGGTTTTGTATTTAATTTAAGGAGCTCAACCAAAGGTGTATTACCCACTGTGTCTAAAATAGTCATGATGTCTTTTTTAATGATTTACAATTTTCCCTTCTACCACAATTATTTCAGGATTGTGATATACCAACGATCCCGAAGCAACACTTTTGGTAAGCCAAACATTTCCACCAATTACGCTATGATGGCCTATTACGGTTTCACCGCCTAATATCGTGGCTCCGGAATAAATAATTACATGATCCTGAACAGTAGGATGGCGTTTTTTTAATACCATCGATTTGTCCACACTCATGGCTCCCAGAGTTACGCCCTGGTACAGCTTCACATAACTGCCGATTTGGGCGGTTTCCCCTATCACAATTCCAGTGCCGTGGTCAATAAAAAAGTGATCCCCGATCTCTGCTCCCGGATGGATATCAATACCAGTTTTCGAATGAGCATATTCAGTAAGTATGCGGGGAATGAGAGGTACTTCCAATAAAAGTAATTCGTGAGCGATCCGGTAAAAATAAAGCGCAAAGAATCCGGGGTAAGCCCGTATAATTTCAAACTCAAATTTGGCTGCCGGATCGCCCATAAGTAACGAATGAATATCCGTATTTAATATCCGGAATATTTCGGGTATCTTCTCAAAAAATGTTGATGCTATCTCTTCATTGTTACAATTTCTGCAACCTTTAGTCGCATTTAAAATATCAATAAGGTCGGTTTCAAGTTTTTTAAATTTATCTTTTATCTCTCCGGTTGAAGAGTAAGTGAATTCAGATAATTCGGGATACAAAAGTTCCGCAAGTTGCAATGCCCAGTCAGAGATCACCACATTGGCCGGCACGATATCTTTTCGCTGTTGTTTGCTCAGAAGTTCATTTAAAAATTTGATGTTCATTCTAATTAGTCTCTTTAAAATACATTAAGCCTGTAGTGGATCAGTTGTATGAATTACATCCACATTCCAGGTAATTTTTGTTCCTCCTCTTCTGAGGGTTTCTGCTACAGAGCAATATTTTTCGATGGATAAAGAAACTGCTTTTGCCGCTTTTTCTTTATCAACATTTCCCCGTAATTCGAATGTCAGGTTAATCAATTTCCATAGCGATGGAATTTGCCCTGGTTCTCTTTCGCCTTCAATGTTGATTTTGAAATTTTCAACAGACTGGCGTTGTTTTTTTAAGATTGATGCAACGTCTTGTCCGCTGCAACTTCCTAAAGCACACAGCAAAAGTTGCATGGGCCTGAATCCATAATTCAGGCCTCCGTTTTCGATGCTGCTATCCGTATGTAAAATATGTCCGTTCTCATCTTTTATTTCAAAACCGCTGTTGCCGGATTTGATTTCCATTTCTATTTTATTCATCCGATCTTTTTTGCAAATTTAGTCAAAGGGAAATATACACATGGAATAAGCAGGACAAAGAAACTCTTGCCAATATCAACCGGCAAGCCTATCAGCGCCAATCTATTTCATTTCGGTGGAAGTCTTTAGCGTGGCAATTTTTCCCTGAGTAAACCAAAGGTCCATGTACCAACTATTGCGCTTAATAAAGTAACCATTACTACCAAAGCGCCGGTACCTATTTGTGCAAATAATGGGCCGGGGCAAGCGCCTGTTAATGCCCATCCGAAGCCGAAAATCAGGCCTCCATAAATTTGGCCTTTATTCCTTTTTTTTTGGAAAAACTCTATCTTTTCACCATCAATAGTTTTTATGTTGAATTTCTTTATGATGAAAATTGAAATCATTCCTGTTATCACCGCAGAACCAATCACACCATACATGTGGAAACTGGCAAGGTGGAACATTTCCTGTATTCTGAACCAGGATATTACTTCCGACTTCACCAAGATAATTCCAAAGATGGTTCCTGAAATCAGGTATTTCAAATTGAACCACCAGGGATGATGTATTGTAAGTTCATTATAGCAAACAGAATCTAAAGAACTCACTTCAAAATCTGTATTGGTTTCTATCGCAGTATCAATCATCGATTAAAGATTTAAAATAAAAGGTAAAAGAAGATTTGACATAATATAACCACCAGCCATAAAACATGCCGTAGCAATTAAGGACGGCAGTTGCAGATTGGAAAGCCCCATTATGGAATGTCCTGACGTGCAGCCGCCGGCATACCGGGTGCCGAATCCGACCATAAAACCGCCACCAACAATCATTATAAGTCCTCGTGGGGTTAACAACTGTTGCCAGTTGAAAAGCTCTGAAGGTACTGATGAGTGCAAATCGTTGATACCAAAAGCAGAAAACTGAGATACTAATTCAGGATTTATTTTCATGGGCTGTCCGTCCATCAGGAAGGCTCCGGCGATAATACCTCCGGCTAATATGCCACCGACAAAAAATAAATTCCAGGCTTCCCTTTTCCAGTCGTAATTAAAAAACGGTATTTTGATTGGTGTACATACCGCGCATATATGTCGAAGCGATGATGACACTCCCAGTCTTTTGTTTCCAAGTATCAATAACAAAGGAACTGTCAGCCCAATCATAGGACCAGCCACGTACCAGGGCCACGGTTGTTGAAGAAATTCAATCATAACATACTTTTTATTTAACAATCACAAAGTTCAGGATTTTTCCAAAGTGGATTTCTATTTTTATCGGATTTCGAAAGAATTAGCATTTCTATATCCATTAGTAACAATTCAGTTTTGTTGACAGGGCTTTTGGCTTCGATGATAATGCCTACGGTTTTAAACATTATTCTTATTATTTAGGGTTTAAAGGGCTGCCAACCTTTAAAAAGTCAGATTATAGAGAATGACAGTAAATAAAGAAAAAAGGAGAATTTTTATTCTATTGTCATGAAATAATACCCAGCTATCCGTAGCGTGTTTGAAGTAGGAAGCGCTGCTGTCCTGAGTTTGCATACTCAAGGCAAGTTGGCAAGTATTTATTTGTTTTCTGAAACCATAACCTCTTTTTCGTAGCAGCGTCTCACGATAAAAGTAGGCAATTTGTGAATCTCAATGTGTTTATTGAAATCATTTAAATTTTAAATGCAGGGTAACAATATTAGAAGAAAGCTTTGTGCTTTGGAAATAATGACCAAAGCGTATTTCTAAAGAATTTAAATGCTGTAAGCCAAATACACCTTTTGGTGGTGCAATCCTGAAATTGGCTCCAACAAAATTGCTCGTGAGTGTAGATAGATCGTAGTCGCTGGTATAATAGTTCTCATTGACATTATGCTGGCTGTAAGGTGCAA
>JBDTKF010000135.1:0-41731 GCA_039935455.1 Ginsengibacter sp.
ATAATTGGTAAATTTCATTTTTTGAAGCAAGGCAAGAGCGGGGCGTACATTCGGGCAATGTTCAAAAGGACAACAACCACAATAAATTACCAGGTTAATATTTCGTGGCAAATTAATAATTGAATCCTTAAAGGTCTGTAGATTTTTCTCATTCTCGGTCATTCCAATATCAATAGAATGCGGAATAACAACTCCCGGCCCTACACAATAAATAAGTGGTAAATCTATATTTGACTCAATTGTTTTTGCTAAAACTGCTGGTTCCAGTAATTGATCAGAAGTCCAGTTTTGAGGTTTCTGAGCAGTGCATTGCTGAAAACTAAAAGTGATGAGAACCATCAAAAAACAAGGAATGATATTTTTCATATGAGGTTTTTTCAAAAATAAAATAATTATTCCGGTAACACGATTTCAAAAAAATCTTTTAACCTTTCCTGGTGATCAGATTTATCAACTTATTGCCACGAACTAATATTTTCATTCCATTTCTTCTCAATGATATGGAGGGGTCCTTTTTGATATAATTATCAGTGTCCGATTTATAGGCAGAAATAATGTCTTTATAAGATAGAATTCCAATAATGTTGTTATCATTCGAGGTAACCGGCAACAAATCAATGTTCTCTTTGGCCATTAATTCCACGGCTAAACGAAGGGTGTTTTCAACACCAACTGAAAAATTATTTCTTTTGATCAAAGATCCAACTAATCTTTCTGACTCATGATGATTGCTGAACAAATTGGACGAACTAATTATACCGCGGTATTCATTTTTGTCCGAAACAATGATGAAATAATTACTATGATAATCTGTTTCATTTTCAAGCCAATCACGTACTTCACCAATAGTAATGTCCTCGCTCAACATCAATCCGTTTTCGCTCATGACCTGTTTTACACGTACGGATTCTAAAACATCCGGCTCATAGGAATCAGGCGTTTTCACGCCACGACGGGTAATCTTTTCCGTCATGATGGTATTTTCCATAATAAAAAATGAAACAATATAAGAACCGATGCATCCTGCCAAAAGTGGCAATATTGCATTCGATTGGCCAGTAGCTTCCAAAGCAAAAATTATAGAAGTAAGTAGCGCGCGGGACGCGCCAGCAAACATCGCCGACATGGCAACCAAGGCGGCAAGAGATAAAGTAATCCCCGATTGTGGAAAGAGGTACAATATAACACTCCCTAATAAAATTCCGGCAGCACCGCCTATTGTTAGTAAAGGCGCCAAAGTTCCACCAGAAGTTCCACTGGCCAGGGCAATAGCCCAGGAGATAAATTTAAAAATGCATAAGATAAAAACAGCTTTTAAAGTTAAAGATCCCGATAAAACATCCGTAATATTTTCATAACCAACACCCAAAGTACGTGGCGCAAAATATCCAATAATTCCAACAATAAGTCCTCCGATCGCCGGCCACCACATCCAATGAACCGGCAATTTCTCAAACCCGTCTTCAATTAAATAAACAATTTTGGTAGTAAACACAGAAATAAAACCCATAATAATTCCCAGAATACTATAAACAAACAAGGCCGTATTTGATGGCATTTCGATCAAATGACCCACAGGGAAAACCGGTCCTGAGCCGAAAAGAAAATGATGTCCTGCCGCGCCGGTAATACAAGCCAAAGACACCGGAATAATAGAGCGTGGAGAAAATTCAAATAATAATAATTCTATCGCTAAAAAAATTCCTGCTATTGGAGTTCCGAAGATTGCAGCCATGCCTGCAGTGGCACCCGAAGTCAATAAAATTTTTCGTTCATTATTAGAGATCCTGGCAATCTGGCCAAGAGCTGACCCCAGGGCACCTCCCGTTGCAATGATAGGACCTTCCGCACCAAACGGTCCACCAGTACCGATTACAATTGCTGATGAAATTGGTTTAAGGTACGTGATTGTTGGTTTTATCTTACTTTGATTAGTCAAAATTTGTTCCATCGCTTCAGGAATACCATGACCACGGATTGCCTTGGAACCATAAAGCGCCATAAATCCAACAATCAATCCTCCAATCGCCGGTACAATAATAACCCACCAGCCCAACTGATTATCTGCAGGAGTTAGATTTTCGATAGAAAATTTTCCATAAAATGAAACATTCGTGATAAAATAGATCAGATACATCAAAAACTTTGCAATGAAGCTGATCGCGATTGCCAGTATAATCGCCATACCGGCGATGGTCAAAAGTCTTTTCTTGTTATTAGTGATTTGAGGCCCGATATTTTCTGCTTCTAAAGTTGGCTTCAAGGAAACTGAAATAGGGATTCCATTATTAAAAGCTTTTCTTTTTATCATACGGCTTTGATCGATTGGCATTTCCAAAGCGACAAATTTAAGTTCTGCTTATATAAAACCCAAAACATATTGGCTTATTACATTAAATCTAACTAATCAGATCCTTTGAAATAAGAATCATTATCAAAAGTTAGTTTACTACAAAATAGATGTCTCTTCCACCTGACTTCCGAAACGCTTGAAACTTGAATACCGCAATTAATTGATACTTTTGCGAGGCTTCAAAAATCGTATTCATTCATGAAAAAAATCATCCTAATTACCGGTGGTGCAGGTTTTATTGGGTCGCACTTGACCCGGTTGTTTGTAAATAAATATCCTGATTATACCATCCTAAATCTCGACAAACTTACTTATGCGGGCAATCTTGAAAATCTGAAAGATATAGAAGATAAACAGAATTACACTTTCGTAAAGGGCGATATACTGGATTTGGAATTGGTTAAAAGTTTATTTGAAAAATATCATTTCACGAGCGTACTTCATTGTGCAGCAGAGAGCCATGTGGACCGCTCCATCACTGATCCCCTCTCGTTTGTGAAAACAAATGTTTTGGGAACAGCATCTTTACTACAAGTAGCAAAAGAAGCCTGGAAAGACGATTATGAAGAGAAATTATTTTATCATATTTCTACTGATGAAGTGTACGGAAGTTTAGGCGAAGAAGGTTTTTTCACAGAAGAAACTCCTTATGATCCACGCAGCCCATATTCTGCGTCAAAAGCATCTTCAGATCATTTTGTAAGCGCTTTTTATCACACTTACCATCTCCCTGTAATCATCTCAAATTGCTCCAATAATTACGGCCCTTTTCATTTCCCTGAAAAACTGATTCCACTTGCGATTCATAATATTATCGAAAACAAACCGATTCCCGTTTATGGTAAAGGATTAAATGTTCGGGATTGGCTTTATGTAAAAGATCATGTTCAGGCAATTGATACCATTTTTCATAAAGGAAAAATTGGAGAAACATATAATATCGGCGGGCATAACGAATGGAGAAATATCGACATTATTAAAGAATTATGCAAACAGATGGATGAAAAATTAGGACGCAAAAAAGACGCTTCTGAAAAATTGATCACTTTTGTAAAGGACAGAGCTGGCCATGATTTACGATATGCAATCGATGCAACAAAATTGAAAAATGAATTAGGTTGGAAACCATCTCTTCAATTTGAAGAAGGTTTATCAAAAACAATCGATTGGTATCTGGCTAACAATGATTGGCTCAACCAGGTCACCAGTGGAAACTATCAGAAATATTATGAAGAACAATATGAAAAAAGATAACTAATGAAAGGAATTATTCTCGCAGGCGGCAGTGGAACAAGGCTATATCCCATCACAATGGGAATCAGCAAACAATTAATGCCGATCTATGATAAACCAATGATCTATTATCCGCTTTCAACGCTGATGCTTGCCGGGATTCGTGAGATCCTGATCATCACTACTCCTGAAGACCAGTCACAATTCAAAAGGTTGTTGGGAGATGGAAGCCAATGGGGTTGTGAACTCCATTATGAAATTCAGGAAAAGCCCAATGGACTGGCGCAGGCTTTTGTAATTGGTGAAAAATTTATTGGTAAAGATGCAGTTGCGCTGGTTTTGGGTGATAACATTTTTTACGGCAGCCGGTTCTCCCGGTTATTACAACAATCTGTCAACCCGGATGGAGCAATTATTTTCGCTTATCCTGTCAGTGACCCAGAAAGATATGGAGTGGTTTCTTTTGATGAAAATCATGTGGCGATCAGTATTGAAGAAAAGCCACAAGCTCCCAAATCAAATTATGCAGTCCCAGGTTTATACTTTTATGATAATTCAGTTGTTGATATTGCAAAAAATATTGCTCCTTCACCTCGCGGCGAATATGAGATTACAGACGTAAATAGGAAATATTTGGAAGAAAAAAAATTAAAAGTTGCCGTTTTGGATCGTGGTTTTGCATGGCTTGATACCGGCACTTTCGAATCCTTGCACGACGCCTCTGAATTCGTAAGAGTAATCGAAAAACGGCAGGGGTTCAAAATCGGTTGCCTGGAAGAAATTGCTTACCGGATGCATTTCATAGACAAGGAACAATTACTTGTTCTTGCAAATAAGCTTTCCAAAAGCGGTTATGGAGTATATTTGAAAAACATTGAAAAGTAAAATCATGAGTTATTATGTTCATCCCTCTTCAATCATAGATCAAAATTGTGTGATAGGTGAAGGCACAAAAATCTGGCATTTCAGCCATGTAATGAGCGGCGCAATAATTGGCAAAAATTGCAATCTTGGCCAAAACGTAGTGGTTTCACCGAAAGTTGTTCTGGGAAATAATGTAAGAGTGCAAAACAATGTGAGCATTTATGAAGGCGTTATTTGTGAAGATGATGTTTTCCTTGGACCAAGTATGGTACTAACAAATGTAATCAACCCGCGAAGTGCTGTCAGCCGCAAGGATCAGTATAAAAAAACATTGATTAAAAAAGGAGCAAGCATCGGTGCAAATGCGACCATTGTTTGCGGAAACACGATCGGCGAATTTGCCTTCATCGGTGCTGGAGCAGTTGTCACAAAAGACGTTCCTCCATTTGCTTTAATAGTAGGAAATCCCGGAAGGCAAAAAGGCTGGATGAGTGAATATGGACATAAATTGAATTTTAACTCAGAAAATGTCGCCATTTGTCCTGAAAGCAACCAGGAATATTTATTAGAAAATAATCTGGTAAAAAGAATAAAATAGTAACTATTATTTATAAAATTCCCGGTATTTTTTGTCATAAATATGGAAAACATTATTTAGTTGATAGTCGAATAAGTTTCTCAAATCATAATTCCTCATCGCATCAATTAAAAATGAGCTTTCCCTTTTACGCTTCAAAAAAATTTCACTAATACTTCCTTTTTCAGCATAAGTTATTAAAGAAATGTTTATGATGTTGTATTTTTGCACTTATTTTATTGGATCAAATAGAAGATAACAATCTGGCTGTACAATGGAATCAAAAACGGACTATCAAATGAAAAATTTTGCATTAATAGGCGTTGGTGGTTATATCGCGCCGCGCCATATGAAAGCGATCAAAGATTCAGGAAACAAACTGATTGCTGCTTTGGATAAAAATGACTCTGTTGGAATTCTCGACAGTTATTTTCCTGAGGCTGATTTTTTTACCGAGTTTGAGCGGTTCGACAGACATATTGAAAAACTAAAACGGAAAGGGATCAAAACAGACTTTGTCAGTGTATGCAGTCCGAATTATTTACATGATGCTCATATTCGTTTTGGATTACGCATAGGTGCGGATATAATATGTGAAAAGCCTGTTGTTCTGAACCCCTGGAACATTGATGCTCTGGCAGATATTGAAAAAGAAACAGACCATAAAATATTCACCATTCTACAGTTACGATTACATCCTGCAATTATTGCTTTGAAAGAAAAAATTGCAGCAGAACCAAAAGAGACCAAGCACCAGATAAATCTGGACTATATTACGGGTCGTGGGCATTGGTATAACGTAAGCTGGAAAGGAGACATCCAGAAAAGTGGCGGAATTGCAACCAATATTGGAGTACATTTTTTTGATATGCTGATGTGGATTTTTGGTGATGTAAAACAAAATATTGTAAATGAACATTCGCGCCAAACTGCTTCGGGAATATTGGAATTGGAAAAAGCTACTGTGAATTGGAGATTAAGTATTGATATCAACACTTTGCCCGCTGATGTGAAAGCCGCGGGAAAACGAACTTATAGAACTTTGGATATAGATGGTGAATCCATAGAGTTTAGTGATGGTTTTACTGAACTTCATACGAAATCTTACGAAAATATTTTAGCGGGAAATGGATTTCCATTGATGGAAACAAGAAAAGCGATAGAATTAGTACATCAGATAAGAAATTATAACAAATAGCTCCGCATTTTTGATGCGAAATTGTGAGTTTAGTAAACGAACAAATAATTCAATTTCCCACTTTACATTTTCATGATTCAGGGATACAGATTTGAGCTTCAAAATATCAATCTCGATTGATAGTCATTCCTAAAAACTTGATGTATTACAACAGGACAAGATTTTGTTTGCTGCGTTCCAAAAGTTCTTCGCCAAATTAGATTGAATTTTCCCTAAAAGAACTGAATAGAACTAAAAAAACGTTTTTGTTTCTAGCAGTCCGTCACATTGAAATTATACCGTTAAGAAAAAATAATATTACCTTCGAAAACAAGATTTTCCATCCTGATTCATATATATTTGCCCGAAAAACTTTAAATGAAGAATAAATGAAAATAGTAAAAAGACTGCTATTCGTTTTGTTCACCTTTTTTTTCTGTTCAAACCTTCTTTTCGCGCAAAGTAACTTATTGAATGTTCAGGATTTAAGCCAAATTAAAATTGATAATTTAAGCGACAGTCAGATAATTACCTTTTATAATAAAGCCATCGAATCTGGCTTATCTGAATCGCAATTATACAAGTTAGCTGCAGAAAAAGGACTTCCCGATTCAGAGATCGAAAAACTAAGACAAAGACTAGAACAAATAACTTCCAACCAAAAAGTTAGACAAAAAGATGATGATGTTGATGCAGGAACTTTGAAAGTTCCACATCCTTATGATACGTCAGGGCTACTAAAGAATGTGCAAATATTTAAAAACGATGCAACAATTTTCGGATCAGAGCTTTTTACTTCAAATAGTCTTGTTTTCGAGCCAAATCTGCGAATCCCGGCTCCTGCGGGTTATGTTTTAGGGCCGGATGATCAAATAATTGTATCTGTTTATGGATTTAGTGAAAAAAAATACAACCTAACAGTAGATGAGTCGGGTGAAATTTATATTCCCAGCGTTGGACCGTTGTATGTAAGCGGCCTTAGTTTGGAAGGAGCTACAACCAAAATAAAATCACGGCTCGCTTCAACTATTTATACGGCCATCAACACAGGAAAAACAAAAGTTCAGGTGACTCTTGGGAAAATCCGCAGCATCCGTGTTACCGTGATTGGTCAGGCAAAAAAACCAGGAACATACACGGTTTCTTCTCTCACAACTCTTTATAATATTTTGTATGTATGCGGAGGCCCGACATCGATGGGAAGTTACCGGGGCATAGAAATTATCCGTGGAAACGAAATAAAAAGAATCGCAGATTTATACGATTTTTTAGTCAATGGAAACCAAAAAGATAATATTCTTCTCCAGGAAGGCGACGTAGTTAGAATTCCTTATTACAAAAACAGAGTTACTCTTTCCGGGGAAGTAAAAAGACCTGGTAAATTTGAAATGCTTGATAATGAATCATTCGATAATCTTTTAAATTATAGTGGTGGTTTTACTGATAATGCTTACCGCGGAGCCGTCTCAGTGATCCGGATCACAGACACTGAGAAAAAAATTATTGATCTCAATGCTGAACAATATAAAAATTTTCAGGTAAACGGTAGTGATAGCATCACTGTAAGAAAGCTTCAGGATGAATTTGGAAATAGAATCATTATTAGCGGTTCGGTATTGAGGCCGGGGTCTTATCAATTAACGAATGATTTGACACTACGTAATCTAATTGAAAAAGCTGGTGGTTTAAAAAGAGACGCTTATACCAAAAGAATCTCAATTTTCAGATATTTGAAAAACAAAATGCCAAAGATGGTTTCCGTAAATCTTGATTCTTTATTGGAATCAAATCATCTTACTCTAATAAAAGATGATTCTGTTGCTGTCCATTCAATTTTTGAGTTTCAAGACAGTAACAATATTTCGATCGAAGGAAATGTAAGAAAACCAGGTAACGTACAATGGAGAGAAAACATCTCACTTCGTGATGCTTTGCTGGCTGTTGGAGGAATTTCAGAATTTGGCGACTCTTCAACAATTGAAATATCACGAAGAATAAAGGATGCCAATGTTGATAAATTCAACCATAATGAAAGTCAGATTTTTAATATTGATTTAAGGGGCGAAAACAAAGCAGAGGATGTTTTACTAGAACCATTCGATATCATCATCATCAAAAAACTTCCTGGATATAGTGTCCAGCGAACTGTTCTCGTTTTAGGAGACGTAAAAAGCCCAGGACGATATGGTTTACAAAAGAGCGGTGATAAAATTAGTGACATCCTAAATAGAGTAGGCGGTTTTAAAGCATCGGCTGACAGTTCTTCTATCACCATACGTAGAAGTGTGAAATCAAATATGAGCATTCCCGAGAGAGAAAAATTATTTCAAAGAATTTTAAATATTAAACCAGATAGTTTGTCTCTTCATCCCCGCTTAAAAGAGGAGTTGTATAAATCGTATGATTTGATCAGTGTAGATCTTAAGGCTGCCCTATCAAACCCGGATAATTCCGAAAATCTGATTCTTGAAGATGGAGATATACTTACTGTTGACCGGAATTCCAACCTCGTAAAAATATCCGGAGAAGTATATAACCCAACAATAATTCCTTTCAAAGAAAATAAGAATCTTAAATATTATGTGCAGCAGGCTGGAAGCTTTACGCCATTCGCGAGAAAGACTGGTGCCTTGGTTATTCATCCTGACGGAAGGGCCGCTTCTGTAAAACATGTGTTGTGGTTTAAATTCTATCCTTCTATTTCTCCCAGATCAGAAATATTTGTTCCACAAAAAGTGAAATCAAACAGACTAAGGCTTGGAGCGGGAGAATTGGCATTAATTGTTTCTGCACTGGGGATTTTGTCAAATGTGATCATAACTTCCACCAAATAATTAAACTTAATAAAATTTATGGTTCCAGGAGATGATGATAAAAAGCGGATTCAACATGCTGAAATTCCAGCCATCAATAGTTTGAATTCTTCCATTCAACTTATTAAAAGAAATTGGCTGGTGATTGTTATTGTAGGCGTTCTTGCAGGAGTTCTGGGAATGGTATACTCAGTTTATAAAAAGCCGCAATATAAAAGCCGGCTCACTTTCGCCTTAGACGAAGCTGATAATGGAGCGGGTATGGCTAATATTATGAATCTTGCATCTCAATTTGGTTTGAACTTTGGTAGCAGTAAAGATATCTTTTCAGGAGACAATATATTGGAAATAATGAAAAGCCGGAGAATGATAGAGAGGGTACTTCTTTCAGTAGACACATTTTCCAATAAACCTTACACACTGATTGAATATTATTTAGAAAAATCGGGAAAACGAAAATCCAATTCCAAAATAGACAAAATTCATTTTTTACCGGGCGAGAAAAGAAGTGCATTTTCTTATCAACAAGACAGTTTATTATATAAAACATATCAGAATTTTTTCGATAATTTTTTACTTGCCCAGAGACCAGATCGTAAATTAAGTATCTACGAAGTAAATGTTACCAGTCCTGATGAAAAATTCACCAAAGATTTTACGGATAGATTAGTTAGTGAAACTAACAATTTTTATGTAGAGATCCGTACAAAAAAAGCAAAAGAGACCTTGGTTATTCTTGAAAACAGAGCAGCAGCAATGAAAAGCAATCTAAACTCGAGCATTACCAATAAGGCAGCTGTTCAGGATGTAAATATTAATCCTGCATTTTCCAATGCATTAGTCCCTGTTCAGAAACAACAAGCAAATATCCAGGTTTACGGTGCAGCTTACGGTGAATTATTCAAAAATCTGGAGCTCGCTCGTTTTCAATATCTGAATGGTATCCCTTTAATGCAAATCATTGATCAGGCCGATTATCCTATGGAAAAGATAAAAACAGGCAAGTTAAAAATGGCCATAATTTTTTCTTTTCTCGCTGAACTCTTGACTCTTTTTATCATTGGATCTAGAAAACTATTTCGCAAATCAATCTAGTTTTCAAAGTAAGTTGAACTCTACAATAAACTTATAATAAGATTATAATTGTAGAAAAAGTATCCTATGTACTTTCAACATTTCAAATGGATTTAATTAAAAAATTTAAAAAAGATTATTTCAATTACCTCATCAGTATTATTCTACCTGCTTTAATATCAGGCATTTCAATTCCTGTATTCAAACAGTTACTTGGAGCGAAAGGTTATGGGAAGTTTGCCATCTGGCTTAATGCAATTCTAATTATTACTGCTATTTTATCCGGCTGGATTTCGCAAAGTATTATCCGTTTTTTCCCTGCATATTCTAATAAATATTCATTTTCAAGAGAGGCAATTAAGCTAACAATTAGAACACAATCTATCTTTTTTGTCCCGGTGTTTCTTGTTTCTTGGTATATCGGACTTGACCCTATATTAGCAATTCTATGTTCGCTGGTTCTTTTAGCTACCTCTCTACAATTTACCATCCTACCAATTATTCAATCAAGTTTCTTATCAAAAAAAATAATTTCATCAGAGACGATTAGGGTGTTCACATACGTGGGAGGTGCAATTATGTTTTTAAAATTTACCGGACTATCTTATCTGTATTCCTTATTCATAGCTGTGTTTACTTCTTATTTGTTTTCATTGATTTATCTAATAAGACAGTCATTAAAATTTTTCAAAAAGCAGGATGAGTTGGAAAATAAAAATCCTGAACCACTTCATCTATTCAAAAGCTTTTTCAAATATGGCGCCCCACTCTCTTTGTGGTTTGTATTAACATACCTGGTTTCATATGTAGACAAACTGTTTATGTTCAAATATTCAGGGGCTGAAATGCAAGGAAATTACCAGGCCATTTTTGATCTGTTATATCGGGGAATTTCCCTGATCATATCCCCAATTGTTACCTCGCTCTTTCCGGTTTTAACTGCAGCTTATGTCAACGGTAATAAATCTGAAATCAGACAATTCCTAAAGAAAATAATTCTTTATGAATTATGTGGATTTGGTATTGTTAGCCTGTTATATTGGTGGATAGGCGCTGATCTTCTATTTTATATTTTGAAAACTCCGAAGACGGAAAATTTCAAAATGATGGGGTTTATTGTTATATGTGGAACTTTTATCTGGCAGATAGCTATACTGGTTCAAAAACGTTTCGAATTGAAATTAAAAAGTTTTTTTTTATTTCTGATGGCCGCAATTGCATTCTCTGCTCAGATTCTTTTTTATTTGATTTTCAAAGACAAAAATATTAGCCTATTATATCCTTTAGGATTTTTACTATCATCGGCCATTTATCTTTTTTTGATATCATTTTCTGAATTAATATCAATCGCAAAATCTCTAATCCGAAAACAGTTATAAATAACAAATTTTTAGTTCTAACAAATGATCGATATCATAATAATAAATTGGAATAGCGCAGATTATCTTGAAAAATGTATCAATTCCATTTTTACAACAAAAAACGATGTTTTTGTAAGGACTATCTTTATTATCGATAATAATTCCAGTGACTTTTCCGTTGAAAAAATCAAGGTAAATGATAAAATAAAAATTATTAGGAACAAACAAAATCTAGGCTTTGCCAAGGCTTGTAATCAGGGGTTCAGATTATCAAAAGCTCCTTACCTTTTATTATTAAATCCAGATACACAATTGCTCAGTTCAACTCTTGAAGATTGCATCACTTGCATGAAGGAAAATGAGGATATAGATATACTGGGTTGTCGATTGATAAAAGAGAATGGAGAAGTGACTACCAGCTGTTCAAGATTCCCTACTCCGTCAAGATTTTTTTTCACCTCTATAGGCCTTTCAAAAATTTTTCCATCCATTTTTCCACCTGCCGTTTTAATGACCGGGTGGGATCACAAAAGTAGCCGTTTCGTAGATCAGGTGATGGGCGCATTTATGTTTATGAAACAGGCCATTTTTAAGAAAATCGGCTATTTTGATGAACGCTTTTTCGTCTACTTTGAAGAACTTGATTTTTCAAAAAGGCTTTCCGAATCAGGCGGAAAAACTTTCTTCAATACAAATATTTCTGCAATTCACAGTGGCGAAGGAACCACAAAAGGGGTAAAAGCATACCGGTTATTTTTAAATTTGCGCAGCAGATTGCAGTATTCAAAAAAACACTTTTCAACCAGTGGTTATCTACTCGTCTGGATAGGAACATTTTTCATTGAACCTTTATCAAGAAGTTTCTTCTTAATCGCTTCAGGTAAATCTGAAGAACTTAAAGATTTGCTGAATGGGTATAAATTATTAACAGGAATTAGTAAAGATACATCCATGAAATAATTGAGAAATCAAATAGGCTGGTCGGGATGGCTTTAGAAAAGGAATCAATTTTCATCCGATTTTATGATGATAAAAAAGAGGTCGAATTCGTATTATTTTAATGAAATTACCCGTTCCAATATTTGGATCCACACTTTATCAAGCGCTTCATCTGAATAGTTCTTTTGAACAAAAGCACGATTCCTTTTTGAAATATTCTCTCTCTCCGATGGTGCGAAGTTTTTAAATAAATTAATTTTATGTAGCCAATTTTCTTCAGATGAGCAATACAAATTATCTCCTGCTTCGTTCATCAATTCTGTATAAGCGGGAGTTGCCGAAACAATTGTAGGAAGTCCTGTAAACCAAAACGAAATTAATTTATTAGCGGGCTTGTGCCATCCAAAAAGATGTTCGCTGTTAAGAGGAATAATCCCGCAGTCACACTCACTGAGAATTTTATCTTTGGTTTCAATCTCCCATTTATGAAAAACTGTTTTGATAGGAAGTTTTTTCAGAAAAATTCTTGAATCCCTTTCTACAAACTGTCCTGTCACAAAATATTTTTCTGAAGTAATGATATGTAATTCACAAAATGAATTAATTTTCTGAAACAGCTTTATAAAATGCAAAAAATGTGGCAAAACAGATCCCTGCCCTTCCCAAACTAATTTAATCTTACCATCAATTTCAAAATTGCTTTTTACAGTTTTGTATTCGTTTTGCAAATAGTCTAGGCTCACAAATACATTTTTATTCCATTTCAAAATTTCCGACTCAATTTTTGTGCTTGAACAGATTACTACATCCGCCTTACTGATCCATTCAATAATCAACTTCTTGTAGTTAAAATACACCAATGAATCTTTCCTCATCAGAAATCTTCCGATTCCTTTAAAATATTTTGAGAAAATATCCGCAGGAAATATTAAACTATCTATCATTTCAAATATAAAAGTCGTGGAAGGATTTTTTCTTTTATATAGAAGCCATCGGGACAAATTAGAGGGCGCAGTCAATATAATTAGGTCATACTTTTCATGAGGATCAGCGATCTCATAAGTTATATTGTTTCTTTGGGCAAAGTGTGGGAATCTACGCCTGTCTGCCGCTTGCGACAAATCTGGCGAATAAGAAACATACCCAATCTTTAATTTAATATTTTCTCTCAAAGCAATGTAAATTCTTTTAAAATATATTTCACTATTTTTTCTTCCCCACCGCGTGATAATAAGGAATGCCGCTACTCATTACAACCTCTGTCAACCCAGCGCCTTCCATCATTTCGATGATTTCATTTGCAGAAAACCTTTGCTCAAGTCTTGTTCCAAAACGATCTAAGGCGTCGTTTCTTATCATGAAAAATGAACGATTTTGATAACCCTGCAAAGGCATTCGCTTCGCCAGATTTCTACAACCAAAAAAATTAAAAAGCCTACCCAATAAAATAAAAGGCATATAGAAAATAATCGCAAAAACATCGCAAACAAAATGTTTAATATTAGCGGGAAGCCTGCTCACACCCTTGCGCAAAAGATTACTCAACTGGAACAGTGATTTATAAAGAGGTCCACGTCCGTCAATATTATAATAGAGGTATGTAAAAAAATAACCCCCTTTTTTCACTTTTTTTACGCAATCATTCAGTGCCTTTCTTGTATTGGGAATGTGGTGCAAAACGCCAATGCTCATCACAAAATCAAATGTTTCATCGGGAAAAGGAAGGGTTTCAATTGATGCTTTTGATAATCGAACATTTTCAATTTTTGCTAATAGTTTATCGGCAGCAAATATAGCGTCACTTGGATCCACCGCTTCAATAAAGCCAACTTTTGAAGCGAGATATTTTGTCCATCTTCCGGTACCACAACCAACATCTAAAAGATATGTATGTCTGTTGATCATGTTTTCATTCAAAATATCAAAGTACTCTTCACCTCCCTTTCTGATAAGATCATCGTCATGCTCAAAAAATTTCAGCCATTCATCTCCAAATTCATCCACTACTCTTTTATCAATGTTTTTTCCATCAATATTAAAAATATTTATGTCCCTGTTTTTAGTTTTTATAATCTCATCCGGGAATCTCAAAAAATCAGATTTCATGCTTCTGTCCTTTCTTTTTTATAATCGGCAAAATAACTTCTTTTGGATAATACAAGTCAATTTTTTAAATTAATATTGTCGCAATAAAAATGGAATTCTTTTTATTTATTGAATTTTTGAAATCTTTAGGGAGTAGGAATACACATTCAAACCAATCTTTCTTTTTCAAGTACAAATTTGAATTGATTTTCAACTTTGAATAAAAGATATAATTTCAAAAAATGTAAATATGCATCAGCTAACAATTGAATCAATTAAAATCAATGAATAAGCGAAGGCTAGTTATGCTGGCTGGTAAAGGACCTTCAACAAATATCCTTTATCATTCTTTAAAAAATGACTATGATATTGAAGCAATCATTCTTGAAGAACCGGTCACCAAAAAACTTTTTCTAAAAAAAAGAATAAAAAGATTAGGCTTTTCAAAAGTGGCCGGGCAGATTTTATTTCAATTATCAGTGGCAAAATATTTGAATCTTACGTCTGAGAAAAGAAAAAAGGAAATTCTGAAGGTCTATGGTTTGGAAGAAAGTGCATTACCAGTTGAAAAAATAATAAAACTAAGTTCTGTAAATAATCGCGAGTGTATTTCTATTTTACAAAAAATCAGTCCGGAATTAATTTTGGTTAATGGAACAAGAATTATTTCGAAAGAAGTTTTAAACTCACTCCCTGTAAAATTTATCAATATTCATGCGGGTATTACTCCAAAATATCGCAATGTCCATGGGGCTTACTGGGCACTGGTAAATCATGACTTTGCCAATTGTGGAGTTACTGTTCATCAGGTAGACCAAGGGATTGACACAGGAAATATTATATACCAGAAAAAAATTTCCATTACTCCAAAAGATAATTTTACAACTTATCCATATCTTCAATTAGCAGAGGGAATAATTCTTTTGAAAAAAGCGCTTACAGATATTTTCACCAATAATCTTGCTTTCAAAAAGAATAACCTGGAAAGTAAAATATGGCATCATCCTACACTTTGGCAATATTTATCTTACCGTATTTTTGATGGCGTAAAATAATATTTCATGAAACAGTAAACAAACAAAGAATCGGAATTTTTATTTCCATTTAAAGAGTAGTGTTTTGTTTCATTCAATTAAAAATAATAAAGCTATTTTGTGGAATTAAAATAGTAAAAATAATGTGTGGCCTTGCAGGAGCTATAAACGCTGGTTTTTCTTATGAAAAAGTCATTGAAACTTTGAAGCATCGTGGCCCTGACGAACAAAATAGTTATCGTAATAAAAATGTAGATTTATTTCATTTAAGACTTTCTATTCTGGACGTTCAAGGAGGAAAGCAACCCATGCATCTTGGTGAAAAATATACAATTATTTTCAATGGTGAAATTTACAATCACGCGGAGATAAGGGAACAATTTAATTTACAGGGAAAAACCTCTTCTGATACAGAAACACTGCTTCTTTTGTATGATCGTTTCGGAACGAATTTCCTTCAGTATATTGATGGAGCGTTTGCATTCGTTATCTACGATAAAATTAAAAATCAACTGTTTATTGCCCGTGATCGTGCGGGTGAAAAACCGTTTTATTATTTCTTTGCTCAAGAAAAATTTTTTTTCGCCAGCGAACTAAATTGTTTAAAGGCTATGGTTCCTTTAGAAATTGAGCCAACCAATATTCTCCAATATTTACGCCTTGGTTCTTTTTATCGTCAATGCACTCCTTATAAAAACGTAACAGAGTTAAAAGCGGGAAGTTTTTTGATTGTTGATTGCAATTCCCTCGCCATAGAACAGATCCGCTGGTGGGATATCAATGATTTTTATCAAAAAAAAAATAAAGATTCTTTAGAAGAAAGTTTGCGAACCACCGACCGTTTGCTTCACACAGCAGTGAAACGAAGATTAGAATCAAGCGATCTTGAAGTAGGAAGTTTTTTAAGTGGAGGTATTGACAGTGGGCTTGTAACCTCGATTGCCAGTAAGTATAACAACAATTTGAAGACTTTCACTGTTTCATTTGATGGACAGTTTAATGAAGCTCCATTAGCAAAACTGGTTGCGGAGAAATACAATACCCAACATACTGAAATAAAAATATCGTTTCAAAATCTGAGAAACGATTTAGAAAAAATTCTTGGTAATTATGGCGAGCCTTTTTATGACAGCTCTATAATTCCTAGTTATTACGTGAGCCAGGAAGCAAAAAAATATGTTACTGTGATTCTGAATGGAGATGGCGCAGATGAACTTTTTGGTGGATACAGAAGATACGTGCCTTTCGCAAAATATGATTTCTTCAATAATAATCCATTGATAAAAAAGGGCGCTTATTTTTTAAAAAACAACTTGCCTCCTTCAGATAATAAAACATCGATTTATAATTATTTATATAGGCTTGCATCGCTTGCTTCCAAAGATGATCTGGAGGTTTATCTTTCGGCGGGTGTGGATATTTTTGAAGATTATCAGCAATATATTTCAGATCCCGGTTTTGATTACCTCGAATTGGTTAAAAACGATTTTGATAAAATTGCCAACAGCAATTTATCAGGATTACAAAAAATTATGAACCTTGATTTTGACACCGTTTTATTCAGTGACTTTCTGGTAAAGATGGATATTGCAACCATGTCGAACTCACAGGAAGGGAGAAGTGCTTTTCTTTCAAAAGAATTATTAGAATACGTTCCTTCTCTTCCGGATAATTACAAAATTAAAGGCAGGACCACAAAATTCATGTTGCGTCAATTAGCAATCAAATATCTTCCGCAAGAATTGATTCATCAGCCAAAAAGAGGTTTCGAAATACCACTAAAAAATTGGATTGAGAATGAATTGAGGGAGCCAGTTTTTGATTATCTTTCTACCAATAACAGTTTTTATAAAAATTTTGTTGATCAAAAATTTGTACACAATCTTTTAAAAAAGAAAATTAAAATTTCTGATGAAAAAAGAGCCAAAATCTTATGGACTCTTTTGTCAATGGAAGTATGGTATAAAAATTTTACCAATGCCAACTGATAGGTTACAAAAGAAGAAAATCGCAGTTATAGAAAACGGACTATTCTCTACATATACAATGAGAGATGGCCTCATGCAGCGGCTTTTGAAGGAAGGATATGATGTCACCATTCTTACCCACACCAATACTTTTGTCTCCCATGTAGAAAAAACCGGACTCCACGTAATCAATGTTGGTTCAGGAAACTTAAACCCAATCAAAGTCCTAAAGTACGTAATCAATTTATATCGTGCTTTGAAAAAATTACAGCCCGATATTTGTCTTACGTTTAGTATCAGGCCCGCTATTTGGGGAAATTTTGTTACCCGTTCTTTGGGCATTCCAACCATAACAAACATAACAGGTGTCGGTCCATTATTTACCAGTAAAAATATTGCGTACCGGATTGCACGGATGATCTATCACCAGGCTTTGATTAAAACAAAGAAAGTCTTTTTTCAAAATTATGATGATATGAATTTGTTCATCGAGAAAAAGTTTGTCAACAAAGATATTTCAGAACGGATTCCCGGTTCGGGAGTGGATTATAAGAAATTCAGCCCCATGCCGAAAGAAGAATTGGGAGAAAATAATTTTATTTTTCTGTTCATCGGGAGATTAATCAAAGATAAAGGCATTTTCGAATTTGTAGAAGCCGCGAAATTATTGAGAATAAAATATCCTAAACTAATTTTTAATGTTATTGGTCCGTTCTGGCATCAGAATTTGAGATCAAATACGATTTCAAAATCAGATTTGCAAAATTGGATTGTCGAAGGAATCATAGACTATGAAGGCGAAAAAAAAGACATCAGGAAATTCATTGCACGAGCTGATTGTATTGTCCTGCCATCTTATCGCGAGGGAACTTCAAACATATTGCTGGAGGCGGCAAGTATGGAAAAACCAATCGTGACAACCAACACCACCGGTTGCAAAGAAATTGTAGAGGACAGGGTAACCGGTTTTTTATGTAATGTAAAAGATAGCCACGATCTTGCAGAAAAGCTGGAAGAAATGCTTTTGTTGTCCGAAGAGGAACGAAAACAAATGGGCATAAAAGCAAGACAAAAAATGATCAAGGAATTTGATAAAGAAATTGTGCTCACAGCTTATTCAAACGCAATTGAAGAAGCTTTAAAATAATTCCAGTTTTAAACTCACAACGTATTATTAAGAATAAAAAAGCTTCCGAACAGTTTCTCTATTTTTGTTTCAGACATCAAATTAAATATGAGCGAAATTAAAAATGACCAGGAGCTTTTGGCTCTTTTTAAAGAACCGGCTACAAAAGAGCAGGCGTTCACTAGTATCATCAAAAAATACCAGGAAAAATTGTATTGGCACATAAGAAGAATGGTGATTAGCCATGATGATGCAGATGATGTCTTACAAAACATGTTTATCAAAGTTTGGAAAGGACTAGGTAATTTTCGCGAAGACAGCCAACTTTACACATGGTTATATCGCATAGCAACTAATGAATCTCTTACTTTTTTGACACAACAGAAAAAAAGAAGTTCGATCTCACTCAGCGATGACGAAAACGGATTGAGTAACAAGATCAAAAGCGATACTCATTTTGATGCTAATAAACTGGAATGGAAACTACAGTTAGCCATTCAATCGTTACCTGAAAAGCAGAGAGTTGTTTTCAATCTTCGTTATTATGACGAAATGCCGTACGAAAAAATGAGCCGTGTTTTGGAAACCAGCGAAGGCGCGTTGAAAGCAAGCTACCATCATGCGGCAAAAAAAATTGAAAACTACATTTTAAATAATTAAACCAAATGGCAAATTTTTAGTCTGAAAGATTGCAATGGAAAATGAATCAACAGAAATAATTAATGAATTGCAATTCATAAGTCCTTTCCTGGCGGAAATGGAAAAGGTTAACGTATTTGCGTTACCTGACGGATATTTTTCTGACCTTGAGCAAAGAATTTTAACAACAATTTTCATACATCAGGATGAAAAAATAAATACTCAAAAAGTTCCAGAGGGATACTTTGATTCTTTAACGGATAAAATTTTTGCAAAATTAAAGGCGGAAAAAGAAGAGAATGCCTTGGAAGAAATCAGATCGATTTCACCCGCTTTATTTTATTTAAAAGAAGAAAAAACCTTTCATATTCCTGAAAACTATTTTGATCATTTAAGTGAAAGCATATTTAATAAAATACATCCCCGAGAAACAAATGTTATATCACTTACTTCTGTCAAAAAATGGTGGAAATATGCGGCTGCCGCAGTTGTTACGGGCGCTATTGTTATTTTATCCCTACCAATGTTTAATCAAAATTCCGTCTTGAAAGATACTAAAGGCGTAATCGTAACCACGGCAAAAAATCAGAGTTATGTACAGCAATCTGCTCAATATAAAACTCCGGAGAAATTGAATCAGGGAATTGCTTCATTAAGTGATGATGAGATCGTAAATTATCTTGAAGCTACCGGTAATATTCTGGATGAAGAAGTGATTATAAAAAATTTCAATGAAAAAGATTTACCCAATGCAGACGATTATTTAATTGATGAAAATACCCTAAACAATTTTCTAAAACAATCTAAGAGCGAAAGCAGTAATAAAAACATTCAATAAATATGAAAAAATATTTACTTTTTTTTATAGCCATTCTTGGAAGTTTCTCATTCGTGACGGCCCAAAATATTCATGAAGAAAGGAGCGAAAAAATAAAAGCATTGAAGATTGCATTTATTACGCAAAAGCTGCAATTAACTTCATCAGAAGCAGAAATATTTTGGCCCGTTTATAATCAATATGAAGACGAAATAAAACAAATCCGTAGAAATAATAATAATGGAAACGTACTTGATAATGAACAAAAATTATTAGAAATAAGAAAAAAATATAAACCTTCTTTTGAAAGGATTCTTGGCCCTCAAAGATTAAATGACCTCTTTAATTCAGAAAGAGAATTTAGAAATGTATTGATTCGAAGACTCAAAGAAAACCGTAAATAAAATTGATCTGACCAGAATTAAAATCCAGGTTTTTTGTTCGTTTGCTGCATTTATCTAAAATCGTTCATTTGGCTCTTTATTCTATACCCGAAAATATAGCTCCCACTAATTTTATTCATCCACATTGTAGGAATAAATGTATAAAAAATCAAAACAACGGTGTAATATTAGCATCTGGGAGACAAAAATAAAATATTAAATAATTGCACTAATTAAAAATTGGTAGATGTATTTTTTCTCCTATTTTTGTAATGGTGTTTTTCATAGGTTAGCAACGGCCAGCCCTTTTTAGGGCAGGCCTTAATTATTCTTAAACAAGAATAATTAAAATGTAAAAACGGGACTTTTAATGTCATGATAAAATAAAAAAGTCCATTTTTCCTGTTCTCCTTCTTTCCACCATTGTTGCCTTAATTTCATTGCTGCTGCGCCATCAAAATCATATTTAGCCTGGAATCTGTTTTTCATTTGCTGAAGTTGAGGTGCGACATCACCTCCAAAAAAAACGATTTTTTCATCCTCAACTATTTTAAAGACCTGATGGAACGGGGAATGAGCGCCAGTTACTTCATAATGGATACAGTTATCAATAACACCGTCGCCATGAAGAAAATTTAGTTTATCATTTTTTTGAAGTAATAAAAAATCGTTTTCCCGATAAGAAGGCGATTCTTTTTGTAATGCAAAATCCCATTCATTTTTATTGATATAGTAATTTGCGTTCTCAAAACCCACAATTTTTTTATTTGGGTAAGCGATTCCTCCAGTATGATCTTTATGTAGATGTGATAAAAAAACTTTGGTAACATCGGTCGCGTTGATTCCGTTGGCTGCGAGATTCTTATGAATTTTCAATTGTCCATTTTCATCAGCGAAACCAAGACCGGTATCCAATAAAATAATGTCATTTGAGGTAAGAATCACGAAAGGTTGTATTTCGATTAAAATACTGCCTTTGTTCCTTTGTTGAAGATCATCTTCGCCAATTTTGAACGGAATAAATTTCTTCGTCCTATCAACCGTAAAAGCGCCTTCATTTAGCGGAAATATTTTCATTTAATTTATTTTTTCTCTTCTTAGAAATGATTCATTCAAATTTCAAGAGTTCTATTTAATTTTTGGTTCCTCACAACACTCCAGAAATAAATTCTATCTGAATTCTTAAGAACTGATATTCTGATTTTAAATTTTATTCAAAAATTCTGTTATTGCAGATAAAAAAGTTGTGCCTTTTTTATTCTGAAATTCCTCAATGCATATGTCCGCTTTTTCAATCATCTGCTTGCGCATTCTTTCGTCTCTAAAAAGCTGCATCATTTTTTCAGCAATGTCCTTAAATTGTTCCGGTTCCGCATATAAAGCTGATTCCCCACAAAATTCTTTGAAAATCTCAAGGGAAGAAGCAAGAACAGGAACTCCCGATTTCATCGCTTCTAAAACAGATGAAGGCGAGTTTTGATAGACCGGAATATTTATCACCGCGTATGCCGACGCAAGAATTCTGCCCGTTTCTTCCATCGGTATATTTTCCAATATTTTCACTTCCTTTTTGAATCTAAAAAGCCTTAATGATTCCATTAGTTCGCCGTAATTTGTTCCCCTGTTACCAACAACCAGCAACTGCATTTTACTCTTTTGTCTTTTTTTGAAATAAGAAAATGCTTTCAACAAATTCAATAAATTTTGCTGCGGACTTATAATTCCTTTATAGATGAAATATTCATTCCCATCAGCATACTTTTCTTTGATCAATTCTTTTTCATTGGAATCAATTTTTTTGAAAACATCGGATATTTCGGGATAGACTACTTTTATCTTCTCTTCACTGATTTTGAGCTGTTCAATGATTTCTTTTTTCGATGAGCAGGAGTTGACAATTATTTCACGGGCTTTATCCAAAAAACGAACCATATTTTTTTTATAAAAACGGTCTCGTCTTTCAAAAACTAAGGGCTGAAAAATATATCTGAGATCAGGCGAAATCAATATTTGCGGAATTTTCGTTTTAAGTGAAATAGTTTTCTCACTGACGAAAAAATCAGCTTTATATTTCCTCAAAGCAATGGGAATTTTTAGATTATACCTAATCCACAAATGTAAAGTGCTGAACATTTTTTGCTTAATCACAACAGGAATCACATTTTCGGGTAAAACAGAATTATCAGGAAGCGGTTGATCAAAGAAAAAAAAGAATGTAAAATCAGAATGCAAAGCAGCGAAATGCAATAAATGCCTATCAACAGAATTTATATCATCATCTTCAAAAGATCCGGCATTCACTGCGATTCTCATAGTGCGTTAAAATAGAATTACTGGTTATTTATTTATTTACTGGTAAGTAAGTGAAGAAGCAAATATTCATTCAGCGAAAAAACCACCAGTATTCATCTTAGAACTTTCAGTTTCACTATTTCAATTCTTGTCTCACTTACTTTCAGAATATCAAATTGAAAATCGTCAATGATGATGCGGTCGCGCTGACGCGGAATTGACTCATGAAGGTTGATAATATAACCCGAAAGAGTTTCGGCCTCTTCATTCTTCCGGAAGAGCAGTTTATATTTTTCTGAAAGATAATCCAACTCTAACCGGCCGCTAAAAAGAAACTCTTTCGGAGCGATCTGTTTATCAACAAATTCTTCCTCCACGTCATATTCATCATAAATATCTCCAAAGATTTCTTCAAGTAAATCTTCCATAGTAACAATCCCCGCAGTGCCTCCAAATTCATCGATTACCCATGCAATACTTTTCTTTTCTTTAGTAAATTTATTAATCAGATCAGTAGCTTTCATGCTTTCCGGAATCGCCGGAATAGGAAGTAAAACACTTCGCAATGTTTCGGGATTTTTAAACATATCCAGTTGATGAATGTATCCACGAATGTTATCAATGTTTTCCTCAAAGACAACCAGTTTACTTAATTTAGTTTCAATAAAAAGTTCTTTAACTTCTGCAGGAGTTGCATTAATATTTACTGCAACAATTTCTTTCCGCGGTATCAGGCATTCACGAATCTTCGTTTCAGAAAGTGAGAGAACATTTTCGAATAAATCATTGTTAATTTCTAAATTCTCGTCATTATCATTCGCTTTCAACTGTTGTACATAATGGCCAAGGTCCATCTTCGTAAATGGTTCCGTTTTGCTTTGAAGTTTGACATTGAAAATATATTTCAACAGCCATTCAGAAAAACTTACAAAATATACAGACAACCACGAAAAAAGGGAATAGAAAGTTTTTACAAAAAAAGCGATGAAACCATTTGCGGTTACTGCGTTTCCTCTTGCACGAAATAATCCTTTAAAAAAGATTTGAAAAAATAGCAGAATCACCGTAAAAATAATTGTTTCACAGGCAAGAACCAGGTATTCATTTTCAATGGAAAAATATTTGAAAAATTCTGCCAACAAATCATTCCATAAAAAAACATAAATGACGATCAGAAAGTTGATAATAAAAATTGTGGTTACAATAAAATTCGCAGGCTTCTCTAAAAAGAAGGACCAGACCGTTCCGCCATAGCTTCCCTGCTTCTTTCGTAACTCGACAGAGAATTTATTAGCAGACACAAACACAACTTCTACGCCTGAAAAAAAGCCAATTACAAGCAGGGCTACAATTATCGGAATAAAAGTTATCCAGTTCATAGTCTACAAATTTATCAAATTGAAAAGGAACTGATCTTTTTAATTATTCAAAAAATCGTCAACGATTTTTTCTACTTCTTCACAGGCCGTTGCAAAATTTTCATTAATGATAATATTTTTGAAATGATCTTTAAAAGTCATCTCATAATTTGACTTATCCAGCCTGGCCTGTAAAGAATAATCCGTTTCTGAACCGCGCAACTTCAATCTTCTTTTCAATTCCTCTACTGACGGAGCTTGTACAAATATTGAAATGGTATTTACAGGATATTGCTGCTGGACATGAATTGCACCTTGCACGTCAATATCAAGAACAGGTACTTTATTTTCTTTCCAGATGCGTGAAATATCTGATTTTAAAGTGCCGTAATACTTTCCTTCATACACCATTTCCCATTCTAAAAATTCCTTGTTTTGGATTTTTAGATTAAATTCTTCCTTTGAAATGAAATAATAATCTTTACCATCTATTTCATTATTGCGTGGAATCCGGGTAGTTGCGGAAACTGAGAATGCAAGTGAAGGAAACTTTTTCATCAAATGTTTTACAATAGAAGTTTTTCCTGACCCGGATGGAGCGGTTATTAAAATTATTTTGTTGTATTGTTTTTCCATAATTAATTACCAAATTCTTTTTTTTAAACGCGGGTTATTTCTGCTCCCAATAAGCTCAATCTTTTGTCAATATCCTGATATCCTCTGTCTATTTGTTCAATATTTTGAATGATGCTTTTGCCCTCTGCACTGAGCGCAGCAATTAGTAAAGCCACTCCAGCTCTAATGTCAGGGCTGCTCATGGAAATTCCGCGCAATGGGAACTTTCTTTCAAGCCCTACAACGACGGCCCGGTGCGGATCACATAATACGATGCGTGCCCCCATTTCAATTATCTTATCTACAAAGAATAAACGACTTTCAAACATTTTCTGGTGAACCAAAACACTTCCTTTTGCCTGTGTGGCAACAACCAACATAATGCTCAATAAATCAGGAGTCAGACCAGGCCAGGGATGATCAGAAATCGTCAGCATCGAGCTATCTAAAAAAGTTTTTATTTCGTAAATTTCCTGCTCAGGAATATGAATGTCATCCCCGGAAAAATTCATTTTAATCCCCAACTGACTAAATCTTTCCGGAATGACTCCGAGGTGTTTTAATCCGGCATTTTTTATGGTCAAATCACTTTGTGTCATCGCTGCAAGTCCAATAAAAGATCCCACTTCAATCATATCCGGAAGAATTGTATGTTCTGTTCCAGATAATTTCTCTACGCCTTCAATTATAAGCCTGTTACTTGCAACACCTGAAATCTTCGCTCCCATTTGACTAAGAATCTTACAGAGTTGTTGTATGTAAGGTTCACAAGCTGCATTATAAATAGTCGTAATCCCTTCGGCCAGAACCGCCGCCATCAGCAAATTAGCCGTCCCGGTGACACTTGGTTCCTCCAATAAAATAAAAGCGCCTTTTAATTGATCTGTCCTCAAATGAAAAAAAGATTCATCGGTATCATAATCAAATTCAACTCCCAGTTTTTTGAAACCGTTAATGTGTGTGTCCAATCTTCTACGACCAATTTTATCTCCACCTGGTTTAGGTATATAAGCTTTTTGGAAACGGCCAAGCATTGGCCCGGCTAGCATCACACTTCCACGCAACCGCCCGGTCTTTTTTTGAAATGAAGGAGAAAATAAATAATTAACATCCACATCATCAGCCTGAAAACAATACGAATTTGGATTTATTTTCTCCACTTTTACATTCAAACCTTTCAATAATTCAATCTGAAGATTTACATCGATGATGTCGGGAATGTTATGAATGATAATCTTTTCGGAAGTTAATAATACCGCAGAGATTACTTGCAGCGCTTCGTTTTTGGCTCCCTGAGGTGTAATATTTCCACTTAATTTTTTACCCCCTCTTACTTCAAATGTGCCCATTACAGAAAATTTCTTTTCGATGTTTTAAAATAAAAACCCGGCATGATTTTACATGCCGGGATAGTTCTACTATAATTTCTTCCTCATAATTTCATTCTCAAATTGGAGCATTCCTAATTCTTTCAATATCTTTTTTTACCAAATTTCCTGTTGTTCCTGTTATCCCTGCCATTTTGGTTACGATTGCTCCTTTGACCAAAATTTTTACGATACTTTCCGCCACCAAACTCTTCGCGAATATTCTCAACCCGATGTTTTATGAAAGGGCGGTTATTAAACTCAAGTTCTCCGTTTGTAATGGCGGACAACTCCGTTTGAATATTATCATCGTGAACCAATTCTTTATGCCAGTTACTATAAGTTAGCTTCATATAATAAGCAATTGAATTAGCAAATCCCTGGCGCTTTTCGGCATCTTCTTCTTTCAAAGCTTTATCAATTACTATTTCAATATTTTTTCCGAGATGATTATATTTCGGATATCTTTTCGGGTAAGGAAGCGGGTCCGGCACGGGTCTTAAAGTTTCTTTTGTCGGAATAGGATATGGACTGTCAACATCTAATTTAAAATCCGTTATCAGGAATAAATGGTCCCACAATTTATGACGAAAATCCTCCACGTTTTTTAAATGTGGATTCAAAAAACCCATCAACTCAACAAGTGCATCGGCATTCTTCTGACGTTTTTCCCTGTCTTCGATTGTCAACACATACTCCGCCATTTTTTGGATATGACGGCCGTATTCTCTAATCGTAAGATGGTTACGGGTTGTATTGTATTCCATGTTATCAAGATTTTTCATGCTGCAAATGTATTAATAATAAAATTAGGCTGTAATGATGGCGAAAGTAATATTGATAATGTATTCATAAGAAATTACGATTTGCACCTAAAAGTGCGTTTACTAATGTCTTTTCTTTTCTAACCGGTTTACAAGGTATATAACCAGCAAAAGTGCACTCACTGCGCCAACAGAATCTGCCAACCAGTCGAATAAGTCAAAATCGCGGCCGACTACGAAATATTTTTGGATGAATTCAATTGTAATTCCCCAAACAATTACCGCTAAACAAATACGGATAAAAATATTCATTTTTTGTTGGTAAGAAAAGGAAGATCTTAAAAATGGCAGGCTAAACAAAATGACCAAACCGCCAAATAATCCCATGTGTACGATTTTATCAAAATCCGTGATATTATCTAGCCAGTCAACTTCAGGAACATCCTTTCCTGGCATCAGCGTTAGAACAACCACAATAAAAAACCAGGCAATGCCTGGCAGGAATTTTTTAAGCGGAATTTTGAGATGCTCCATTTCAGAATTATGAAACCAGGCTCTGGTATGCTTCGGCATCCAGTAATTTTTTTAAATCATCCTGGTTATCGATTTTCAATTTTACCATCCAGCCTTCACCATATGGATCTGTATTTACTTTTTCAGGCTCACGCTCCAGGATGGGGTTTACTTCAGTAACCGTCCCCGAAACAGGCATAAAAAGATCGCTCACTGTTTTTACGGCTTCTACAGTTCCGAAAACACTCTCCGCCTCAAGTTTCTTATCCTTGGTGTCTATTTCAACATAAACAATATCACCCAATTCTTGCTGAGCAAAATCGGTAATACCAAGTGTCGCAACATCGCCATCTACCAAAATCCATTCGTGATCTTTTGTGTATTTTAAATTTGCAGGAAAATTCATTTTAATATTATTTATTCCAAAAATTAAAGTTGCAAATTAATATTTTTATTGGTACTTTTTATAATCCTTCTTCTTCATTAATTCGATTCTCATTTTAATATCATGAAGCGGTCTGTTATTATTGTCTTTGGCTACATCTGCAATTTTGTCAATCACATCCAGGCCATCAATTACTTGTCCAAAAACTGTATAATTCTGATCTAAAAAGGGGGTTCCGCCAATCGTTCTGTAAATCTGGCGATGATTTTCAGGTATTTTAATTTTGAAATGTTGTTCAATTTTATCCAACTCATCATCTGTATAAGTTTTCCCTTCAACAATATAGAATTGGGTAGAACTACTTGCTTTCAGTGGATTGATATCGTCACTTTCCCGCGCCATTGCCAGCGCACCCTTTCGATGAAAAAGTGAGGTATCAAATTCAGCAGGGATTGTATATTTCAATCCACCATCTCCAAGTAGCTGGCCGGCCTTAGCATTTTTACTGTCCGGATCACCACCCTGAATCATAAATTCCTTTATTACCCGATGAAATAAAAGTCCGTCATAAAAATCTTCTTTAACCAGTTTCAACATATTTTCAGTGGTCAAAGGAGTCTTATTGAAAAGTTGCGCAACCATCGTACCTGAATCAGTTTCGATTTTTACATATTCACTCGACTCGGGATGGTTTTTCACATTTCTTGTGACAGAACATGAAATAAAGAAAGTCAAAATAGCCAGATAAAATAATCGCTTCATTTTAAATGTATTTGAAAGGTTCTCCAATATTCTCAAAGTAAAGCAAAATGTGGTCCTTTAAAAAATTTTCCTGTTCCATCATATTATATTGCGGCAATTCTTTCATTTGTTTAAAATGAGGCCATTTATCTTCATCATAATCTTCGATTTCATAATAACCGCTTTGGCTGAGCAACGTGCATACTGCTACATGCATCAAATCTTGTTTTTGTTCCTTGGTAAATTTTTTTTTGATGCTGAAATTGCCGATTTCCTGGATGCCAATCAGAAACAGAATCGCTTCTACGTCTGGCTTCTTCCCAAATTTTTCAAAAAATTGTTTTTCTAATTTCCACCATCTTGTTTGTAAATCGTCTTGCGCGTTCATCCGGCGAAATTAAAACTTTCAGATCTTATCGATTTATACAAACAGTTTTTGTTGAGAATGAGATGATTCAAATAAACCGTACGTTTTTTACACGCATGTAAAATGTAAAATTACCCCTTGCTTATATTTGCAAACAAAATAATCATAGATGCTACAGGTAAATTTTATAAAAACAAACAGGGAAACAGTTTTGAGTGGATTGGCAAAAAAGCATTTTTCAGAAACATCTTTGGTTGATCAAATTATTTCAAACGATGATGAAAGAAAAAAATTACAATTCGAGTTGGATGAACTGCAATCCAGCATCAATGCCATTTCCAAAGAAATTGGACAATTCATTTCTTCGGGAAAAAAACAAGAGGCAGAAGAAAAAAAACAGCAAGTAGCAACTTTAAAATCTTCATTAATTCCCATTGCTGAAAAATTATCTGCTGTTGAAAAAGCACTTCACAATGATTTAATAATATTGCCAAACCTTCCCCACGCTTCTGTTCCCGAAGGAAAGACGTCCGAAGAAAATGAAATCGTAAGAGAAGGCGGAGAAAAACCACAGCTTCCAAAAAATGCATTACCCCATTGGGATTTGGCCAAAAAATACGATTTAATCAATTTTGAATTGGGGAATAAAGTCACAGGGGCAGGATTTCCTTTTTATAAAAACAAGGGGGCAAAACTGCAACGAGCATTGATTCAATATTTTCTGGATTATAACACTGCAGCGGGTTATACAGAATATGAACCCCCATTTATGGTAAATGAAGCCAGTGCTTATGGCACCGGGCAACTTCCCGATAAAGAAGGACAAATGTATGTAGCAACTGCAGATAATTTATTTTTAATACCCACCGCAGAAGTGCCGCTTACGAATATTTATCGCGATGAAATTTTAAAAGAAAATGAATTACCCGTAAAGCTGACTGCATACACTCCTTGCTTTCGCCGCGAAGCGGGTAGTTACGGCAAAGATGTACGTGGATTGAATCGGGTCCACCAGTTTGATAAAGTCGAATTAGTGCAACTGGTACATCCTGACAAAAGCTATGAAGTACTTGAAGAAATGGTGTTGCATGTTGAAAAATTGTTGCAAACATTAGGTCTTCCATACCGGATATTAAGACTGTGCGGCGGTGATATGAGTTTTACTTCTTCACTCACTTATGACTTTGAAGTTTACAGTGCTGCCCAGCAAAAATGGCTGGAAGTAAGCTCTGTGAGCAACTTTGAGTCTTTTCAATCCAACCGGATGAAGATTCGTTTCAAATCAGGTGGCAAAACACAATTAGTTCATTCATTGAATGGTTCTTCGCTCGCGTTACCAAGAATTGTAGCTGCCTTGCTGGAAAATAATCAAACCGAGGACGGAATCTCGGTGCCGGAAGTTTTGAAAAGTTACTTGAAAATTGATAAAATTTTTTAGTCAGTCTTTCAATCGAGTCTGCATATATGATCGAAAATTTAAATTATTCTGATTGTTGAATTAAAATTAGTATGCCTGGTTTAAACCTCTGTATTTCTATGTAGTCCATAATTTTTCGATGCATAAAAATTTCTAATTCTCTTCAATAGAATAATAATGCCGCTCTCAAATCAATTAAAAAATCAACACCTGATTTGGCGTGCCGCTTTCGGCCCAATGATGGAAAACGCAAACCAGCTATCTGAAGTTTCTCAGGATGACTTGCTCGACATTTTAATAAAAACTTCCTCAAAAAGACCAGACACTTTAAATGTTGCAACTAATTCCTTTGATGGTTTAATAAAAGGGATTCAGGATTTAAGTCAAATTCAAAAACTTACCCAGGATCAAAAAAAACAACTTCGTAAACAATCCGCAGGTGATATCAAAAATTTAAACCTAACCTGGCTAAGCGCAATGATCAACAGTGAGTCGCAATTGCGTGAAAAAATGAGTCTCTTCTGGCATGGCCATTTTGCTTGCAGAATTGTAAATATTTATTTTCAGCAGCAACTGTTGAATACAATCAGAGAAAATGCTTTGGGAAATTTTGGAAATCTTTTACGAGAAGTAAGTAAAGGCCCGGCAATGCTTTCTTTTTTGAATAATCAACAAAACAAGAAACAACACCCCAATGAAAATTTTGCGCGGGAAGTAATGGAATTGTTTACTATGGGTCGCGGAAATTATACAGAGGCTGACGTAAAAGAGGGTGCAAGAGCCTTTACGGGCTGGGGCTTCAACATCAAAGGCGACTTTGTGGAAAGACCTTTTCTGCATGACAATGGTAAAAAAAGCTTTTTAGGCAAAACAGGTAATTTTGATGGAGATGATATTATTGATATCATTTTAGAACAAAAAACAACAGCAAAATTTATCACTCAAAAGATCTATAAATATTTCGTGAACGAGAAAGTCGATTACGAAAAAATTGAATCGCTTGCGGCAGATTTTTACCAAAGCAATTACAACCTTAAAAATTTAATGAGCCGCATTTTCAAAAGTGAATGGTTTTATGATCAAAAGAATATTGGAACAAAAGTAAAATCACCGGTTGAATTGCTCGTTGGCATCAGGAGGTTGATCCCAATGGAATTAGAAAAACCGGAAGTCCAATTATTATTTCAAAGTGTTCTTGGCCAGGTTTTATTTTATCCTCCCAATGTAGCCGGTTGGCCGGGTGGAAAAAATTGGATAGACAGCAGTGCTCTGATTTTTAGAATGCGGCTTCCTCAATTACTGACCAATTCTGAGGCGTTTTTAATGATCCCAAAGAACGATGACGACATCATGATGGGAAAAGAAGGAGCTGATAGAATTATGAAGCCCAATCAATTAAAAGTAATCGTCGATTGGCCTTCCGTTGCCAAAATTTTCGACCAAACACCGAAAGAGAATTTGCAGCAAAGCATCAATAAAATTGTATTACAAACAAAAAATTCAATCAATCCAAATATTCTAAAAAGATATACTGATCACAATTCCAGAGAAGGTTTTATAAAAACTTCTGTAGTAGAATTGATGAGTACGCCCGAATATCAGTTGTGTTAATCAGGCTGACAGATTCAATCGATAGTAAACGAACAAAAAAAGTAATTTATGCTTTTGAAACGCAAAGAATTTCTACAAATTGGTTCTCTTGCATCCGCTTCTATGATGATGCCTAACTTCCTGAAAGCTCTTGAAAAAAAAGCTACAGTGCCTCCCGGAAATAAAGTGATGATTGTGCTTCAATTTAGTGGAGGAAATGATGGATTGAATACTGTTGTTCCAATCCGGAATGACATTTATTATCAATCACGTCCTGTGTTAGCCATAAAAAAAAATCTGGCTCTACATTTAACAGACGACGCAGGACTCAATCCAGCATTGACTTTCTTCAAAAAATTATTTGATGAAGGTAGTTTAGGTATTCTGAATGACGTAGGTTATCCAAACCCGGACCATTCTCATTTTCGCAGTATGGATATTTGGCAAACTGCCAGTGACAGCAGCCAATATTTAACTACCGGATGGCTTGGAAGATATTTAGATGCACAATGTAGTGGCTGCGGAAAGCCAACTCAGGCACTTGAAATCGACGATGTTCTAAGCCTTGCCTTAAAAGGTGAAAACTTAAAAGGCTTGGCCTTGAGAGATCCAAAAAAGTTATTCAGTTCCAGCAACGAAAGATATTTTAAAGAAATAAATGCAGCTCATGATCACGAAGAAGAAACAGTAAATTATTTATATAAAACTTTAAGCGAAACCCTGAGCAGTGCCGATTATATTTATGAGCAAAGCAGGCGCCATCCTTCTTCTCAAATCTATCCTGCCACTCAATTGGGTAAAAATTTAAAAACAATTTGTTCTCTTATTTTAAGTGATATAAATACCAAAGTTTATTATGTTAGTCTCGGAAGTTTTGATACTCATGTGAATCAGCAAAATCAGCAAACAAGATTGTTTTCAGAATTGAACGAAGCCGTTAGCTCTTTTGTAAAAGATTTAAAAAATAACAATCGTTTCCAGGATGTGGTCATAACGACTTTTAGTGAATTTGGGAGAAGGGTTGCTCAAAATGCGAGCGGTGGTACTGATCATGGCACAGCAAACAATATGTTTTTTATTAGCGGGGGTTTGAAAGAACAAGGGCTATTGAACTCAATGTCCGATCTGAATGATTTGAACCAGGGAGATTTGAAATATTCAGTAGATTTCAAAAGCGTTTACGCCACACTGTTACACAATTGGCTGCGAGCAGATGACGAGAAGATTCTCGGGAAGAATTATAAGAAAATGAATTTTGTTTAAACCAACTTATCACCCATTCTCTTTTGAGTTTTATTGAATATTGAAAGTCTTTTTTACTTCATTTAAATCTTTCAGATCCACATCATTATGCAATGCTAAGGCTGATGCATCAATGAGAACTACTTTGGCAGAAATTGTTTGTGCAGGCGGGTCGATCGATTCGCCGGTCAAAGAACTAATATCAATACCAACATGCCCAGGTGAATGGATCACACCATAAACAAAGCCATCAAAAACTTCCGGAAGTGCTTCATAATATGAGGTGCCGGAGAAAGAAAGATAGACTAAAACTGCACCGTTCTGGTAAATTACATTGTCCAATTCAGGGATGTTTAATTGTGCTGTATAGCTGGCTCCATTATTTGTAGTAGTCCAATCTGCAGGTGCGATATCATAAACAGCCGAGAATGCCTGATCTACTTTTTGAACTTGGGTAACTTCTTTTTTACAGGAAGAAAAAACGATAAAAAAAAACGACGAAAGTAGGAGAATCTTTTTCATAAAAATATTTTTATAGTAAACAAATAAATAAATGTTTTTACCAGATTGATTGGTAAGACAAATTTCATTCCCAAGAGTTTAAAAATGATCAAAATCTTACAATCGTCACTTATAATCAAAACGAATGCACATCTTAGGAAAGTTGAGAAATTTATACACTAACAGAATTAGCCTCAATGTTGGGGAATTTTTTCACTAAAATGGAAATAACAATGTATTCAAACAGCGGGCTGAGTAATTTCAGCAGTCTGTTATTACCGGACATTTTCCAAACTAGAGTTAGGTCCGTATTTAGTGAAGCAATTTTTTATTAAGTGAAATTCAATCTCTGATTCTTTTCAATCGATTTACTCAATCCACTAAAAAGGTATTTTCACAAAAAAATCGCAACCAAAATTCATTATGATTTTCTTTTTTTGAAGATCGCTTATGCAGATCCCGTTTTATCTTTTACAATTGAATTTAGAGATTTCAATCTACTGAATATTAATATTCCACCAATAAAAGCACTAACGACCAGTATAAGAAAAAAGATTTTTTTGTCTGTAAAATCATCCCAAAAGCTAGTCATCACTCCTGCCAGTTTACCACCAATTGCGGTAGACAAAAACCATCCTCCCATCAACAAGGCTGTAAGTCTTGATGGCGCTAATTTTGACACTAACGACAATCCAATCGGGCTTAACAATAATTCACTAATTGTGAAAACGAAATATGTTCCCCAAAGCCAATATGGAGAAGTTTTGAATAAATAGACCGAAGAAACCGACATGATGGCGAACACCATGACTAAAGCTGACAATCCCGATATGAATAACGCCATCCCGAATTTTGTAGCAGTGGTAGGCTCTTTATTTCGCTTTCGCAAATAACTAAAGAGTGGAACAAGAACCAATGTAAGCAAAATGATAAACAAGGGATTGATCGATTGAAATAATTCCGTGTTGGCCACTTTTTCGCTACCACTTGGGGGCCAGTCTTTTTTTGGAACATTATTAAAATAAGGGTCGGGGCCCATCACCTGCACAACATTGGTTTTTGCATCTACAATGTTTCCGTTTACCAATTTCAAATTGTTTATACCATATGGTTCTGCAACTGCAGAATGATCTTTAATCTCTACGAAATTTTCATCTACTTTATTCACCATGTGTGGCGTAACACTTACCGTTTGCAAAAATCCAAGTGATCCTGCGATTTTTTCTGCTGTCGGTGATACGGTTCTGTCTGTATGTTTTTGTGCCCATAAAGTAAGTCCTGTAGAATTTTGATTATAGATTGTCCAAAAGATAATAGAAATTCCAAAAATAAATAGCAGCGCGCCGATCCCTTTTTTATCCTGTCCGGTTGCTTTTACATAGAGCGAAATATAAAAAGCAATAATTGGAAGGCACGCAAAAATGAACGCATCATTTGATTGGCTTCCCATTATTGTCGAACCAAAAAACAATGAAGGAACTATCCATCCAATGACCGCTGCAATGATAGCCGGTAAAAAGACATAGCCAAAAATTTTGCCGAGTGGCATATCTTCCGGGTGCTTTTCTTTTTTGATTTCCCCGATCCGAACCCCTTTCAAAGAACTGGCAAGAATGACCATCCCTATGATCAATCCCACTCCTGCTGCTGCAAAAGCATAGCCCCAGCCATATTGATTCCTCAAATAGGCAGCAACAAAATTACACACGAGTGCCCCGATATTTATTCCCATATAAAAGATGTTGTAAGCATTGTCCTTTAAAGGTTTCAGGTCTTCGCGGTTATAAATATTTCCGAGAATGGTAGAGATGTTCGGTTTGAAAAAACCATTTCCGACAATGATGAGCAACAATGAAACATACAATGCTGTGTTTCCAGGAATAGCAAGCCCAAAATATCCCAGTGCCATTAAACTGCCTCCAAGAAAAATGGATTTGATATATCCCAAATAACGATCAGCAATCAATCCTCCGATAAATGGAGTTAAATAAACGAGTGCAATAAAACTTCCAACAACATCTGCACCCATTTTTTCGGTCATTCCTTTACCACCGGTTTTATCGTCAATCAGATAAAGTAATAAAATTCCGACCATTAGATAATAGGCAAACCTTTCCCACATTTCAGTCATAAAAAGCACATAAAGCGCCTTTGGATGTTTGCCTTTTTTCTGTTCGGCAAGATCAACGGGAATTGCATTGTCTTCCATCATTTTTAGTTTTGATTCGAAAATAATTTTAAATATGTTGTAAAGTAAATAGAATTTTAAAATTATGTTTAATTTTTAATCAATAAATTAATTTTAATCAAAAGCAATTTCTATTAAATCACTTCGATGATATCCTTTTATATGTTGCGGATATTAAATCTTTTTTTTAGAAAGAATTTCCAGTAAACAAATAAATAATTGAATTTCTTATCGTAATAATATCCCGAAACAAAGAAGGGTCGCACAAAGGCTGATCCCAAAAAACCTTTTTGTTATTTATTTGAAACGGTAAGTTTCTTAACTTGCCAATCTTTTTTCGAACCATTAAAATTCAGATCATTTTGAAAATTCTTATTCTCGGGTCAGGCGGCAGAGAACATGCTCTTTGCTGGAAAATAAGCCAGAGTGAATTTTGTTCACAAATTTTTATTGCGCCGGGAAATGCCGGAACTGCTGAGTTTGGAGAAAATATTTCTATCGATATTAATGATTTCGAAGCAGTGAAGAATATCTGTATTTCAAAGGGAATAGATATCACTATTGTAGGCCCCGAAGAACCTTTAGTGAATGGTATTTATGATTTTTTTAAACAAGATGAATCCTTGAAGCACATTGTCATTACAGGCCCTTCAAAAGTCGGCGCCCGGCTAGAAGGAAGTAAAGCTTTTGCTAAAAGCTTCATGGAAAAATACAATATTCCCACTGCAAAATATGCAGAGTTTGATAATTCAAATTTTGAAGAAGGACTTCAATATATCCGGAATCATCCATTACCGGTTGTCTTAAAAGCCGATGGATTGGCTGCGGGCAAAGGTGTGATAATCTGTCAAAATTATATTGAAGCTTTGAGTGAATTTGAATTGATGATTCAACAATCAAAATTTGGTGATGCAGGCAGAAAGGTAGTAGTTGAATCATTTTTGGATGGAATAGAGCTGAGTGTTTTTGTGTTAACAGATGGTAAAAATTATGTGCTGTTGCCTGAAGCCAAAGATTATAAAAAGATTGGTGAAGGTGACCAGGGGCCAAATACAGGCGGGATGGGCGCTATCAGCCCGGTGCCTTTTGCAACCGGAACTTTCATGAAAAAGGTCACAGAAAAAATAATTGAACCTACCATCAAAGGTCTGCAAAACGAAGAAATCGATTATAAAGGATTTATATTTTTTGGTTTAATAAAAGTGGATGAGGAACCAGTGGTCATCGAATATAATTGCCGTCTTGGAGACCCGGAAACAGAAGTAATTCTGATCAGATTGAAAAATGATCTTTTGAAATTAATGCTGGCTATGGACCAACAAAAATTGAATCAACATACAATTGATGTAGAGAAAAATAATGCTGTAACAATTGTTGCAGTGAGTGGCGGCTATCCGGAAGCATATAAAAAGGGATTTCCGGTTGAGCTTTTATATTCCGAAAATCCTGAGGCGATCAAACATATTGAAAAGGGAATGGGCTCAATGGTCTTTCATGCCGGAACAAAAAAATCAAATCAAGAAGTAGTCACAAATGGAGGACGAGTTTTGGCTGTTTCTGCTATGGCTGAGGGTTTGGGAGATGCTATCGAACTTTCAAAAACAATTTTAGACCAAATCCATTTTGAGGGAATGTATTTCCGCGGTGATATTGGGTATGAATTTGTCGATTGAAATTAAAGTGACGATCTTTAAACCGCGGTAAAATTATTTTCGTATAGCCATAACCGTTATATTTTAATTTTCAGATTACCATCGTCCTGAATGTCAGATTAATTCGTGGGGAATCTATTTTTTTTGTTGGTGGTAAACGATGATGCCAATTGCTTTGTGTTACATCTTTCATAATCAGCAGGCTTCCATTTTCTAACGTCAATGAGACCATATTTTTTGTTCGTTTATGTCTGAAAGAAAATTTCCTTTCCGCTCCAAGACTCAATGAAGCAATCGATGTATATTTTCCCAAAGACTTTTCGTCATCGCTGTGCCACGCCATACCTTCTTCTCCTGTGTGATATAAATTCAATAAACACGAATTGAATGATGCATCGGTTTTATCCTGAATCATTTTCTTTAATTCTTTCAATTCTTTTGTCCATGGCAACGCATATTTAGTCGTTCCTGAATACGTGTAAGAATATGGCGAATCAGCGTACCATGCAACTTCCCGCTTCACAATTATATGTTTTCCAAAAAGCATTGCTTCATCATGTTTCCATTGAATTGTTTTCATCAGGGAATTAAAATAATCATCGCATTCGTTTTCGTCCAATACTTTTCCAAAATAATTTACTGTGCCATCTTTTGGCAACAAGTTTATATTTTCATTGATGTCTTTCGAGAATAAATTCATTTTTCCAAATTTCGAATTTTTTACCCCAATTTAAAATGTCTTTAAGCGATTACGGTTGTTTTTCCGAATAAAAAAAGTGATTTTTCTATTCATCATTTTCACAGAAATGGTATTAGTTTTCTATACATTTTCTTTTTTCGTTTCCACCAAAAACAATTTGTTGTTTTTTTTAAATGAATGATGAATCATCTTTTATTCTGCATTAATTTGCGCAGCTTCCCAACCAATTATTGCTGTTTTCCTGATTCCCCGCCAATGATAACCTCCAAAGGCGCCGGTTGATTGTATCACACGGTGACAGGGAACTATAAAAGCGACAGGATTATCTCCTATGGCTGTGCCCACCGCTCTTGATGCCGTTGGTTTCTGAAGATATCTGGCAATATTTCTATACGTGGTAATTTTTCCAAGAGGTATTTTCAGTAATGTTTCCCAAACTTTTAGTTGAAAATCTGTTCCCTTCAAATGAAGTTTTATTTGTTCAGGATTTTTCCAATCATGCGAAAAAATACGTAAGGCATTCCGCTGTATTAAATCAGAAATGGGTTTATAAATAGCTTTCTGAAATCTATGTGTCAAGGATTTCAATGCGATCATTTCATCATCCGCAAAAGCAAGGTGACAAATACCTTTTGAAGTTGATGCAACCAGCATATTGCCAAAAGGACTTTCAGCAAAACTGTAATTGATATTCAAATTTTCTCCGTCATTCGCATATTCTTCAGAAGTCATTCCTTCAATTTTTACAAAGAGATTATGTGAACGTATCGGCTGCAGAGAGTCGTTATCAAATGTAGTTTCAAACAAAGAAGCATCCTCATTTTTCAGCATCTTTTTTATATGCGTTCCACTAATGTATTGAAGAAATTTTGTTGGAGTTGTTCCCGCCCATTCGTTGAATAATTGCTCAAGTTGATCAGAACTTATCTGTGGTTCCTCAACCGAATAGTTGAAAGTTAGCTGTGGCTTGAAAGTTTGTAAATATTCGATCGCTTCTGTAACCTGGTCAAAATTGATCTTATCCTGAATTGTCATTTTCACTTTGATTAAAAATACGCTTCACAAAAATAGGAATGAAAAAATTGTCCGCCCATCCGAAAGCTGCTAAATCGTTTTAAAAGAATCAAATTTATCTAAATAAAAATGCGTGATATTTATTCATTTACTGGAACCGATAATTGTTAAAACAGTTCAAATTAGTATATTGCAGGGTTGACACAATTTGGCAATATATAATTACGTTTTATATAAAATGCTTCAATAGTAAACGGTTGTAATTCCAATTTATTTCCACAACTTTGCAGGCATTAGTAATTTTACAATACCTCAAATAAAACATGGGCCTTTTTAATTTTTTCACTCAGGAAATAGCGATTGATCTTGGTACGGCCAACACACTCATCATCCATAATGATGTAGTGGTCGTAAATGAGCCGTCCATTGTGGCTTTAGACAGGAACAATCCAAAAAATATTCTCGCTGTTGGGAAAAAAGCTCTGATGATGCATGAGAAAACCCATGAAAGCATCCGGACCGTTCGACCGTTGAAAGACGGAGTGATCGCCGATTTTAACGCTGCAGAATTGATGATCCGTGAGATGATCAAAAAGATATATCCCAAAAAACCATTATTTCCACCAAGCTGGCGCATGATGATTTGCATTCCAAGCAGTATCACCGAAGTCGAAAAACGTGCGGTTAGAGACAGCGCTGAACAGGCCGGGGCTAAAGAAGTTTATCTTTTGCATGAGCCCATGGCAGCTGCTTTGGGTATTGGTATTGATGTGGAAGAACCTGTAGGAAATATGATCATTGATATTGGCGGAGGAACGACCGGAATTACTGTAATCGCACTTGCCGGAATTGTTTGCGATCAATCTATCCGCGTAGCCGGCGATGAATTTACCGCTGATATAATGGAAGCCCTGAGGCGATATCACAGTTTATTAATCGGAGAAAGAACCGCAGAACAAATCAAAATCCAGATCGGTGCAGCCATGAAAGATATTGATAATCCGCCAGACGATATGCCCGTTAATGGTCGTGATTTAGTAACAGGAATTCCAAAACAAATCATGGTAAGTTATCAGGAAATCGCGGAAGCTCTTGACAAATCAATTTTTAAAATTGAAGAGGGAATCTTAAAAGCATTGGAAACAACTCCCCCAGAACTGGCATCTGATATTTACAGAAGAGGGTTGTATTTAACCGGCGGCGGAGCCTTACTCCGAGGCCTGGATAAAAGATTGGCAGCCAAAATCAAATTACCGGTTCATATAGCTGATGATCCATTGAAAAGCGTGGTGCGTGGAACAGGGCTGGCTTTGAAACATTATGACCGTTACCCGTTTGTAATGAGATAATTTATCAAATAAATCCTGCTTCCCGATTTTTTTCGTTTAATGAATATTAAATTTGCAGAATAATCATTTCAATTTTCAATTGGCTGTTTCTGTAATGCGGCCCGGATGAAACCATGCGTAACATTCTTCTCTTTATCCGTATTTATTTTACCTTCATTTTCTTCTTATTTCTGATGGGATTATCTTTCTATATGATCTTCAGTTATAACCGTTATCATCACTCAGTTTATTCAAAAGTTGCCAGTGAAATAACCGGGAAAATCAGTGAGAAATACGATGGTATCGAATATTATTTTCGATTGAAACGGACGAACGATTCCCTGGTAAAAGCAAATGAAATTTTATACAATAAACTCAAACAGGATTATGAAATTCCAGATACTGTAAATAGAACAACAATTGACAATTTAAACCTGGATTCCATACAGCAGCAGCGGAAATATTTATATATGCAGGCAAAAGTGATTCGGAATTCAGTAAACCTTTTGAACAATTATATAGAATTGCATCGCGGTTCCAAACAGGGTATCAGTGCGGATATGGGAGCTATTGATATAAATAATGCAGTAATAGGAACAGTTGTAGAAGTAAGTGATAATTACGCGGTGGTCATGAGCTTGCTCCACGAACAAAGCAATCTTAGCGGAAGGTTGAAAAAGGGAGGCGAAACCGGCATTGTAGTTTATGATGGAAAAACTCCAAAAATCTTATATTTAAAAGATATTTCAAGATCAGCAAAAATCAACCAGGGAGATACGGTTGTTACCAGTGGATTTTCTGACAAATTTCCCCGTGGACTTCTAATAGGTTTTGTAAAAGATATTATAAACGACAAGAGCAGCAGCACTTATACCATAAGGATCGTGCCGGCAGCAAATTTTGAAAACCTGCAATTTGGATACATCATCAATAATCTTCAGAAAGAAGAACCACAAATGCTTTTAAATAAAGTGAAAAGTAAATGAGTAGTCTCATAAAAAATATAATCCGGTTTTGCTTATTCATCTTCGTACAGGTTTTTGTGTTGAACCAAATTCCTCCGTTGCACCAGGTCGTAGCGCCTTACATTTATTTTCTTTTTATTTTGTGGCTTCCATTTAAAATGGGACGGCGACTTCAGATGTTACTCGCATTTGCGCTGGGATTCACACTTGACTCTTTCACCAATTCTTATGGACTCCATACAGCGCCTTGTGTGTTGATTGCATACCTAAGGCCATTTTTGATTAATCTT
>JBDTKF010000136.1:0-20351 GCA_039935455.1 Ginsengibacter sp.
AAATCAAGTTCAGGGAATTTTTCTTTGGCCTGGTGAATCATTTCTTTTGATAAATCAATACCTTCTACGATTGCACCCGATGATGCAATCATCGCCGTAAGATCACCTGTGCCGCAACCAGCATCGAGAATTGTTTCACCTGGTTGCGGATTCAAAAGCTGTACAACATCTTCTCCATACTTTGAAACAAAGCTGTGTTGCGTGTCATATAAAGTTGAGTCCCATTTCATAATTTTTCTACTTGCTGATTCTAATTTGCCATCTTTGAAAGTATTATGATAAGCGGATTTCAGAAACACTGCAACCTTGCGGAACCATGGGGAAAACGTTGTGTTCCTTTCCCACCATCACTTCCAGAAGATAAGCATCCTTGTGATCCAGCATTTCTTTCAATGCATTTTTTAACTTACTTCGTTCAGAAACTTTTTGCCCCAAGATATGGTAAGCCGCAGCCAATGCCACAAAATCAGGGCTTTGAATATCCGTGAAAGAATATCTTTTTTCGTTGAATAATTCCTGCCATTGACGTACCATTCCGAGGAATTCATTATTCAGTACAATAATTTTTACATTGATTTTATTCTGCATGATTGTTCCCAATTCCTGAAGTGTCATTTGGAATCCACCATCACCGACCACCGCAATTACTTCTCTTGAAGGATCGCCAAATTTCGCTCCGATTGCAGCCGGTAAACCAAATCCCATAGTGCCCAGGCCTCCGGAAGTTACATTACTTCTTGACTGTTTGAAGTTTGCATATCGACAGGCTACCATCTGGTGCTGGCCCACATCTGAAACAATAATGGCTCTACCATCCGTTAATTCATTCAGCAAATTGATTACCTCACCCATCGTTAATTTCTCTGAAGAAGGCCGAAGGTCTTTATTGAAACACACCTCCGTTTCCTTCTGTTTATATTCTCCGAATTTTGCCAGCCACTCAGGATGTGATTTTCGTGTAACCATATCCGTTAGTAAAGGCAAAGTTTCTTTACAATCACCCCAAACCGGAACAGTTGCTTTTACATTCTTATCAATTTCTGAAGGATCAATATCAAGATGAACCACTTTCGCCTGTTTTGCATATTTATCGAGTCTCCCGGTAACCCGGTCATCAAAACGCATACCTACCGCTATTAACACGTCACAATCATTTGTCAAAACATTTGGACCATAATTTCCATGCATGCCCAGCATACCAACATTCAATGGATGATCAGTCGATAAAGCACTAAGTCCGAGTATCGTACATGCTGCGGGTAACCCGGCTTTTTCAATAAAGTTTTTGAATTCTTTTTCAGCTTCTCCAAGAATTACACCCTGGCCAAAAATCACAAAAGGTTTGGATGCTTCGTTAATTAATTTTGCTGCCTTTTCAATATATTCTTTTCTGACGATGGGCTTTGGGCGATAACTGCGTACATGCTTGCAGGGTACATATCCTTCAAAGTCAAATTTTTGAATTTGTGCGTTTTTGGTGATGTCAATCAACACAGGTCCTGGTCTTCCTGTTTTAGCAATGTAAAATGCTTTCGCTAAAACTGAAGGGATTTCTGTAGCATCTGTTATTTGATAGTTCCATTTAGTGACAGGTGTTGTAATGTTTACCACATCAGTTTCCTGAAATGCATCTGTACCAAGAAGGTGTGCAAAAACCTGCCCTGTTATACAAACCAGCGGAGTACTGTCAATCATTGCATCAGCAATACCAGTAATTAAATTGGTAGCGCCGGGACCGCTGGTTGCAAATACAACTCCGACTTCTCCGGATGTCCGCGCAAACCCTTGTGCAGCATGAACAGAACCTTGTTCATGGCGGGTCAGAATATGTTCAATACGGTCGCTGTAATCATACAGCGCATCATAAATCGGCATGATCGCTCCTCCTGGATATCCGAAAACTGTTTTCACTTTCTCAGCGATTAGAATTTCCAAAACTGCAATAGATCCCGAAACATTAGTGACAGACTTTGGTTTCAACTTCTTTTCTTCTTTAATTATTTCAAGGGCTTCCATAAAATAAATTTTAATTTTCTAAGTGTTTAAATTTTAAATTCTCATCTGTAACGCAACCTTCAGCTGCGCTGCTCACACAATGTGCATACTTATATAAAATTCCTCTGGTGACTTTTAAAGGAGGTCGTTGCCATTTTGATCTTCTTTCAGCAATGATTTCATCACTCACTTTCAAAGTAATTTTATTTAGTGCGATATCGATTTCAATTTCATCATCATCTTCTACCAGGGCAATTAGCCCACCATCAAAGGCTTCTGGGGTAATATGTCCGACGACAAAACCATGTGTACCTCCACTAAATCGTCCATCTGTAATTAACGCAACACTTTTACCAAGTCCTGCCCCAATCAAAGCTGAGGTCGGTTTCAACATTTCAGGCATGCCCGGAGCGCCTCGTGGTCCGACATATTTGATTACAACCACATCGCCATGCTTTATTCTTCCTGAATTGATTCCTTGAATTAAATGATGTTCGCCGGTAAATACCCGTGCAGGTCCCGTGAACTTTTCACCTTCTTTCCCGGTGATTTTCGCTACGCTTCCGCCTTTCGAAAGATTGCCATATAATATTTGCAAATGACCTGTTTTTTTGATCGGATTTTTTAATGAATGAATAATATCCTGTTTGTCGAAATCAAGTTCACGAACATCTTCTAAATTTTCCGCAATGGTTTTCCCGGTTACCGTCAGGCAATCACCATACATCAAATTTTCTTTCAACAAATACTTCATCACCGCCGGCACACCACCGACCTGATGAAGATCCTGCATCAGATATTTTCCGCTGGGTTTGAAGTCCGCAAGCATCGGAATTTTATCACTTATTTTCTGAAAATCATTCAGGTCCAATTTTATATCCACGCTTTTCGCCATTGCAATTAAATGTAAAACCGCATTCGTAGATCCGCCCAGCGCCATGACAATTGTTACCGCATTTTCAAATGCTTTTCTCGTCATGATATCTCTCGGTTTGATGTCCTTTTCAAGCAATAATTTGATTGCCTCACCCGCATGAAGACATTCAGTTTTTTTGTCTTCGCTCAAGGCAGGATTTGATGAAGAAAATGGCAAACTCATTCCCAGCGCTTCAATTGCTGAAGCCATTGTATTTGCTGTGTACATTCCGCCGCATGCACCAGCACCGGGGCAGGAATGACGAACTACATTTTTAAAATCTTCAGGCGTAATATCACCAGCAATTTTATGTCCCAATGCTTCAAAAGCAGAAACGATATTCAAGTCCTGTCCTTTATAATGTCCGGGAGCAATTGTGCCTCCGTAAACCATAATGGCCGGACGATTTAACCTGCCCATCGCTATCAAAGAGCCTGGCATGTTTTTATCACAACCCGGCAAGGCAATCAAGCCATCATAATATTGCGCACCACAAACGGCTTCAATAGAATCCGCAATGATATCACGACTTACAAGTGAATAACGCATCCCGTCGGTTCCATTAGACATCCCATCACTTACGCCAATCGTATTGAATATCAATCCAATCAAATCACTTTTACACACGCCATCTTTTACCAGTTTGGCCAGGTCATTCAAATGCATATTGCACGTATTTCCTTCGTACCCCATACTTACAATTCCGACTTGTGCTTTTTTCAAATCATCATCTGTAAGGCCGATACCATAATACATCGCCTGGGCACCAGGCTGAGTTTCATCCTGTGTAAGGATTTTACTGTATTTATTTAATTCTGTGTTCTTTAAATTGTCAGTCATTTTCTAAATTGGAATCTTGATTATTTGTTTGTTTACTATTATTTTTCATCTAATTATTACCGTTATGATAATAGAAATAAATTACTGCATTTATAATTCTTTTACTGATGCTCATATTTTTTTCGATTCTTTTTCAATAACATGTCTTCGTTGTAATACATAAAATGCTTTATTTCCAAAAGTTTTTTCAAATAAAAAAACCCGCTTCTTTTGGAGGCGGGCTTTTTTAAAATATTTCTTTTCTAAAAAATAAATCCACCTCCGTTTAAGGGTATGACAATCACAATAATCACAATAATAATTATTGCTACCTTTTCAAAATCATTAAGAATTTTGCCTCTTATCATCAGTGAAGATTTACCGGCAAACTTAACACACCCTCTTATAAATACAAAGAACTTTCTTATTAAATAATGGTTGCCTGTCCCAAAGCCATATTCCGAATGTTCGAATTTTGCGGAATTTCGTTACTAATAAAATTACTTACTAATTCACCTATGGTCGAAGTAAAATAAGAATTTACCGGATCAATATCTTTTGTCACGAAACCATTATGTAATGTCCAGTCAACCGCATCCCTGATCGCTTTCGCTTCTTCATTTAATCCAAAATATTCCATCATCAGCGCTGCTGATAAAATTGATCCAATCGGGTTAGCAATATCTTTTCCCGCAGCCTGTGGATAAGATCCGTGTATGGGCTCGAACAAAGCATTCACTTCCCCGATTGATGAGGAAGGCAACAATCCCAAAGAACCACTGATCACGCTTGCCTCGTCACTTAAGATATCTCCAAACATGTTCTCAGTAAGGATTACATCGAATTGACGGGGATTTACAATCATTTGCATCGCCGCATTATCCACATACATGTATTCAACATTTATATCAGGATATCCGCTTGAAATTTCCTGAACAGTTTTTCTCCATAATCTTGATGTTTCCAAAACATTTGCTTTATCAACCAGTGTCAATTTCTTGTTTCTTTTTTGTGCAGCCGCAAAAGCCAAATGAGCAATTCTGCTTATTTCAGTGTTGTTATAAATACAAAGATCCGAAGCTTCCGTTCCTTCCTCATTCAATTTTTTCTCACCAAAATAAATACCACCTGTTAACTCACGATAAATAATAAAATCAACACCCGTTAAATGTTTTTCTTTCAATGGTGAAAGATGATGTAAAGATTTATAAGTCGAAACTGGGCGGATATTCGCAAACAACTGTAATTCTTTTCTAAGCTTCAATAACCCCTGTTCAGGACGCACCTTCAACGAAGGATTGTTATCATATTTTGGATGTCCAATGGCACCCAGTAAAACAGCGTCACTTTTATGACAAGTGTCTATGGTTTCCTGTGGCAGTGGGTCTCCCGTTTTATCAATAGCAACAGCACCCATTTGACAATGAGTGAAGTTAAACTGATGATCAAACTTTGTGGCAATCGCACTCAATACTTTCAAAGTTTCACGGGTTACTTCTGGTCCGATACCATCGCCTGAAATAATGGTAATATTTTTGTTCATTTTTTTTTACGCACTGCGGGTTTACAATCTGTTTATAATAATTTTTCGTTATGCTACTGCAAGTTTATCTTTTTGTTTGATCGAGTAAATTTTATGCATTTCATTTTCCAAAAGCAGAACCTTTTCAATGCACTTGGGAACGTTTGTTTCATCATGACTTACATAAATCAAAGTTCTGTTTGAATCCTTACAAATATGATCCAACAAAGAAACAAACCCGTCACTTTGTTTTTGATCAAGACCCTGACATGGTTCATCCAGGACTAACAATGGTGGATTTTTTACCAAAGCCCTTGCAAGTAACATCATCCTCTGGAGACTGGACGAAATTGAGTAGAAAGGCTTCGTTGACACATGAGAAGCTTGTAAAAAATCCAACCATTGAAGTATATTTTTCGATTGGTTTGTACTTAGCTTTTTAAACAAACCAATCGTATCAAAATAACCTGATCCTATCGCATCGAAACAGGTTATATTTTTGTCGAAATAAGCATGCAATTCAGGGGAAATGTAACCGACTTTTTGTTTGATATCCCAGATACTCTCTCCGGTTCCCCTGCGTTTTCCAAACAAATAAATTTCATTCGAATATGCCTGTGGATGATCACCCGTGATCAGGCTGAGCAACGAAGATTTACCCACTCCATTGCGTCCCTTCAATATCCATTTTTCTCCCTGCATTATTTTCCAGCTCAAATTTTGAAGGATAATTCGTTCACCATATTTCAAACAAATATTTCTGAGTTCTGCTATTGTTTCAAATTGAAAATGATAATCAGTAACTGGTAAAAGATCTCTGTTATAAGCAAACCGGGATTGTAAATGAATCGGTTTTTTCGATTCAAAATCTTCATTTTTTTTGTTTCTGTTTATATCAACCCTAACCATAACCTTCTCTTGGTTCAAGCTTTCAATAACGGGAATAAAGTTTTCTTTCTCGCCAAAAAATTGCAATTTTTTATTCTTAAGAAAGGCAACGTGTGTAATAAAATCCGGAATCGGGAAAGTCCCGGGTATTAAAACAATCTGAGTGCCTTTTTCAGAAATATTTTTTAGAATTACATTCAATTCATCTCTAACTGCAACATCCAGTCCGGTGTAAGGATTGTCTAAGATCAGCACCTGTGGCTTATTTAGCAAGGCTTTCGCGAGTTGAAATCTTTTATGCTCGCCACTCGATAGTTGGATAAGCGAGGCATCTTTCACGTGAAGAATTCCTAAAGCATTTAATACAGAATCAATGTTATTTGTTGGTTCACTGTCAACGAGTATTTTTGATAGTTCTTCAAAGATGGTAGGTGCATTATCTGAATCAAAACTATTAAAGCGTTGCTGATAATAAAATTCTGAAATACCGGATAAGTTTTTGAATAAATAGCGTTTCGCTACGAATCCAACTCGAACGTGCACCGTGGTGTTATCAGCATCTATAACATCTGTTCCAGAATCATGTATTTTTCGTGCGATTGCTTCCGCCAACGTTGTCTTGCCACTATCTGCATTTCCGAGAATGGCCAAATGCTGATTTGGAAATATAGAAAATGAAATCCCATCAAGAATAGTATTCTCATGCGTTTTAACTACAAGATCTTTCAATATGATAGATGGTTTTTGCATTTTTTCAGGCAAGTGTTTTTTCAAAATTGATGATATCCTCTTTGATATTTACGAGGTAATCGATATCATCATACCCATTCAACAAACAAGTTTTTTTATAGTTACTAATATTAAATTTTTCCTGCGCACCGGTTGCATCTATTGTAATACTTTCATTTTCCAGGTCAACAGAAAGAGTCGAACCATTTTCGAGTGTGAATATTTGCTGTAAAAATTGATCACTCACCTGTACAGGCAGCACGCCATTGTTTAAAGCATTGTTTTTAAAAATATCTGCAAAAAAACTGGATACGACTACATTAAAGCCATAATCAAGTAAAGCCCAGGCAGCATGTTCACGTGAGGAGCCACAACCAAAATTTTTTCCAGCTACTATGATTGAACCTTTATATTCAGGCTTGTTCAAAATAAACTCTACTTTCGGCTGGGTTTCATCATTATGATAATATCGCCAGTCACGGAAAAGATTTTTTCCAAAACCTTCCCTCGAAGTAGATTTTAGGAACCGTGCAGGAATAATCTGATCGGTATCAATATTCTCTTCCGTCAATGGAATAAATGTGCTCTTTATATTTTTAAGTGCCTTCATTTTTTTAATTTAGTAACTCTCTTACGTCAGTCACAACTCCTGTAATTGCAGCAGCTGCTGCGGTTAACGGGCTTGCTAATAAAGTTCTGGAACCCACTCCCTGCCTGCCTTCGAAATTTCTGTTGCTGGTAGAAATACAATATTCGCCTGCCGGAATTTTATCTTCATTCATCCCCAGGCATGCACTGCAGCCAGCCTGGCGGATTTTGAAACCCGCTTCATTAAAAATTACATCCAGCCCTTCTGCAGTTAATTGTGCTGCCACCTGTTGTGATCCTGGAACAATCATCACATTTACATGCTTGTTTTTCTTTCTTCCTTTTATAACGGAGGCCACTAAACGCAAATCTTCAATTCTTGAATTTGTACAGCTCCCAATAAAAACATTTTGCACCGGCATCCCTTTCAAAGCCTGTCCTGATTTGAATCCCATATACTCAAGTGCTTTGATCAGATTCTTCTTTTCCCCTTCGTCAGTAATGCTTTCGACCGTTGGTACATTTGAATTTATGGTGATTCCAAGTCCAGGATTTGTTCCGTAAGTAATCATCGGCTCAATATCTTTTGCCTTAATATTTATCTCTTTATCAAAAACAGCATCTTCATCGGAATATAATTTTCTCCATTCAGATACCGCATCATCCCATTTATTATTCTTCGGAACAAAAAGCCGGTTTTTCATGTAACCAAAAGTAGTTTCATCCGGAGCAATCATTCCGCCTCTTGCACCCATTTCAATACTCATGTTGCAAATAGTCATTCTGGCCTCCATTGAAAGTTTACGAATAGCAGAACCTGCATATTCTACAAAATGGCCAGTGGCCCCACTTGCAGAGATTTTTGAAATAATATAAAGAATGATATCTTTTGAAACGACTCCTTTGTTCAAAGTTCCTTCAACGCTGATACGCATCGTCTTCGGCTTGCTTTGTAAAATACATTGCGAAGCAAAAACCATTTCTACTTCACTTGTTCCAATTCCAAATGCTATGGATCCAAAAGCACCATGCGTTGAAGTATGGCTATCTCCGCAAACAATCGTCATTCCCGGCTGGGTGATACCCAGTTCGGGGCCGATCACGTGAACAATTCCCTGGAAAGGATGACCTAACCCATATAATTCCACTTCATGCTTTTTACAATTATCTACCAACCGTTGTACTTGTAATCTTCCCAATTCATCATTTATTGGAAGATGCTGATTGATAGTTGGAACGTTGTGATCTGCTGTGGCAATGGTTTTCAGCGGCCTAAAAAGTTTTAATCCTCTTTTTTCAATTCCCGAAAACGCCTGGGGACTTGTTACTTCATGAATGAAATGTTTGTCAATATATATTACATCAGGGCCTCCTGGTATTGATTTTACCAGGTGTTTTTCCCAGATCTTTTCAAATAATGTTTTGCTCATTCTCTTCTTTTGATATTCTTATTTAAGAAATACTCACCATCGATTGCTGATAGTTTTTTGCTAACTCACCGAGATCTGCATCCTCCACAACTTTTTTACTATCTGCCACTTTCAAAAAATGATCGTATAAAACATCTACATCGTTTTTATAAAATTCAAATCCCAAAATTTGGAAACGATAAGCCAACGCACTACGTCCGCTTCTCGCTGTTAACACGATTTTCGAACTATCCGCACCCACTTCTTCCGGACTGATTATTTCATAGGTAAGTGTGTTCTTCAAAAAGCCATCCTGGTGTATTCCCGAAGAATGCGAAAATGCATTGCTACCAACAATTGCCTTATTCGGTTGAACGGGCATGCGCATGGTATCAGAAACCAAACGGCTCATTGGGTTCAGTTTTGTTGCATCTATTTGTGTAGAAAAACCCAATGTTTTGTGTTGTTTGATAATCATCACCACTTCTTCAAGCGAGGTATTTCCTGCCCTCTCGCCCAATCCGTTTATGGTACATTCAATTTGTCGTGCCCCATTTATTGCACCCGAAATCGAATTCGCAGTTGCCAATCCCAGATCATTGTGGCAATGACAAGAGATCACCGCCTTATCAATGTTACCAACATGATTTCTTAAATACGCAATCTTTTCACCATATTGATGTGGCAAACAATAACCGGTGGTATCCGGAATGTTTACTGTTGTTGCACCAACTTTAATCACAGCTTCGATTACTTCTGCCAGATATTCATTATCAGTTCTGCCTGCATCTTCTGCATAAAATTCGACGTCATCTGTAAAGTTTCTCGCCCATTTCACACATTGAACAGCACGTTTCAAAATGTCTTCACGATTAGAATTGAATTTACTTTTTATGTGAAAATCTGATGTTCCGATTCCTGTATGGATACGCGGGCGCCTTGCATATTTCAAAGCATGAGCAGCCGTTTCAATATCTTTTTGTACAGCGCGGGATAGGGCACAAACAGTCGCATTTTGAATGTTTTTCGAAATTTTTTCTACTGAAGAAAAATCTCCCGGACTTGAAATAGGAAATCCAGCTTCGATCACATCAACACCGAGCTCTTCCAGTTGCAATGCAAGTTCAATTTTTTCATTTGTATTTAATTTGCAACCAGGAACCTGTTCCCCATCTCTTAATGTCGTATCAAAAATTAGTATCTTCTCCATAGAGTATTTTTAGAAAGACAATTCCATAATTAATAAAACCTTCCGTTCTCTTCCGAAATTAGAGGTTAAATATTATTGAATCTAATCAATATACTATTGAATTTACACTTCTGAATAGGACAACAAATTTGCAAAAGTCTTATTAGTAGCGAGTTCCAGTGTATTTTAATTACGATGCCCAACTTCCGGGGATTGCCCTTTTCAACGGATTTGTTTGGAATGGAAATGAAAAAACAAGAGATTTGTTTGTTTACTATTTATATAACTACTTGATGAACTAAATTATCTACTGGTAATTATTTCATAATACTAAAGTCTCAATTGTGAATTGAAAGAATAATAATTTAATTTGAACATTCTTTTTTTTGTTCTATTATTTTATTTTTAAAATGATAAACAAACCAAACTCGTACCACGATGCCGAACCGCTCCACAGATTCATTATTTCAATTAATCCATTCTCTTCAGAAATCAGAAAAGAGAAATTTCAAATTATATGTACAAAGGAATTCTGCAAATAATGATCTGAAAGTAGTACAGTTATTCGACGCGATTGATAAGATGAATTCTTATGATGAAAGTGTATTGGTCAGTAAAACTTCTTCTATAAAAAAACAACAGCTTTCTAACGTAAAAGCACATCTTTACCGTCAAATTTTAAGTAGCCTTCGTTTGCTTGAAAGTGCCGGTAACATTGACATACAACTGCACGAACAATTGGATTTTGCCCGGATACTTTATAACAAAGGTTTATATCATCAAAGCCTGAGAGTTCTTGAAAAAATTAAAGAAACCGCCAAGTCCAACAACCAGATTAATTTTCAGATTGAAGCTCTTATTTTAGAAAAAAAAATCGAAACGCTTCATATTACCCGAAGTATGCAGGATCGGGCGGATCAATTATCAGCAGAAGTAAACCACAACAACAACCACCTTATCAAACAATCACAACTTTCCAATCTTGCTTTGCAATTATACAGTTGGTACATCAAAAATGGTTTGGCAAGAAATAAAGCGGATGAAAATGAAATTGAAGATTTCTTTCACTCACATTTGAATGATGAAATAAAAAATCCGGAAGGGTTTTATGAGAAACTTTATTATCACCAAAGTTATTGCTGGTATGCATTTATCCGCCAGGATTATCTGATGTATTATCGTCATACCCAAAAATGGGTAAACCTTTTTTTGGAAGATTCCATAATGATACAGATTGAAACCGGAAATTATATAAAAGGACTTCACAATCTATTGAACGCGCATTTTACTTTGAGGAATTATCCGGGTTTTGAGAAGACGCTCATTTTGTTTGAGGAATTTAGTAATTCAGATGTTGTAAAACAAAACGACAATAATAAAATTCAGGTCTTCGTTTACCTGTACATCGCAAAAATCAACCAACATTTTCTTGAAGGGACTTTCCAGGAAGGTTTGAAAATTGTAGGTGAAATCACCAACCGCCTTGATGAATATAATTTATTTCTTGATCAACACCGGACGTTGATATTTTATTACAAAATCGCTTCCCTTTATTTTGGAGCAGGAGATTTTGATCATGCAATTGACTACCTCAATAAAATAATAAACTGGAAAGTAAATCTACGCAACGATTTACAGTGCTATGCGCGTTTGTTGCATTTGATTGCACATTATGAATTGGGCAATTTTCAACTCTTAGAATATCTCATTAAAACTGTTTACCGGTTTATGGCAAAAATGCAAAATTTAAGTTTGGTAGAAGAAGAGATGTTTAAATTTTTGCGGAAATCTTTCTACTTATCTGCAAAAAAATTAAAGCCTGAGTTTGAAAATTTGTTAAAGAAGATTAAAGAACTTGAAACAAGCAAATTTGAAACAAGAGCCTTCGCTTACCTCGATATTGTATCGTGGTTGGAAAGTAAAGTGGATAATAAAAAGACGTACGAAATAATTCGCGAAAAATATTTGCAGGCAAGAAGGTCTACTCATTCCTGAACGGCGTTCCCAATAAAATAGTTTATTTTTTTCACCAATTCGTTGGCATCAAAGGGTTTTGCCATGAAATCATCGGCTTTACAAAACTTTTTTATCTCCTTAAAATTTGTGTGTGCTGAAATCATGATGATCGGGATATCTTTTGTTTCCGGATTCTCTTTCAAAGTATTGCAAACGTCAATTCCGTCTATGCCGGAAAGAAAAACATCCAACAAAATCAATTGTGGTAAAAACGCCCGGGATCTGGATAAAACATCTTCTCCTTTTAAACTGGTCATCACATTGAAACCGTAGCGTTTAAGGATGATTTCAACCACCCATAAAATATCCTTATTATCATCAACAACCAATACACGGTTCATAATAAATTGTTTTACAACTAATAAAGTATTTGTGGATTTATCTGTGGTGTTTTATGGTTAGAAAAATCCCAAATCGAATCAGAGTTTCAATTAAAATAATTTCAAACTGATCAATATGACAGCCTTCACATTCTATGCCATAATTATTGCATGGGAAATCGCGCACTTTTTTTAACAGGAATATATTATCAGAATAAGAATATACATTTTTTGTTTATTTACTGTTGTTTCAAAAAAAACTCGCTATTTGAAGCACTACAGTTTAACAACTCTATCTTTTGTAATTTTTTGAGACATATACATCAATTCAAAAGCTTTTTGTAATATTTAATTAGAAAACATAAATATGAAACAACATACATCATACATAAACTTGTAAATTTATCTTACAAATCTTTTTTAATGTTATGAAAAAATACTTACTCTCACTTATTTTCATTTGTGTTTCAATAAATGTTTATCCCCAACAGACATCATTTGAAAAAAATGATCTTACCATTAAACAAAATCTCCCGGATGCTGAACTTTTGGATCTTGTGCAAAAACAAACTCTTAAATATTTTTGGGATTTCGCACATCCAGTCAGTGGGATGGCTCGTGAAAGAAGTAATATAGTTTTTGGTTATGGTAATGAAGTCGTAACAACCGGTGGTACAGGGTTTGGCGTGATGGCACTAATTGTTGGGGTAGATAGAAAATGGCTGCAAAGAGATACAGTTTCAAAACGTATTCTTAGCATGTTACGTTTTCTGGATAAAGCCGATTCGTATCACGGTGTTTTTCCGCACTGGATGAATGGCGAAAGCGGAAAGACTATAAAATTTAGTCGTAAAGATGACGGTGCAGATCTTGTAGAAACCTCATTTCTTTTCCAGGGTTTATTATGTGTGAGAGAATATTTTAATCAAAATAATAAAACAGAAACTGAAATACGCAACAGAATCACATCTTTATGGGATGAGATTGAATGGAACTGGTTTACAAAAAGTGGTGAGGATGTTTTATACTGGCATTGGAGCCCGAACAATGGTTGGGCCATGGATTTCCCTTTGCGTGGATACAACGAAGCCCTGATTACTTACGTTCTTGCCGCTTCTGCAACCAGGTATTCAATTTCTGCTGATGTATACCACAAAGGCTGGGCAATGAGTAATTTCTTTTTCAATAATAAAATATTTTTCGGGTATCCCCTACCGTTAGGTTTCGACTTTGGCGGTCCACTTTTCTTTTCACAGTATTCATTTTTAGGGTTAAATCCAAAAGGATTAAAAGATAAATACGCCGATTACTGGAAACAAAATCAAAACCACACCTTGATAAACCGTGCCTATTGTATCAGCAATCCAAAGCACTTTAAAAATTACGGAGCGGATTGTTGGGGGCTTACGGCCAGTGACGATCCAAACGGATATGACGCCCATTCTCCTGCGAATGATAATGGAACCATAACACCTTCCGCCGCTTTATCTTCTTTTCCTTATACTCCTGAATATTCAATGCAGGCGCTTAAACATTTTTATTATGATTTAGGGAAAAATATTTGGGGAGAATATGGTTTCAAAGATGCGTTCAATGAATCAAGAAATTGGGTTGCAGATTCTTACCTGGCAATTGATGAGGGCCCAATTGTTGTAATGATTGAAAATTATAGAAGTGGATTATTCTGGAAATTATTTATGCAAATTCCTGAAATACAAAATGGTCTCAGGAGACTTGGATTTACGAATCCAAAGAGTAAATAATTGATAATCGCCGATAGAATTTTTTCAAAAATTATTTTTTAACCCATAGAAAATCTGTATTCAAAAATCAAAGTCAACTTATTAAACGGATGACAATCTTTTATCTTTATCAAAAAAACGAATGAAAACATACTTTCTGAAAAAAATAAAACTTGCATCATTATTCTTGTTATTTTCTGTGTTTGCCAATGCACAAAATGTTCCTTTTCATTCGGACATACAGCATTTCAAAACTCAGGACAGTCTTCACTTTCCACCCAGAAATGCGATTCTTTTTATTGGAAGTTCTTCCTTTACAAAATGGGAAGATGTACAGGAATATTTTCCAGAATACAAAATAATTAACCGTGGTTTTGGCGGTTCTACTTTTCCGGACGTAATCCGTTATGCCAATGAAATTATTTTCCCGTATCAGCCAAAGCAAATACTCATTTATGAAGGTGATAATGATCTCGCTTCTTCACGAAATATAACACCGGACTCTGTCTTAAATCGCTTTGAAAAATTATTTGTCTTAATCAAAACAAATCTTCCCCATGTTGCCATCGCCTTCGTTTCGATAAAACCGAGTCCAAGTCGCCAGAAGTTATTACCCGAAATACAGAAAGCAAATTCGTTGATAAAAGAATTTTTAGGGAATAAAAAGAATTCCGTTTTCATTGACGTGTATCACAAAATGCTCAATAAAGACGGAACTCCGAATCAAAATATTTTTATCGAAGACGCGCTTCACATGAATGCAAAAGGGTATGCAATCTGGCAAAAGTCCATCAAACCTTATTTAATCAAATAAAAACTTCTTATGAAAAATTTTAAATCGGGCATAATTATTTTTCTTGTTTTTTCTTCGTTTACTATAAACGCACAATCTTTGAAGTCATCAAAAATGAATGATTTCATAAGCTCATTGATGAAAAAGATGACTCTTGAAGAGAAGATCGGTCAGATGAATTTACCGACTGTAGGATTCGACGTTACGGGACCAATTTTAAGTCAGGGGGTTGAAGAAAAAATAAAGAAGGGTTTGGTAGGCGGCGTTTTCAACACATATACACCGAATGCAGTGCGGAAGTTACAAGACATAGCCGTAAAGCAAACCCGATTGAAAATTCCTTTATTATTTGGCTATGATGTCATTCATGGACACCGTACTATTTTCCCCATCAATTTGGGTTTGTCTGCTTCATGGGATACATCTCTGATACAAAATACCGCCAGAGCTGCCGCAGAAGAAGCAAGTGCCGATGGGCTGAATTGGGTATTTTCACCAATGGTAGATATAACCAGAGATCCGCGCTGGGGAAGAGTTAGCGAAGCCGCAGGAGAAGACCCTTTTCTCGGTTCACAAGTTGCAAAAGCAATGGTTCGTGGTTACCAGGGAACAGATCTTATGGCCAATAACACCGTAATGGCTTGTGTGAAACATTTCGCTCTTTATGGTGCTTCAGAAGCAGGTCGCGACTACAATACAGTTGACATGAGTCATCTCAGCATGTACAATGAATATTTGACTCCTTACCAGGCGGCTGTAAATGCAGGTGCTGGAAGCGTAATGACCTCCTTTAATGAGGTCGACGGCATTCCTGCAACTGCAAATAAATGGCTTGTGACAGATTTACTTCGCAAACAATGGGGGTTCAAAGGATTTGTTGTCTCAGATTACACAGGAATCAATGAAATGGTAAATCATGGTATGGGCGATGATAAAAAAGTAACAGAACTCGCTCTCAACGCGGGTATTGACATGGACATGGTTGGAGAAGAGTTTTTGAGATACACAGGTCAATTGGTGAAAGAAGGTAAAGTTTCTACTAAAACAATTGATGAGGCATGCAGAAAAATCTTGGAAGCAAAATTCAAATTGGGACTTTTTGAGAATCCATACCGATATGTGAATGATGAAAGGAATAAACAGCAAATGATGAGTTCTGATAAAATGGCTTTAAGTAAAAAAGCTGCTATTGAAAGCATGGTTTTGTTGAAAAATACCGATCAAACTTTGCCTTTAAACGGGGCAAAAAAAATTGCTTTCATTGGCCCTCTTGTAAAAGATCAACGAAATTTAATTGGAAGTTGGAGTGGTGCAGGAGATTATAAACAAGCCGTTAGTTTATGGGATGCTTTGCAAAAGAGAAATAATGCATCCACCTTTTTATATGCAAAGGGTTGCAACCTTGTTGATGATTCTTCTCTGACTAATAAATTAAATCCGCACGATGCTCAGTTAACTTTGGATCTCCTATCACCGCAACAATTAATTGATCAGGCAGTAGCCATAGCAAACCAATCAGATGTGGTCGTGGCTGTACTTGGCGAAGCATTCGGTATGACTGGCGAGGCGGCAAGTAGAAGTGATATTGGGTTATTGAAAAATCAAATGAATTTATTGACCGCTTTGAAACAAACCGGCAAACCGATTGTTCTTGTATTGATGAATGGCCGTCCTCTATCGCTTTCATGGGAAGACAAAAACATGAATGCAATTTTAGAAACCTGGTTTGGCGGAACAATGGCAGGCCCTGCGATTGCAGATGTTTTGTTTGGTGAAGCTAATCCTTCCGGAAAAATCACGATGACTTTTCCGAGAAGTGTCGGTCAAATTCCTATTTATTATAATCATAAAAATACAGGCCGTCCATTTGATCCGGATCAAAAATATACTTCTAAATATCTTGATATTCCGAACACGCCTTTATACCCTTTCGGTTATGGATTAAGCTACACTACATTCGGTTACAGCGACATTTCATTGAGTAAAAAAACCTTGAATGCAACCGGAAAAATTACCGCGTCAATAACCATAACAAATACAGGAAAACGCAGTGGAAAAGAAACGGTACAACTTTATATCAGGGATATGGTTGGGAGTATCACTCGCCCTGTAAAGGAACTGAAAGGATTTCAACAGGTTACTTTGGAACCTGGCGAGTCAGAAAAAGTTTCATTTTCTGTTTCTGTCGAAGATCTTAAATTTTATAATGGAGATTTAAAATACGGGTATGAACCGGGTGATTTTAGAATGTTCATTGGTACAAATAGTGAAAATGTAAAAGAGGCAGATTTCAAAGTACTCCAGAAACAATAAGATCATTCGTTTCAGGAAATATTTTGCAACAGGAATAATCAATGATTCATGAAACAGAATGCACAAAGTGAATCTTATTCTGTGAAATTTTATTGCTACCAATTAATAAGAAAGATAAAATTTCCATCCTGCACAATAGCCCGGAGTTTATCTTTATCTCCTGAAGTATCTTTGCTCCCGTAAACATAACTGAGTATTCATTTAAATAATTGTATAATTAAAGAAGAACTAGTAAACTAATATTTTTTGATCTTTTACATTTTATTGATATTTTACCATCTTAACTTTTTTTGATGCAACTTTTTCCTGTTTCTGATTCTATTTCGGCCCGGCAATTTTTGGAAGTTCCACTGGTTATTTATAAAAATGATCCCAACTTCATTCAACCCCTGGATAAGGATATTAATGACGTTTTCAATCATAAAAAGAACAAAGCATTTCGTTTCGGAGAATGTGGCCGCTGGCTTTTGAAAGATGAAGATGGAAAGCTGATCGGAAGGATCGCAGTTTTCGTTTATAAAAAATATAAAAATAAAGGCGATACTCAAAAAACCGGTGGCATTGGTTTTTTCGAATGTATCAATAACCAGGAAGCAGCAGATATGTTGTTCGATGTAAGCAAACATTGGCTGTTACAACGAGGAATGGAAGCCATGGACGGACCAATAAACTTTGGCGAACGCGATCGTTGGTGGGGATTGGTTGTAGAAGGGTTTAAACCACCCATCTATTTAATGAATTACAACCTTCCTTACTATCAGGAATTATTTGAAAATTACGGATTTAAAAATTTTTATAACCAGATTTGCTGGCACATGTTTGTGAATACGCAACTGAATGAAAAATTTGTAGAGCAAGCCGTGAAATACAATGAGAATCCTGAATTTTCTGCAATTCATATCAAGAAAAATGAGATGAGAAAGTTTGCCCATGATTTTTGCGAAGTCTACAATGCAGCCTGGTCAAAACATGAAGGCAACAAACAAATGAAAAAAGAAGTTGCTTACAAAATGTTCAAATCAATGAAGCCGGTAATTGACGAAAAACTGATTTGGTTTGTATATTATAAAAATAATCCCATAGCTTTTTGGATCAATCTTCCCGAGTTGAACCAGATATTTAAGCGTTTCCATGGGAAATTTGGTTTGATTGAAAAATTAAGATTTCTATGGCTTAAGAAAAAAGGCGTTAACAATAAATTTACAGGAATTGTTTTTGGCGTCGTTCCTGAATTCCAGGGAAAAGGTATCGATTATTATATGATTTTTGAAGGAGCAAAAGTCATACAGACAAAAACAAAATATGAAGAACTGGAATTGCAATGGCAGGGTGATTTTAATCCAAGAATTTTAAATATATCAAAACATATCGGGGCAAAACAAAGCAGATTGCTAACCACGTATCGTTATATTTTTGACCAGGCAAAAGAATTTAAAAGACACCCCATATTGAATTAAGAAAGTTTGATTTTCGCATCTTCATGACCGAGCGGTTTTTGAATTAATTCCTTAAATTTGTCTCTACTCATTATGGATAAATTTATTGTTTCTGCACGCAAATACAGGCCCCAAAATTTTAATTCCGTTATAGGTCAGTCTCATATTACGACTACTTTAAAAAACGCAATTAAAAACAACCAGCTTGCTCATGCTTTTCTGTTTTGCGGACCACGTGGCGTTGGTAAAACTACTTGTGCCAGAATTTTAGCAAAGACAATTAATTGTGAAAACAGAACCGATGATGGAGAAGCTTGTAATATTTGCAATTCCTGTGTTTCCTTCGATAATGGAACTTCTTTGAACATTCATGAATTGGATGCAGCCAGTAATAATTCCGTGGACGATATTCGCGCATTGGTAGACCAGGTTCGTTTTGCGCCACAGGCCGGAAAATACAAAGTGTACATCGTAGATGAAGTCCACATGTTAAGCACTGCAGCGTTTAATGCTTTTCTAAAAACGCTTGAAGAACCGCCACCATTCGCAATTTTCATTCTTGCAACCACAGAGAAACACAAAATCATTCCAACCATTTTATCACGCTGCCAGATATTTGATTTTAAACGAATCACCAATAGCGATACAGTTCATCATTTGCAGGAAATCTGCAAAAAAGAAAATATAAAAGCTGATAAAACAGCCCTGCATATCATCGCACAAAAAAGTGAAGGTTGCCTTCGGGATTCATTAAGTATTCTTGATAAGATTGTCAGCTTTACGAATGGTGAATTAACCTATTCAAATACGCTTGAACATCTGAATATTCTTGACGAAGATTATTATTTCCAGCTCATGGATGCAATGCAAAATCAAAATGCTGCGGGAACAATTTTGTTGTATGACGAGATAAACCGGAAAGGCTTTGAAGGGGATCTCGTGTTGAACGGATTTGCAGAGTTCTTAAGAAATCTGTTGGTTAGTAAAGACCCGAAGGTGGCTATGCTACTTGAGGTTTCAGAAGGTTTCAAACAAAGATATCTTGAAACTGCTTCTAAAATAAATGATTCCTGGCTGTTAAGTGCGTTGAATATTTTAAGCGATTCTGAAATCAATTATCGGCTTTCAAAAAATAAACGCTTGCATGTAGAACTTACTTTTATCAAACTTTCCTACCTCAATCAGGCGTTGGATTTAATCAACGAAAACGGTCAGTTATCAAAAAAAAAACAGATTGATAGTGTAAAACCTGTTTCGTTCAAAATCATTTCTCCGGTTGCTGTGAAAGCAGAAAAGAAAATAGAACCTGCTTCTAAAACAAAGAAGCAAACACCTTCCTTAAAAAACGATGTAGCAGAATTGGTTATCGAAAAAGAGGCCTTCAAACACATTATACAAAAAAATGTAGTTGACCATACTTTAGTGGCAACAAAAATTCCACAAACAAAATTCACCAGGCTCAGCTCTTTAGAAGAAATAAGGAAAAAAGTAGCGCTTAAAAACAAGGATAGCCGCACCGTAGAGTTAAATGAAGATGAGATGTATATCGCGTGGGGACAGTACATTGAAAAGCTGGTCGCCAATAATAAGACTCCCGTTGTTTCCAATTTCAAATCTGCAAAATTGAAAATTTCGAATGAAAATTGTATTGAAATAATTACTGGAAGTAAGTTGCA
>JBDTKF010000137.1:0-9696 GCA_039935455.1 Ginsengibacter sp.
TTCACCCACGCAGATTCGCTCGTTCCCCTGATTAATATCAATGACATAATTACTACAATAAATACTGCCGGTAAATTTAAAAACCCATGGATCATTTCTCCGCTTACTGCCTGAACTGAATCAAATGGCGTCATCATCAATTCCGGGGGGAGCGCCACACCAAACGATTTGAATAGTTCCCCAAAATATCCGGCCCAGCTTGATGCTACAGTAGCTGCGCCCACTGCGTATTCCAAAACCAGGTCCCAGCCAATGATCCAGGCTATAAATTCTCCCATAGTAGCATAAGAATAAGTATAAGCACTTCCGGCAACCGGAATCATGGATGCAAATTCTGCGTAGCACAAGCCTGCAAAAGCACAACCTACCGCAGCAATAATAAATGAAATCATAATTCCCGGGCCGGCATAATTGGCCGCAGCCATTCCCGTGATAGAAAATAATCCTGCACCTATAACAGCTCCAATCCCCAAAGCGACTAAAGACATGGGGCCTAATGTACGTTTCAGGGTTTGATCCCCGGTTTGAGACGCCTCATTAAGCAGGACACTCATTGGTTTTCTTACAAACAAACTCATAATGGTGATTGATTTTTAAAGATTTGATTAAGAAAAAAATTTAAATCATTAACAATTGTTTTGGATCAATTTCTAATATTCCGAAAAGTAAGAAATAAATTAAAAAGGTTGTAAAAAGATTTTTTGGATGAAATGAAATAAAATGTAAAAAATCATCAGACAGAGGCTATTTTAAGGAAATCATCACTGACTCAAAAAAGTTTTTGATACCAGTAATTTTTGATTGAACTTTAAGTAATTCAAAAATTATAATTATGCATCGACGTCATTTTTTACAAAATTCAATGTTGACTTTGGGAGTGTTTTCTGTAGAGAAACAAACATTATTCAACACAATGCCGATTGATCCCTGGAAAATAACAATGCTTACAAATGATATCGGAATCTTTACAGAGAGAGGTGGCACCATCGCATTCCGTTTTTCCAGCGAAGGAATTACCGTGATTGATGCCCAATTTCCGGATACCGCTAAACACCTGATCAATGAATTGAAAAGAAGAAAAGATCAACCCTTTCATTTATTAATTAACACGCACCACCACGGAGATCACACTTCAGGAAATATTGAATTCGAAGACCTCGTAAATAAAATTGTCGCTCACGAAAATTCTTTGGCTAATCAAAAAAGAGTGGCTGAAGCGAATCTTTCCCAGGACAAACAACTTTACCCAAATCAAACTTTTTCGAGGGAATGGCAAGAAGATCTTAATGGAGAAAAGATTGGTTTATATTATTTTGGAGCAGCTCATACAGATGGCGACAGTATCATACATTTCGAGCATGCAAATATTGCGCATGTTGGCGATTTGGTGTTTAACCGTCGCCATCCTTTTGTAGATCATTCAGCCGGAGCAAGCATGAAAAATTGGATAAAAGTTTTAGATGCCGCCCTTGAAAAGTTTGATAACAAGACTGTTTTCATTTGTGGACATTCCGGAAATAATCAGGAAGTGACCGGTTCAAAAGAAATGTTGATTTTGTTTCAGGATTATCTTCAAAATGTTTTAAAATTTGTTGAGAATGAAATAAAATCTGGAAAAACGAAAGAAGAAATTCTGAAAACGTCTCAAATTCCCGGATCTCCCCAATGGAATGGAGATGGAATAGAAAGGCCGTTGACTGCGGCTTTCGAAGAATTAAATAACTCATAATTTTTTGAAATCGAATCAAAATTAAAGTGGTTATCTTTAAATACCTTTAAATTATCAGGCATCCAAAACCTTTGTTAGAAAAGTTTGATTATGAATCTTGAAAGTTTCGCTTCCTCCTTCGATTATTTTGAATCCTTGTTTAAAAATTGTAAAGAAAATGCAATGGCTGTCCTTAATTCAGAAGGAATTGTACTTGCAATCAACCGGGCTTTTACCAATTGTTTTGGATATGAAGAAAAAGACATCATTGATAAAAATGCTACGATCTTATTCACCGAAAAAGATCAGAAAGAGGGATTGCTTGAAAAAGAATTAGCAGAAGTTTTGGCTAAAGGCCAATCCAATGACAATAACTATCTGGTCAATAAAAATAATGAGAGAACGTGGGTTTCTGGAGAATCAGTTCTTGTAAAAAACAAACACGGCGACTCCGTAATTTTAAAAGTTATCCAAAATATTCACCAGCAAAAAAATTATTCTATTGCCCTGGAAAGTCTTAATACGTTGAATGAGCGCATTCTTTCAACGATCAATGATGTCGTAATGGTTTTAGACCGTGATCTTAAAGTAATAACAACCAATAAGGCTTTTTTTCAGTTATTCAATACAACCCATGAGAAAGTAGCCGATGTGAATTTGGATACTTTCCTAAAACTATCAGAAACCAATCAAAAACTTCATGAAGATTTGTGGGCTGCTGTAGCTACAAATACAGGTTTTTCCGATGCTGAAATCGAACTTACTATTCCCAATAATGGCAAGAAGTTTTTCGAAATTATTTGTACTCCGTTGTCAAATCCAAACAACCAGGATTTTTTATTGACGATACATGATATTACCGTTCCAAAAGAGTTGGAAAATGAAAGAGAAGACATTATCGGGTTTGTTACTCATGAGTTAAGAAACCCGTTATCCAACCTCATCTTATCTAATGAAGTTTTGAAAGAAGCAGTTAAAGAAAATAATCCTGCGCTTGTCAATGACATGCTCTCCCGTGTTGAGAGAAGTATTGAAAGAATGAATAAAATGGTTGCAGGTCTTTACGAATCTACAAAAGTAAAGGCGGGTCAACTACATCTGGAATTGTCAGCTTTTAATTTCGGTCAAATGGTAAAAGAAGCCATTGAAACCTTAACAGTATTACAACCGTCATTTGATATTATCATGCATGGAGACGCCAATTTCCAGATGGTTGCAGATCGTCACAGGTTGATCCAGGTTATTACCAATTATCTAAGTAATGCAATTAAATATTCGAATGGGAAACACAAAGTGACACTCACTATTACCAATGCTCAAGATCTGGTAACGGTTGCTGTAAAAGACGAAGGACTTGGAATTCCAAAGAAATATTTGCCTCATGTCTTTGAAAGATTTTTTCGTGCAAAAACAACAAGTAATATTGAAGGCATTGGTTTAGGACTTTTTTTATGCAGCCGCATTATAGATGCACATCAGGGACGCGTTTGGGCAGAAAGCGAAGAAAATAAAGGATCTGTATTTTATTTTTCCATTCCTACAAAACCATCATTCTCCTCATCGGATAAGTTATTGTTGAAATAGGAAATGATCTTTTTTGTTCGTTTACTCCGATAACAACCTCAATAATTTACGACAACGATTCTTCTTTTCCCAATTGATAAAACCAAAAAGCTCAATATAGCGCAAGTACACATTACAGCTGCCATTGGCATTGCTGTTCCATTGTTTAAGATACTAACCAAAGCCGTGGAAACCGCGCCGATGCCTAGTTGTATCGCACCCATTAATGCGGAAGCTGTTCCGGCATTTTTACTGAAAGGAGCCAAAGAAAGTGCGGAAGAATTGGGAAAAGCAAATCCTTGAGTACTCAGGAAAATCCAGATTAAAAAAATAGTCGAAAACAATCCGAGAATATCCAACCACGTTCCCAATACCAATGAGATTCCAGCAAGAGACTGGCAGAATAAAGTAACTTTTATAATTTGCTCACTGGTATACTTTTTTAATAAAACGGTATTGACCTGGCTTGCCGAAATCAATCCCATCGCAACAAAAGCAAAAATCCATCCATACTGCTTTTCGGATACATGGTACATTTCCATAAATACAAAAGGAGAGCCGGCAATATATGCATACAAACCTGAAGAAGCAATGGCGCCGGCAAAAGCATACGTATAAAATTGTGGCACCCTGGACACTTCCAAGAAGCCACTGATGATCGGCCTGGGAAGTAAGGAAAGCGTCAAATCCGGCTTTCTTCCTTCCGGTAGTTTGAATAAAACCAATAAAAGCGTAAGTCCTGCGATCGTGGCCAAAATGAAAAAGATAGATTGCCATCCAAATAAAGCGGTAACATATCCACCCAATGTAGGCGCTACTATGGGTGATAAAGCCAACACCAGCATCAGTAATGAAAATATTTTAGCATTTTCTTTTACAGGGAAAATATCCCGGACCAAAGCCCGCGATGCCACCATTCCGGCACAGGAACCCAATGCCTGTAAAAATCGAATTGCAATCAGCGCATTTGCAGTGGGCGCATACGCGCATGCAATAGAAGCGAATAAATAAACGATCAATCCAATATACAAAGGTTTCTTTCTTCCGAATTTATCCAATAAAGGCCCGTAAATCATTTGACCAACTGATATTCCAATAAAAAAACTGGTGATGGAAAGTGTGATATGTGCAACTGTTGTGTGAAGATCTTTAGCGATATCAGGAAATCCGGGTAAATACATATCAATAGAAAATGCACCCATCGCGGAAAGCAATCCTAAAGTAAAAATTGTAAAGAATCTTTCCTTCCCTTTCATAATAACCTGCAAAGTTAATTCTAATGAAATGAATTTTAACTTGCTTTGATGATCTGCTTTCCATGCAAAACGGGTTGGCAGATATTGTAGGATTCGTGTACTGGTATTATTTTTGATTACCTTGGTCGTAAATATCTTATATGAAATCCACATTGCTTTTTTTGTCTATTTTATTTATTTCTTTTACATCACAGTCACAGGGATTGCAACTAAATGCATTTCTGGGCACATCGAATTATCGGGGAGATTTGCAGGACAAAGCATTTTCTTTCAACCAGGCTCATCTTGCCGGGGGTCTCGGTCTGTCTTATAATTTTACAAATCATTTTTCTGTCAGAGCTAATTTTAAGATCGGAAAAGTTTCTGCCAATGATGCAAAGGGAAGAAATCATGTTAGGAATTTAAATTTCACTTCTAATTTAACAGAAGGAGAAGTGGATCTGCAATATTTTATTACTCCATTTGGACAGCATATTCTTACCCCTTACGTCTTTGCCGGAATCGGCCTGTATCATTTCGATCCGTATACTTTTGATAGCACAGGGAAAAAATATTTTTTAAAACCACTCAGCACAGAAGGAGAAGGATTCGTTTCAGGAAAAAGTGCATATAATCTCACCCAGGCATCAATCCCATTTGGAGCTGGTGTAAAAATGGCACTCACCGACAATGTTAATATTGGTCTGGAATTAGGCTTCAGAAAATTATTTACTGATTATCTGGATGATGTAAGTGGAACCTACGTAGATGAAAATATTTTATTAGCCAATCGTGGTTCAAAGGCTGTTGAATTGGCTTATCGTGGCGGCGAAGTAAAAGGTGGCTCACCCGTTTATCCAGCCGCAGGCACAACACGCGGAAATGCCGGATTAAAAGACTGGTATTATTTTACTGGCGTTACTTTATCTTTCAGGTTGCTGAATGGAAATCTGCGAGGATCAGGAAAAGAAATATCCTGCCCCAAAAATGTTTATTAAAAATATGAATTTACCAATCTCGTTTAGAGAAATACAGAAATACCCACAGTGCCTGCAATCACATTTTGCTTATGAATAAAATCAGGATTTAATCTGTCTTTTAAATGATTATGTTGATACTGGAATCCGAGATCAAAAGAGATGGATTGGTTGATAAAATAAGAGATTCCCAAGCCTCCGCTGAGTGATAAGCCTGACATAGAATAGATTTTGTTCTCATTGTCATTTACCCGTGAGTCTTTTCCTTCCAGCCACAAATAACCAAGCCCAATTCCGATGAAAGGTTTCAATTTTCCAGCGACTGGCAAATAATAATTTAGCTGTGGCATAATGGTTAGTGACTGTGTAATTGTTCCAATATTGGTTCCACTATATATCCCCGATTTAGTATCGGTGTATTCATATGCATAGGTTGCTGAAACACCCAGGCTCAGATTATCAAGGAAAAAATAACCGGCACCTGCACTAAAAGCAAATTGATTGTCTTTTATTTTACCGGTTTCAATGCTGTCTGTGCCAACAGTAGTATTTGAAAAAAGAACGTTCAAATTCGTATTTCCTGATAAAATGAAATTTCCTTTTTCGGTCTGGGCAAAAGTTAAAGAATAAGAAAATAGAATGGTTAAAAAAATGGGTAGATTTTTTATTTTCATCAGAGTCAATTAAGAGTAAAGCGAAGATAATAAATGCGAGGGTAACTGTCAACAATCATTATTCTCTGATTTCTTACGCTTGATTTATATTTGATACGGATCCCTTTTCTGTTCAATCAATCGAAAGATTCTTTTTGCCAAAAATAATATCATGATTTTCAAACAAATATTTAAGCTTCTTGAAAACATCCGGATTAGCAAAAATCATTTCCTTCTGCTAAAAAAATACCTGGCTGTTGCAGGTTGTGTTGTTTTCTTATTTAGCTCGTGTACTTCGGAAAAAGATAAATCTTATACAAGCTGGCAACAATATGGCGGAAATAAAGAGAGCAATCATTTTTCCTCATTAACCCAAATAGATACCTCGAATGTTTCTCAACTTCAGGTGGCCTGGATCTTTCATACAGGCGATTCTACCAGTAAATCACAGATACAGGTGAATCCAATTATTATAGATTCATTTTTGTATGGTCTTTCTCCGGGATTGAAACTTTTTGCTCTGAATGCAGCCACTGGTACAGAACAATGGATTTTTGATCCAATGACTGATACCATTGAAAACGCAGGCCGACCAGTTGTACTCAGTGTGAATATTAGCCGGGGAGTTACTTATTATACGGATGGGAAGGCCGATAAAAAAATCTTTTTCTCAGCTAACTCACAACTGTATTGTGTGAACGCTGCTAACGGCAAACTGGCAAAATCTTTTGGTAATAACGGTAAAGTGGATTTGCATGATGATCTGGGAAGAGACGTATCCAATCTTCATATTTCCTGCACCACACCGGGAATCATTTACAAGGATATGATCATCATTGGTACCAGTGTTTCAGAAGAAGCCGCTGCAGCACCTGGTTTCATCCGGTCGTATGATGTAAACACCGGTAAACTTCGCTGGATTTTTCATACAATTCCCCAGCCCGGAGAATTTGGTTATGATACGTGGGATGATAAAAATGCCTGGAAACATATTGGTGGCGTAAATGTATGGTCTGGTTTTAGTCTTGATGAAAAAGAAGGAGTATTATTTGCGCCAACTGGTTCCGCTTCTTATGATTTTTATGGGGGCAAAAGAACCGGAGATAATCTTTTTGCAAATTGTGTGCTGGCACTTGATGCAACTACTGGTAAACGGATCTGGCATTTCCAAACCGTGCATCATGATTTATGGGACAGGGATCTTCCCGCAGCTCCTGTCCTGATTACGATAATTAAAGATGGGAAAAAAATTGACGCGTTGGCCCAGGCAACAAAGAGCGGTTTTATTTTTTTATTAGATCGTAAAACAGGCTTGCCCGTTTACCCGGTCAATGAAACTCCGGTCCCACGATACAGCGCACTAACCGGAGAAAAAATATCTTCCACTCAACCAATTCCTTCTTTTCCAAAACCTTTTGCCCGACAATCTTTGACTGATCAGGATTTGAATACTTTAATTCCGGATGAATCATACCAGGATATCAAAAAAAGATTGGCTGGTTATCATGCAGATAATATGTTTGATCCGCCATCAAAAGAAGGGACGATTATTTTCCCCGGGTTTGATGGAGGCGCTGAATGGGGAGGGCCTGCTTATGATCCTACGACAAATATTTTGTATGTAAACGCGAATGAAATACCGTGGGTACTTACGATGGTGGATGTAAAAATTAACTCTAAAACATCGGAAACAAATTTGCAGGCTGGAGAGCGTTTATATAAAGTAAATTGTATGAATTGCCACGGGCAAAATAGAAGTGGTGGTGGCAATTATCCCAACATCAGCAAGATCAATCATAAATTTAATGAATCACAATTTGCAGAACTGATCTCATCAGGAAGAAGACGGATGCCGGCTTTCAATCAATTATCAAAAATAGAAATTCATGCACTTGCAACGTTCATTCTGGATAATAAAAATCAACAGTCCAAAAAATTTACCGGCCATGTAGATGATGAGAACCCTTGGTTTCAATTGCCCTATACATCTACGGGTTACAATAAATTTTTGACAAAAGAGGGTTATCCGGCTGTCCGGCCACCATGGGGAACTCTCAGTGCAATAAATTTAAACACCGGAGCATATATTTGGAAAGACACCATCGGCGATTACCCTGAATTGAAAGCAAAGGGATTCCATACCGGCACGGAAAATTATGGTGGTCCTGTAGTAACCGCAGGAGGTCTATTGTTTATTGCAGCAACCAGCGATGCAAAAATCAGGGCTTTCAACAAACGAACCGGTCAGCTACTTTGGGAAGCGGATTTGCCTGCATCCGGCTTTGCCACTCCATCCGTTTATGAAGTCAATGGAAGAGAATTTTTAGTTATCGCCTGTGGTGGTGGCAAATTGCACCAGCCTTCCGGAGATGCTTATGTAGCATTTTCTTTGGAAAAATAAACAGTTATAAAAAATGTTATGCAGAAAATGATCATGAACTTATTTGCCTGAACAGTAAATCAACAAATCAGAAAGAATTCTATTTTCCATTGAATCTAACGGGCAGGGATAAACGCAAACAGTTTCGACTTATTTGGTTTATACGCTACCATAGGGCCTTTCCACTATAATAATCCAGCACTTTTTCTCTTAATAAAAAATCATATTTGGAAATGATCAGGTTGTTCTGCGAACGATTGAGATTATTTTTTGCAATTAAATAATCCACGGAAGTAATTGCACCAGCATTAAAACGGATTTCGGCTGTACGAAAAGATTCTGCAAATGCATTCACCTGGTTTTGTAACAACGCATATTTATCAGAGGAAGAAGTTAGGTTTACATAAGCCTGTTCAATTGATTGTTGCAATTTTGTCTTTGTATGTTTCTCTACCAACTGATAATTTTTGAAATCAATTCTTGCCAGTTTTACCTGATTCCGAACCCGACCTGCGTTGAAAAGCGGAATTGTTAATCCCAGGTCAATTGTATAAAAAAGGTTGTTACTTAACTGGTCGTTGTAATTAATCTTTTTAGTATTGAAATTATCCTGTTTCATGATCACCGGATATTGCGAGCCATTGATATTTACATAATCTGATGATGGTTTTTCTGTGGTATTCAAAAAATAATCGCGGCTGGCAACGCTCGAATAATTGGTATTGATATTTCCACCAAAAGAAAGAGTAGGGTACAACTGCCCCTTCGCAGAACTGATGTTTTTTTCAGCGCTTTGTGTTCGCAGGCTGGCCGCTTTCACTTCCGCAAATTGGTTTAAGGCAGCCTGATAAATACTATCAGGTGTTGCAGCATAACTATTCTTAAAATTTACTTCCGGTATTCTGTCGACTTCCAGATTTTTATCGTAAGGAATATTCAAAAGCTGTACCAGGCTGAGTTTGGCGGTTTCCAGATTTGCTTTATTATCTACTATGGCAATTTGATCGGAGGCCTGCTGACCTTTTAAATCATAGTAATCTGCAGGCAATATTGCACCAGACTGATTTAAAATTCCGAGACGTTCAACTTGTCTTTGTGTAACTAAAACCTGTTCCTCCGATTGTTTCAATATGTCTTCGGTGCTCAAAACCTGTAAGTATGCCAGGATGATATTGATCGT
>JBDTKF010000138.1:0-8462 GCA_039935455.1 Ginsengibacter sp.
ATTTAATGCCACATCATCTATTTCCGCATTCCAGCCCATCGGCATTCTGCGGTCAGTATAGGTTGTGGGGTAAATAAAAAAAACATCTGCAAGTGAATCTTTCATTTGATCCCTGGAGGATTTAGGTACGTTATCCGACGGATCATATTTGAATGGAGAAGCTGCCCAATATGCCAAATCGCTATAATCGGGTTGGTGATTTTTACTTACAAAATGATTATTATTTTTCTTTCCGGAGATTTTATTTGAGCATGAATTCATCACGCCAAAACAGGCAAGTGAACTGATAAAAATGATACCTTTAGAAAAAAAATATTGTTTGTAATTTGTCATAACCAAAGCTACATTCGCTATTCTTTAAATTAAAACTAAAATTATGATAACTATTCCTATAGTCGATCTGGCTGATTTTACCGGCGGAGACAGCGGGAAAAAAGAAGCTTTCGTTCATCATTTAGGAAAAGCATTTGAAGATGTTGGTTTTGTGGCCGTAAAAAATCATGGAATCCCGGATAATCTGATTGTGGATTTGTATCAATATGTTCAGGAGTTTTTTTCACTTCCTTCAGACAGAAAAAGAACGTATGAAATCCCTGAACTGGCCGGACAGAGAGGTTATACTTCTTTTGGTAAAGAACATGCAAAAGGAAGTGACGCCCCTGATCTGAAAGAGTTTTTTCAATACGGCCAGACCGTCCCTGAAAACCACCCCTTGAAACCCGAATATCCCGATAATGTAAGTGTGGAGGAGGTTGCAGGTTTTAATGAAACACTTTTTGAAGCCTATCGTGCTTTTGAAAAATCAGGTAAATTTATGTTGCAGGCGATCGCGCTTTATCTTGGATTGGATAAGAATTATTTTGACAACCAGGTTAACGAAGGCAATTCTATTTTACGTGCCATTCATTATCCGCCTATAACTACAGAACCAAAAAGTGCTATACGAGCAGAACAGCACGAAGACATTAATTTAATTACTTTGTTGGTAGGGGCCTCTGCCGGAGGTTTGGAAATTCTCACAAAACAAAATGAATGGATTCCCGTCACCTCGTTGCCCGAGCAAATAGTCGTAAATGTGGGAGACATGTTGCAACGGCTTACGAATAACAAACTAAAAAGCACCACACACCGCGTTGTAAATCCCCCGCGAGAGTTATGGCATACTTCCAGGTTTTCCATCCCTTTCTTTCTGCATCCAAAATCAGCGATGGATCTCTCTGCTTTGGATGGCTGCATAAATGAGGAACATCCAAAAGTTTTTGAAGATATCACTGCCGGCGCATATCTTGACGAGCGATTGAGAGAAATTGGGTTAAAGAAATAAATGTTTAAAAATAAAATAATTACTATTACCAGGAACAAAATGAGCAATGACAAATTTCAGGTTGAAATACTTTGCAGCAACATAAACGAAATTTAAAATTAATTGATGGTACTGCACAGGCATATTCCTTTTTTGAAAGCTGTTTTTTATTACACGATTTCCGCATTTGGTGGCCCCCAGGGTCATCTCGGTATGATGATAAAAACTTTTGTTGAGGGAAGAAGAGATGTAAGCAAAGAAGAACTGATGGAATATGTTGCATTTTGCCAGCTTTTACCCGGTGCATCTTCTACACAAACTATTACGCTGATAGGTTATAAACGTGGCGGAGTACCTCTCGCCATCCTCACACTTCTCATCTGGATCTTTCCGGCAAGTATAATGATGGGAATCTTTTCTTTTCTATTTTATTACGTGAGCACTTATCATCTAAGCCTGGATCTGTTCTCTTACATTCAACCAATGGCTGTCGGGTTTATTGCGTTTGCAGCTTTCAAAATGTATAAAGTTTCCATCAAAAATAACATCACATTTTTCACAATGGTTGCGGCAGCCTTTGGTACATTCCTTTTCTTCAAAACGCCATGGGTATTTCCCGTTTTGATTATACTTGGTGGTGTCGTCACTAATTTCAGTGATCGTCGTTTTCCCGAAAAAGAAAATATCAAACCGCGCCATATCAAATGGACAAATATCTGGTTATTCATTTTGGTTTTTTTGATTGTCGGTTTTTTGAGCGAAAGTGCAAGAAAACAAAATTGGGAACATAAAAGAGCTTTTAATCTTACTGAAAATGTTTACCGGTATGGAAGTCTTGTTTTTGGTGGCGGTGATGTGCTCATGCCGATGATGTATGAGCAGTATGTTACGCGTGAAAAATCAAATTACATGACCAAAGAAGAATACCTGACTGGTTGGGGAATTATTCGTGCAATCCCAGGGCCGGTTTTTTCAGTTACTTCTTATATTGGTGGAATGGTATTGCGGGATTACGGAACAAATTGGCAAATTTTGGGGTGCTTTATTGGATGTATCGGAATTTTTTTGCCAAGTGCCTTATTGGTTTTATTCTTCTTTCCGGTATGGCAAATCTTAAAAAAATATGTGATTGTTTACCGGTCGCTTGAGGGAATAAATGCAGTAGTAGTGGGCATTATGTGGGCATCTTTTCTCTATTTGGTAAAAGATATTTCTATTACAGAACTGAACACGGTGAGTTTTGTAAATATTGGTGTGATTATCGGAACATTTTATCTGCTCACTTTTACCAAAATCCCCGCCCCATTCATCGTTCTGGGGTGTTTATTGATTGGTTTTATTTTTTAATAAACCGTAACCCTTGTACTGAACGCCCGACCGGTTCTTCAAAAATTAGTGTCGCTAAGAATTTCTCTTACTTAATAAAGCCAGCATAAAAAAGTTCCCGAAATAATAAAAGTACTATAATACTTTTATTCCGGAATTCATTTACCTTTGTAATCATTTAATTATTTTAAAAAAATCAAAATGGAAACAACTTTGGAAAATGAAAATATTTTAAACGTAACGTTATTAGAACCGAAATTGAAACATCCAACCATTTTCGTAAGGTTCGATGAGTTGATTCCTGGTAAAAGTCTGATCCTTCATAACGACCATGATCCCAAGCCACTTTATTACGAACTATCTGCCGAAAGAGGAGAAATATTTTCCTGGGAATATCTTGAACAAGGACCCCAAATCTGGAAAGTAAAAATTACTAAAAACAAAGAAGCAATAAAAGCAAATCCGGATATTCTTGACGCAACCTTGCTGCATCCTTCCGTAAAACATGCAACAATTTTCAACCGTTTCAATGTGCTGAAACCTGGTGAGAGTTTTATTTTGCATAATGATCATGATCCGAAACCACTTCGTTTTCAATTGGAAAATATTCATGGTAAAGTTTTTGGATGGGAATATCTGGAACAAGGACCGGAGTTATTTAGAATTAAAATCACCAAAAATTTAGCGGATAAAAATATTTTAGATGCAACTTTATTACACCCTTCTGTAAAACATGCAACCATATTCAATCGGTTCGATGAGCTGCAACCCGGCGAGAGCTTTACTTTGCATAATGATCATGATCCGATGCCACTTCGTTTACAATTGGAAAACATGCATGGGAACACATTCAGTTGGGAGTATCTGGAAAAAGGACCAGATTTATTCAGAATAAAAATTACAAAAAACAAACCCGAAATACAAATGGAAGAGGAAACAAAAACTGAAAAAGAAAATATTCTGAACGTAACAGAGATTGAACCGAAACTAAAACATCCGACTATTTTTGTAAGATTCGACGAGTTAAAACCTGGAGAAAGTCTCACGATACATAACGACCATGACCCCAAACCACTTTACTACCAATTGCTGGGTGAGAGAGGAAATATTTTTACCTGGGAATATCTGGAGGAAGGCCCACAATTATGGCGTGTGAAAATTTCTAAACGTCCCGAAGGAGCTACTGATGAAACACTTGGTGAAATTGCGGCCAAAGACATGCGCAAAGTTGAAGTGTTCAAAAAATATGGCCTGGATTTTTGTTGCGGTGGCAAAAAAACTGTGAAAGAAGCCTGTGCTGAAAAGGGTTTAGACGTAGCCAAAGTTGAACAGGAATTACAAAACAGTGAAAAAAGTTCGTTTACTGCACGGCCATTGCCTTACAACGAGTGGAACCTCGATTTTCTTGCAGATTACATCGTAAACACGCACCACAGTTATGTAAAAAAAATGATTCCTGATGTACGCAGTTATGCAGAAAAAGTGGCTAAAGTTCATGGTGCCCATCATCCCGAACTTTTGCAGATCAACAAGCTTGCTCAGGAAGTTTGTGATGAAATGGCTGCTCACATGGTGAAGGAAGAAACTATTTTATTTCCTTATGTAAAACAACTGGTTGCTTCTAAAAATAACGGAAATAATAAGGTTGAGTTTGGCAATATCAGCTCTATTGAAACTCCTATAAATATGATGGAAATGGAACACGAAGTAGTTGGAAATAATATGGACAAAATCAGAGAAATCAGTAACAATTATAAGCTGCCTGAAGATGCCTGTGCCAGCTACAAGTATTTATTTAAAACCTTAGATGAGTTTGAAGACGATCTGCACATTCATGTTCATCTCGAAAACAATATTCTGTTTCCTAAAGCACTGGATTTAGAAAAAAGTTAGGATAAAGGAGTGAAGGAATTAGCAATCATTAGCCGGGTTTCATCTCATATTTTAGATTTCATTTCAAATTTGAAAAACCAGATGAAACCTTGCTTTTCTAATTCAGAAGAAACTGAATTTGATGAACGACATCGTTTATAGATTTTGAGAAGCCTGATCTTCTCTCAAGCAAAGATGAGAATCGATATTATTCTGAAGAACATGATCATAAACGCAAATACAAAAATTTCAAAAATATTAAAACAGAATCCTGATGCACTGGAAGCCATTATCAGCATCAATCCTAAGTTTGAGAAATTAAGAAATCCTTTGTTGAGAAAATTAATGGCGTCGCGCACGAGCATTGGTATGGCTTCTAAAATCGGCGGATTCGAAGTGGAAAAATTTTTTGAAAAACTACAACCATTCGGTTTTGAAATTGACACGGGAACTGCTTTAGAAACCAATCAGGAAAAGCAAAAACTTCCTGCATTCTTTAATTCTATAAAATCAAACCAAATAGTCGATTTTGATGTGCGTCCGTTAATCGATGCAGGCGCAGATCCGCTTAAATCAATTGTTGAAAAAGTAAAAAGTATTCCCAAAGGAGGTGCACTTAAAATCATCAATAGCTTTGAGCCAACGCCTTTAATTTCTTTGTTGAAAAAACAGGGGTTTGAATCTTTTGTTGACAAAGTGGATGAAAAAATTATTGAAACTTATTTTTATAAAACCAGTGATACATTAGTAGAAATAAATGAAAATGAAAATAATTCTTCCGGCTGGGACGAATTACTCAAAAAGTTTGAAAACAAAATGCAGACCGTTGACGTACGACATCTGGAAATGCCTCAACCCATGATGACGATCCTGGAAGCGATTGAAAAATTGCCGCAGGGCGGTGCTCTGTTTGTTTATCATAAACGAATTCCGGTTTTTTTATTGCCCGAATTAAGAGAAAGAAAGTTTGATTACCGCATCAAAGAAATCGCTCCAAACGAAGTACGTTTATTGATTTTTAAAGATTAACATGTTTCCAGGAACCACAAATACCGGCCTTGCTAAAAACACTTCTTACAAAGTTGTTTTACCCTTTTATCTCTATGCGGGAATTTCATTTCTGATTGCCACTATTCTCTTGCTTTTTTCCACTCCTGCATTCCTGCAACATTATTTTCATCCACACACTCTTGCTATTACACACATAATGGCTTTGGGTTGGGGAACAATGATGATTCTTGGCGCAAGCCATCAATTGGTGCCGGTTTTGATCGAAGGGAAATTATACAGTAATGCCTTGGCGTATCTTTCTTTTGCATTTGCCGCAGTCGGAATCCCGCTTATAGTTTTTGGGTTTTATCAATTCGATTTCGGCTGGTATACACAAATCGGTGCCATATTTATCAATGCAGCGGTTTTGTCTTATTTGATAAATATTGGAATGAGTATGGTGAAAAGCAAGAAGGAAAACGTACAGGCCGTTTTTGTTTTTACAAGTACACTTTGGCTGATGATAACAATCATTGTCGGGTTACTTTTAGTTTATAATTTTACATATAATATTTTATCTAAAGATTCTTTATCGTATCTGCCTTTACATGCACATCTGGGAATCATCGGATGGTTTTTATTGTTAGTGATTGGAGTAGCCTCCAGGCTGATCCCGTTATTCTTAATTTCAAAATATAACAACAAAAAATTGCTTTGGTGGATTTATGGATTAATAAATTTTGCCTTGGTTAGTTTTATTGTTCTCTTTTTATTTACCAAAAATGCAGCTCTTTATCTTTTGCCGGTTATTGCGATTGCTACTGCAATAATTTTGTTTGGATATTTTTGTTACCATGCCTATCTCGAACGACTCCGTAAAAAAGTAGATTACCAGGTAAGGATTTCTTTACTTGCCATTTTAATGATGTCAGTGCCATTGATTTTTTTATTGTTGACAATTCTGTTGGGCTTGGTTTTCAAAGAAAATTCCCGTTTGATATTAAGTTACGGGTTTTGCATTTTTTTTGGGTGGATCAGCGCAATTATTTTTGGAATGACTTTTAAAACGTTACCATTTATTGTTTGGAATAAAGTATACCACGATAAAGCTGGTTTGGGAAAAACGCCCAATCCGAAAGAATTATTCAGCGATAAAATATTTTTGTGGATGGGCTTATGTTATCTGGCCGGATTTGTATTATTTACATCAGGGATTCTTCTTTCGAACGAAGCTATTCTGAAAATTGCTTCTATACTTTTATTGTCAACAGCAGTTTTATACAATGGAAATGTATGGAAAGCCATTACACATAAACCGAAAAAATCATGAACGAAATTACAAACGACGAAATCAAATTGGAACTGGCGCTCGGTGCATTAAAATTCGTCGATGACCCTGAAATAGGATTGAACGTCGTGGATCTTGGATTGATTTATCAGATCGATTTTGATGAAAATGGAAAAAAAGTTTTTTGTTCCCATTCATTGACAACACAATTTTGCCCAATGGGTGAAACAATAAATGAAGGAGTGATAAATGCACTGGAACAAACATTTCCTGATTACGAAGTAGAGACCGAAATTACTTTTGATCCACCATGGAGTGCTGTAAAGATTTCTGAAGAAGGACGCGAATTTTTAAATCTGTAATTATGCTAAGCAAAACATGTAAAATCGGAATAAAAGCGGTTATTTATTTATGTTCAAAATTTGATACAGAAGAAAACTCAGGTATAAAAGAAATCGCCGAATTCATTAATGCCAGTGAACATACCGTGGGGAAAATATTGCAAACTTTGGTAAAACAAAACGTGATAAAAAGCTTGAAAGGGCCAACCGGCGGGTTTTATATTTCTAAAGAGCAACAAAAACAACCGATAATTAACATTGTAGAAGCTATCGACGGCAGGCAGATTTTTACAAGCTGTGGTTTGGGATTAAGTCAATGTTCTTCATTGCACCCATGTCCGATTCATGATGAGTACAAACAAGTTCGCGATTTAATGGAAAAACTATTCAAAGAAAAGGATGTACTTGCTTTATGCAAACCTGTCAGTAATGGGTTGGCTTATTTGATGGGTTAAAATTTAGAGTAAACAATTTTCACGCCTTCACATCAGTAGACGAACAAATAATCCGTATTTCAGAGTTATACTAAAAGGGCTTCAAAGCTTACATAAATCCATAATCCAAAACCCTGCGTAAATATTTTTTATCCTGAATAATCCACGTTACCTCATAGCTTCCGGTTTTATCTTTACTGAATAGATAGAGATAAACTTTACGACCATCTTTCGATAGGTAAACCGCATCACTAGTACGTTCTATACCTTTGTCAAAATAAGTGAAATTAAGATTGAACAAATCATTGTAGGCTGTTTCTGGAAGAAATACAGTATCCCGATTGACGATTAAAAAGACCTCGCTAATTTGCGTTTTTGGAACTTGTAGATAATTACCATAATAAGGCTTCCGGTCAATTCTTACCAGATATTTTTCGTCAAAAGAAAGTTTATGTTTTGATGGATCAAACACCGAAACTTTCACTTTGGCTTTTATCCCTTTCCCTTCAAAAAGAATCGAATCATTTCCCAAAGAAGTATGAATAATCTTCTCTAAAGGAAGTAAGCCAACACTTTCACTGATGCCAGATAAAGTAAAACTTGCCAAATCCGCGCGCAAATCTTTTGTATGAAATCTTTCAAAAGACTCTGTTTTTCTTCGCGCATCAGGTAAATCATCCTGAGCTTCACAAATTGTTGAAGCGAAAATCAGAAGAAAGAAAAACGCAAAGGGTTTCAAAGTGTTTTGCATTACAAATTAATTTTTTAGCTGTCTAAGAGAAAAAAATTTTCCCCACCAAATACTTTCACTTTTCAACCTGTGGATATCCTTTTACAATCCAATCAGTCTTAATATTATGTGGCAGATTCAGCAGATGATAATTGGTAAATTTCATTTTTTGAAGCAA
>JBDTKF010000139.1:0-22423 GCA_039935455.1 Ginsengibacter sp.
ATTGTAATCTTAAAAGTAACCATCGTTATCGTATTTGTGGTAATCGGCTTTCAGTATATTCGTCCCGAAAATTTAAAACCGTTAATTCCCAAAAATACAGGAACATTCGGAAGCTTCGGTTGGTCTGGTATCATTCGTGCAGCGGCTGTTGTGTTCTTTGCCTATATAGGTTTTGATGCAGTATCCACGGCGGCCCAGGAAACAAAAAATCCTAAGAAAGCCATGCCGATTGGTATATTGGGATCGCTGGCAATTTGTACTGTTCTTTATATTTTCTTTGCTTACGTCATGACCGGCGTTGCCAATTACAAGATGTTTAATGTGGGTGGAAGCGCTGATTTGGCACCAGTTGCAATCGCGATCAAACAAATGGGGCCGGTTGGAATTAACGGCATAGTAACTCCGGCTTATCCGTGGTTAAATACGATGATCATCATTGCTATTTTGTTGGGATATTCTTCTGTAATCCTGGTAATGCTTTTAGGACAAAGCCGCGTCTTTTATTCTATGAGTACAGATGGTTTACTCCCTAAAGTGTTTTCACAAATTCACAGCAAACACCGTACACCTTTCAAATCTAATTTGTTATTCATGGTTTTTGTCAGTGCTTTTGCTGCTTTTGTTCCTGGAAGGATTGTAGGTGAAATGACGAGTATAGGCACGTTGTTCGCGTTTATCCTGGTTTGCCTGGGCGTGTTGGTAATGCGTAAAAGTATGAAGGATGCGCCGCGTGCTTTTAGGGTGCCTTTTGTGCCATTGATACCAATATTAGGGGTGTTGGTTTGTTTGGGAATGATGATTTTCCTTCCATTCGACACCTGGATTCGTTTGATAGTATGGATGCTGGTTGGGCTTGATATTTATTTGGCTTATGGAATGAGAAGAAGCCATCTCAATAATGGAAAATTCGATGCCAGGTCTTATAAAATCGTCGGAATCTGCGGAGTAGCGTTAGCTGTATTATTGTTAGGACTCGCATTTGCGCATCATTACAGCTCATTGGTCCAGGATTTTGCGCTATACTATTTCTCCCTGGTTTTTGCTTCAATTCATCTGATATATTTTGCAATCAGATTGGTGCGGAAGTCAGAAAGTGTCGAATGATACAATAATTAAAAATAAAAAAAACCACTTCAACAGTTGAAGTGGCTTTTTTTATGAACTATAGTAAACGAACATTTAGAGGAGATTTTTATTTTGGAGTAGTCGGCTTGCCAACCTGTAGTCATTTATAATCCATTCCTAAATTGAACATCACAAAACTCCAAATATCGGCCGCTTCATCTATTTGTTTATCAGTAGGTTTTCCGCTTCCGTGCCCCGCTTTTGTATCTATACGAATCAAGGTAGGATTGGTTCCATCATTATCAGCTTGCAAGGTGGCTGCAAATTTAAAACTATGCGCCGGAACGACTCTGTCATCGTGATCCGCCGTAGTTATCAAAGTGGCAGGATATTTTGATCCGGGTTTTAAATTTTGTAAAGGAGAATATTTTACCAGGTTTTTAAAATCTGCTTCATTATCACTCCTGCCGTATTCCGTAGCCCAGGCCCAGCCAATCGTAAATTGGTGATAACGCAACATGTCCATAACGCCGACCTGCGGGATGGCCACTTTAAAAAGTTCCGGTCGCTGGGTCATTACAGCGCCAATCAATAAACCGCCATTGCTTCCGCCACGAATAGCCAAACGGCTGGGGTTCGTATATTTTTTATCAATGAGAAATTCTGCTGCAGCAATGAAATCATCAAAAACATTTTGTTTGTTTTGTAACATTCCTGCTTTGTGCCATGCTTCACCGTACTCACTTCCACCACGAAGGTTTACTTCTACAAATACACCGCCCCTGTCAAGGAAAAATGCATTCGAAATAGAAAATGCCGGAGTCATTGGAACATTAAATCCGCCGTAACCATACATCAAAACAGGATTGTTGCCATTCAATTCGATTCCTTTTTTGTAAGTGATAAACATCGGAACTTTTGTGCCGTCTTTACTGATACAAAATGATTGAACCGTCTGATAACTATCAGCGTTCACTTTTGCTTCACTTTTTCTAAAAAGACTGGATGTTCCTGATGCAATATCGTACCTGAAAATTGCCGCAGGATAATTGAATGAGGAATATGAATAGAAAATTTCTGTGGCAGTTAAATGCCCTCCAAAACCAGCGGCGGTGCCTATTCCGGGCAATTGAATTTCTATGGCAGCATGACCTTTATAATCAGTCTGATACACTTTGGAGGAAGCGTCCTGCAAATAAGAAAGGAATAATTTTCTGCCTGCGGTGGCAACAGATTCAAGTAATTCTTTTCTTTCGGGTATGACGATTTCCCAATTTTCTTTTGCCGGATTTTCCGGATTGATTGAAATTACTTTATAATTTGGCGCATCTGCATTGGTTCGAATCAATAATTTATTCCCGTCATTATCAATGAAGTTTGATTCCGTATCAAATCCTTTTATCAATAAAGTGAAATCATTTTTTACAGAAGTATTTTTCAGATCTTTTGTCCATATTTCTGATCCGCTGGTTCCATCACTTTTTGTGATTATCAGGAATCGTTGATCTTCTGAAAGTACTGCGTCTATTATTCTTAACGGATGATCTTTGTCTTCATAAACCAATTCATCTTCATTTTGTAATGTTCCTATTTTATGATAATAAACTTTATGAAATTGGTTCTGTTTTATTAATTTATTGTTTTCATCTGGCTCAGGATAACGGCTGTAAAAAAAACCATCATCGCCTTTCCATGAAGCGCCACTAAACTTGATAAAATGAAGTTCATCTTTCAAAAGGCTTTTATCATTTACATTCATGACATGAGCTTCTTCCCAATCACTTCCCGATTGTGCTTCAAAATAAACAGCATGTTTATTGTTCTTGCTAAAAGAAACTGTTTCTATCGCTGCAGTACCGTCTTTGCTCAATTTGTTCGGATCAATAAAAACTTCAGGAAGCTCGTTAAGCCCTTTCTGGCGATACAATACAGATTGGTTTTGTAAACCATCATTTTTATAGAAATAATAATATTCACCTTCTTTAAATGGAGCACTGTATTTTGTATAATTCCACATTTTTTTGAGGACACTTTTTACTTTTACGCGAAAAGGAATCTGTGCTAAATATTTTTCTGTTACCTCGTTTTGTTCCCTAACCCAGGCTTTAGTTTCTGGGCTGTTATCATCCTCCAGCCAGCGATAGGGATCTTTGATAATGGCCCCAAAATAATTATCTTCCTGACTGATTTTTTTTGATGCAGGATATTTTATTTGTGAAAATGTTTGTGTAGTTATTGTCATTAGAAATATAAAATAAATAGACTTCATGGTAAGTTCAATTTATTGATGAAGTTAACCGAAGTACTTTAGAGAAGTTTATAAAGAATAAGCAGATAAACAAAAAAATGTACGTAGTAAATGAACAAATAATCAGGATTTCAAATTCCCAAACGTTTCCAGAATGGACGTTCAACTAATTCCGTTCGTAATCACATTCCGGTTTATTTTTGAAATCAATACCTGCAAAACCTTACCAGGACCACATTCTGTGAATTCAGTGGTTCCATCAGCGATCATTTGTTCTACAGTTTGTGTCCACCTGACAGGACCGGTTAATTGGGCGATAAGATTCAATTTTATTTCGACTGGATCGGTTACTGCTTTGGCCACTACATTTTGATAAACCGGGCAAAAAGGAGTCTTGAATGTGGTTCGTTCAATCGCATCGGAGAGTTCTTCTTTTGCGGGTTCCATCAATGGAGAATGAAAAGCCCCGCCAACCGGAAGAATCAAAGCGCGTTTCGCTCCTGCTTCTTTCGACAAGATACAGGCCTCCTCGATTCCTTTTATGGAACCAGAAATTACAACCTGCCCGGGACAATTGTAATTTGCTGCGACTACAATTTCGTTTTTAACGGAAGCGCAAATTTCTTCCACTTTTTGATCATCGAGCCCGAGAATTGCCGCCATAGTAGATGGATTAACTTCGCAGGCTTGTTGCATTGCTTTTGCTCTGACAAATACGAGCTTCAATGCATCTTTGAAACTCAGACATCCGTTCGCAACGAGTGCTGAAAATTCGCCGAGTGAATGCCCGGCTACCATGTCAGGAATAGCTTCTACCTTGGTTTTAAAAGCAATAACAGCATGAAGAAAAACTGCAGGTTGTGTTACGTTTGTTTGTTTTAATTCTTCAGAAGATCCCAAAAACATAACATCTGAAATCGAAAAACCAAGCACTTCATTTGCTTCTTGAAAAAGTATTTTCGCCTGTTCATTTTCATCATATAAATTTCTTCCCATTCCAGTGAATTGCGATCCCTGACCTGGAAAAATAAACGCGTGTGCCATTAAATTATATTTTGTTTTTTTATCTCCTTTTAATTAAATCCGCCTGGATAAGATTGATGAACTCATTGCGGGTGCTTTGCTTTTCGAACTCACCGTAAAATGCAGAAGTGGTAGTCACAGAATTTTGTTTTGAGATACCACGCATCATCATACAAAGGTGCTCGGCTTCAATAACGACAGCCACTCCGAGTGGGTTCAATGTTTCCTGGATAGCGTTCAGAATTTCTGTAGTCAATCGTTCCTGTACTTGCAACCTTCTTGCAAAAACATCAACGACACGTGCAATTTTGCTTAAGCCGGTTATCCAGCCATTTGGAATATATGCTACATGCGCTTTGCCAAAAAAAGGCAACATGTGATGCTCGCATAAACTATATAATTCAATATTTTTTACGATTACCATTTCGCTGATGTCTTCATGAAACTTTGCTGAATTTAAAACTGCATGAGGATCTACACCATAACCTTGCGTGCAGTATTGAATGGCTTTGCCAACGCGTTCAGGAGTTTTCAAAAGCCCCTCTCTATCCGGGTCTTCACCAATTAGCTTTATTACATTCCGATAGTTTTTCATCAGCTCTTTGGTAACTTCATCATCATACTGCTCAATTTTTTTATAAGCCATAAGTTAGTTTTTTTTTCTGTAAAAATCAAGATGCAGGATATTCTGCAGAGTTCTTAGGTGTTTCATACAAACGAATTTTAAGATCAAGTTTTTCATCGATCTTATTTCGTAAAATATTATAAATAACCACAACTATATTTTCAACTGTCGGATTCAAATGGGCAAATTCAGGAACATCCAGGTTAAGGTTTTTGTGGTCTAACTTTTCCAGAATACTTTCATTTATCAGATCACTTAAAAATTTCAAGTCAATGACAAAGCCCGTGTCCTCTCCTGGTTCACCGGTAATTTTGACTTCCATTTCATAATTATGGCCATGATAATTCGGATTGTTACATTTACCAAAAACAGCATAATTCTTTTCTTCATCCCATGAAGGATTGTGCAAACGATGGGCTGCATTGAAATGTTCCCGTCTGTAAACTGATACTTTTTTATTCATTGCCTAAATATAAATTAATATGGACATTCATCTCCAAAATATTCCACAAAGATGCGCGGAGTTTCATACAATTTTATACAATGCATTTGAACGCCGTGGGGTAATCGGTTGGATAATTGTTTCCAGATCGCAATAGCCAGATTTTCTGTAGAACATATTTTTCCATCCAGAAAATCAACGTCCATATTCAGATTTTTATGATCCAATTTTTCCAAAACAAGTTCATTGATTAAACCACTTAAAGTTTTTACGTTTATAATAAAACCTGTATCAGTAGCCACTTTCCCCTTCACTGTTACGTGTAATTCATAATTATGCCCATGCCAGTTTTCGTTGGCACATTTTCCAAAAACCTTATCATTTTCTTCCTTACTCCATTGCTGATTATACAATTTATGTGCGGCGTTGAAATGTTCTATACGTGTTAAAAACATCATGAAATCGCAAAAATTTTTGCAAAGGTAAACCCATAATCTCTAATACAATTCTAATTAAGAAATTTGCCGGATTTCTAAACTGTAATTATAACAGATTTTTAAATTCAGCTATTTTTAAAATACCAACAATTCTTTCCTGTTTTATAAATCAGACAATTAAATCCGGATTACATTTAGGGTCGAAGGGAAAATATTTTGTTGTAAAATTGCAGAAGATGTTTACGCAAATTTCATTTTGATGTTGATATAAAAATAAAAAGATTGTTATGAAAATAGCCACCTATAATGTGAATGGAGTCAACGGACGTTTGCCCGTTCTGCTTCGCTGGCTTGATGAAACTTCTCCGGATGTAGCTTGTTTGCAGGAGTTAAAAGCCCCGCAGGAAAAGTTTCCTGAAGAAGCGATAAACGAGGCAGGTTATCAAGCAATCTGGCATGGACAAAAGAGTTGGAATGGAGTGGCCATACTTGCTAAAAATGAAAAACCAGAAGAGATTTGTCGTATACTTCCTGGTGATCCGGATGACAGCCACAGCCGCTACATAGAAGCAATGGTAAATGGCGTCATTATAGGCTGCCTATATCTTCCAAATGGAAATCCTTTACCGGGGCCGAAATTCGAATATAAATTGCGCTGGTTTGAAAGATTAACGAATCATGCTTCGGAACTGTTAGCATCGGACAGACCTGTATTATTGACCGGCGATTTCAATGTGATGCCCACTGAATTGGACGTTTATAAACCCGAACGTTGGGTTAATGATGCATTGTTTAGGCCGGAAGTAAGAGCCGCATTTAAAACATTGGTATCCCAGGGTTGGACTGATGCAATACGCAAGTTATATCCGGAGGAAATCATCTATACTTTTTGGGATTATTTTCGAAATGCTTACGGCCGCAATGCCGGGTTGCGGATCGACCACTTCCTGTTAAGTCCTCATCTGGATAAACGCCTTATTGCAGCCGGCGTTGACCGCGATGTACGTGGTTGGGTTAAAACAAGTGACCACGCACCTGTTTGGATCGAACTTTCCTGATAATTAGAATGCTAAAATCACAGCTCTCAAATTCTTATTTTGATGATAATAAAAAGCCCGGAAGATTTCCGGGCTCATTTAAAAACATCAATAAATTTTTCAGATTAATTCACAAACTTTGTGTCTGCCTGATCATATTTATCCTGGTAAGATTTTAGTTTAGTTTTATCACCCAGACTTTGATAAATATTCTGCATTAAGTTCACAACAGATTTATACCTGGATTTCTCTGCTTTTTTATATCCTTCTTCTAAGGTAGCCATTGATTTATCTGCAAAAGGTGTTGCTTGTTTCAAATATTCCTGTCCTTTAGTAGTCAGGTCTGCTTTTTTCTTTTGTTGGTCAGGTGTCAGTTTTGCACCTTTGATTTTTGATGCATCTTCGAGCGTTATAATTCCCAGGTTATAATAATATTGAGCATATAACAAATTAACACTTGAATTCGTAGGATCCAAAGAAATTGCTTTATCCAGTTGCGCTTTCAATGTATTCATTAATTCATCCCTATGATTTATAACTACACCTTCGTCACCGTTGTATAAGTAACTAAATATTTCTGTGGCATAATTTAAATGATTCCGAAGACTATCAGGATTTCTGCTTATCAATGCCTCATATTGTTCGAATAATGACTGGCTGTTTCCTTTTTCCCGGTAATAATCCATTTGTACCAGATCAAAGTAATCATCTTTTGGAAAGAGTTGCTTACCGATCGTTGCATATTTTACCATATTTGCTGAATCTCCTGCTTGTTTGTAATCTAGTGTCAGCCACTGGTATGGAAGTTCGTAACTTGGATCAGCAGAATTATCATCAGTATGCAAACCTTTGATATTGGCATCTGCAAGCTCTTTGAAATATTTACGGGCAAGGTCATCTTTTTTTGCATTCAAGGCAGATTTACCAATATTAAGGACCAAAGTAGTATCTATTTTCCCAATCTTTGACCAGTTGTTTTCTGATATATATTGGCCTACTTCATTTGCTTTAATAAATAGATTCATCGCTTTCTCAAATCCAACAGTATCGGGTTTATTACTGGAACCGGCTGCTTCGTTAAATGCATTAGCAGCCTGGCCAAAATAACCAGCGTAGACAAGAAATACCGGTTGATAATTATCATTCAGGATTGCCAGTTTTGTTTTCACATTATTGCTATCATTGAAAGCCTTTTTGAAAGCATCAAAAGCTTCAGCATAAGGATCGCCAGTAAACAAACTTTTAAATGCAGAACTATCAGCCATTGCTGCATAAACTTTGCTCTTCAGGTATAATGCTTCTGAATTGTTAGGATCCTTTGCCAGGAGTCCATCAATTTCAGTCTTGGCTTTTTCATACTTCTTATCTTTTACATATGACGATGCTTTTTTCAAATCTTGTCCAAAAGACAAGGCCACAAAAAAGGTAAATAGAACCGGTAAAGCTATTCTTTTCATTGTTTATTGTTTATTGATTATCAATGTCATTATCAGTGTCATTTGAAGTTTCATCCTCATCTGAATCATCTTCATCTGCTTCTCCCTGAGTTTCTTCATCTTGTCTATCGACATCAGAAACTGTCAGATCATTTCCTCCCTTTACTTCAGAATTTGTTTCAATTACATCCGTTTCTTCTTCTATTACTGAGTCATCTAAATTCGTAATCGCTGCAATTTCATCGCCTTCATCCAGTTTAATCAGTTTCACACCTTGCGTAGCCCTTCCAGCTTCACGAATAGATGCGATTGCAGTACGAATGGTAACTCCAGATCGGCAGGTAATCATCAAATCCTGCTTTTCGTCCACATTTAATATCCCAATTAACTTACCGGTCTTTTCAGTAATATTGATCGTCTTCACGCCTTTTCCACCACGGTTTGTAATTCTATACTCTTCAACGGCAGTTCTTTTACCATATCCTTTAGCACTGACTACCAGCACACTAACTTCCGGATCATTAACATTTACACAAATCATACCAACTACTTCGTCCGTCTCGCTATCCACAGAAATTCCAAAAACTCCTATAGCTCCTCTCCCGGTTGGTCTTACTTTTGTTTCCGGAAATCTGATCGCCCGTCCGGATCTGACCGCCATCATCAACTGTTGATGTCCATCAGTAAGACAAGCGTCCAGCAATTGATCGCCTTCATTGATCGTAATTGCATTAATTCCATTTTGTCTTGGCCTTGAAAAGTCCGCAACTCTCGTTTTCTTAATAATTCCTTTCCGGGTACAAAGTACGATATAATGGTTATTTATATATTCTTCATCCTTTAAATTTTTCAGGGTAATGATGGTCCGAATGGCGTCATCAGAAGGAATCTGAATCAGGTTTTGAATTGCCCTGCCTTTGCTTTGCTTATCGCCTTCAGTAATTTCATAAACTTTCAGCCAGAAACATCTGCCTTTTTCTGTGAAAAACAACAAAGTATCGTGAGTGGAAGCAACAAATAATTTATCGATATAATCTTCTTCTCGGGTTCTGCTTCCTCTTGCTCCACGTCCACCACGTCTTTGCTGGCGGTATTCCGTAGCCGAGGTTCTTTTAATATATCCCAAATGTGAAATCGTAACGACTACATCTTCAATTTCTATCAAATCTTCCATGCTGATTTCATCAGCCAGGTAAGTTATTTCTGATTTACGCGCATCGCCATATTTTTCCTTTATCTCAATAAGCTCATCTTTGATAATCTGGAACCTTCTGCTTTGATCATTCAGAATAGCATTCAAATTTGCAATTAACTTCATGACTTCCGCATGTTCGTCCCTGATTTTCTCTCTTTCCATTCCGGTAAGACGTTGCAATCTTAATTCCAATACCGCTTTAGACTGAATTTCACTCATACCAAATTCAGTTATTAAACCCTCTTTCGCAACATCAGGTGTTGAAGAAGCCCGTATCAGACTAATCACTGCATCGAGATGATCCAAAGCAATTAAAAACCCTTCCAGGATGTGTGCTCTTTCCTCAGCTTTTTTTAATTCAAATTTTGTTCTTCTGATCACAACTTCATGACGAAAATCTACAAACTCGCGGATCAGATCTTTGATATTCAAAATTTGTGGCCTTCCTTTTACCAAAGCCACATTATTAATTCCAAAAGAAGTTTGTAATTCTGTATGCTTGTATAAATGATTAATCACAACCTGTGAAATCGCATCCTTTTTTAAGTCAACAACAATACGGGTACCTTCTTTATTATTACTTTCATTATTTACATCAGAAACACCATCAATGATTTTATCGTTGATGAGATGGCCAATTTTTTCTGTAAGAGCGTCGCGGTTTACCTGGTAAGGAACCTCAGTAATAACAATCTTTTCTCTACCACTTTTTGATGTTTCAACATTTACTTTTCCACGCAATACCAATCTTCCACGTCCGGTTTGCATGGCTTGTTTTACACCATCATAGCCAAAAATAATTCCTCCCGTTGGGAAATCTGGCGCTTTCACAAATTTGATTAACTCATCAATGGTAATTTCACGGTTGTCAATAAAAGCAATGCATCCGTCTACCACTTCAGACAAATTATGCGGAAGCATATTTGTAGCCATGCCAACAGCGATTCCACTCGAACCATTTAGTAATAACTGCGGAATTCGGGTTGGCAAAACTGTTGGTTCATTTATAGTATCATCATAATTTAGTTGCCAGTCAATCGTGTCTTTTTCTATATCATCCAGCATAGTTTCGGCGATACGTTCCAATCTAACTTCAGTATATCGCATAGCTGCAGGAGAATCTCCGTCCTGACTACCGAAATTTCCCTGTCCGTCAATCAATGTATAGCGCATGCTCCAATCCTGAGCCATTCTAACGAGCGTACCATAAATAGAGGAATCTCCATGCGGATGAAACTTACCCATTACATCACCGACAATACGTGCAGATTTTTTATGGGGTTTATTATAAGTATTCCCCATTTGATACATGCCGTATAATATTCTACGATGTACCGGTTTGAGGCCATCACGCGCATCGGGTAATGCCCGGCCTACAATCACGCTCATTGAATAATCAATATAAGCGGATTTCATCTGTTCTTCAATATTTACAGGAATAATTCTTCCTCTTGGCTGGCCGCTATCCGGCAATTCATCTCCTATTGTTTCCATAATTTTTTACTATTTGCAAATATACTTTTTAATGTGCGTTTTTCCTTGAGATACATCATTTATTATCATATACTTTTCACCATTTTTTGATGCAGAATGTGCATTATTTATTGTCTGATTTTTTCCTCATCCTTTTACCAATTGGTGAGCTAAAACAGCGTCGTTATATTGCAGAAATTAATTATGCCGACAATTCTCAGGGCTTGAACAGGTATTCCAATATTGAGTTTTATCTATGAGTATTCAAAGATAACTTTGAATAACTTCATAGGCAGATTTTGCCTTATTCCCGCTTGAATTTTCCAACCCGATCCGGTAAGCTTGAAATGACAAAGGATTTGAGATTCTACTGATTTTTTAGATTCCTCATTGCACAAGGCATCATCTTCCGCTATATATTTTTATTAATTACTTTGAAGCAGCCAGTTTGGGCAATGGAAGTTCAAATGAAAATACCGAACCTTTCCCGAATTCGCTCTTCAGTTTGATTTCACCATGATGCCTTCTGATAATTTCGGTAGATATAAATAATCCAATACCAAATCCAGGGAATGTGTTCTCGTTGGTACCCTCCACTCTATAAAATCTTTCAAAGACTCTTTCCTGATCTTTCTTTCGAATTCCGATTCCAAAATCCTTTACGGCAACAATTACCTTTTGTCCATTAACACAACACTTTATTTCCACTATTTTAGAATCCGGTGAATATTTAATGGCGTTAGTAAGAAAATTAATTAACACTTGGCCGATACGACCACGGTCTGCGTAAACTTTTACTTTCTTCCCGGCAGTCACATCTATTTGAATATTTGGATTAATTTGTTTTATCTCATCTACCACCTCATGTATCAAATCAGATAGTTCAAAATGTTTCTTATCGAAATTGAGCCCACCCGTTTTTATCTTGGACACATCAAGCAATTCTGAAATCAGTTTGGTAAGTCGGTTTATTTGTTTGTCTATTGTCTTTAAAGAACTTTTCAGGATTGTATCCTCACTTTTTTCATTCATGAGTTGCAGCATCTGCACATATCCTTTTATTGAAGTCAACGGCGTTTTCAACTCATGGCTGGCCACACTTATGAAATAATCTTTCTGTTGTTCCTGTTCTTTTATTTCCTGGATGTCTGTACTACTACCTACCCACATTTGAATCTTTCCTGTTTCATCTTTCTGAGGAACAGCGCGGCTGAGTTGCCAACGATATTCACCATCAAATCTTCTGAAACGATGTTCAAATAAAAAATTTTTTCCGCTGCTTACCGATTCCATCCATGTTTTTAGATTCATTTCCCGATCATCCGGATGAATCATTTGTATCCACCCACCCTCGCCTAACTGTTCCGCTGACAAACCGGAATATTTGTAAATATTTTCATTGAAATAGAACAGATTTCCGGCAGTGTCTGCAGTCCATATTTGTTGCGGCAAAGAATCTGCCAGCAGGCGAAACTTGGATTCACTTTCCTGCAAGAACTGCTGATAATGTTTCTCTTCCGTTATATCATGTAAGGTTCCGATTATCTTCACCGGCTTTCCATCAACATCGAAATATACTTTTCCCCGCTTTCTAATCCAGCAAATCGTATGATCCGGTTTCACAACCCGGGCCTCGTAGTTGTAAAAATGAGTTTTCATTCCTTGTTTGAACGCATTTTCCACAATGTCATGAATGTCTTCCGGATGAATTTGGCTGCGCAATTGTGCATAGGTAATAACCCTTGTTGGTTTATGTCCAAAAATGACAGCCAGACGTGGTGAATGAATGAAGTTTTGGGTGGGAATATCTAATTCCCAGGTTGCCACTCCGGTTGCATCAGTAGCCAGGCGCAATCTTTCTTCCGTATCCTCCACTTTTTTCCTGGCAACAACCTTATCTGTAACGTCATTCACTGTAATCATAATCCCAGAAACGTCACCGTTGGGGCCGAACAAAGGTGCATATTCAAAATCTACATAAAACTCCTTCATGCCGTCATTTCCTTCAACGTAGGCAACCGATTCTTTTTCGCTATGAGTCTCACCTGTCGTAAATACCCGATTCAACAATTCAGGATATTTCTGCTCCACTAATTCGGGAAATACCTTCAATATCGGCTTGCCAATTATTTCCGCTTCAGTTTTTCGCCATACATTTTTAAACATGGCTTTATTGGCCATTTCAATAATGAATTCTTTTCCTCTTAAAATGGTCATCGAAATGGGAGATTCCATGATCATCTTGCGTAAGTGTTTTTCACTCTCCTCCAATATGTGTTTTGCTGTTACAAGTGTTGTAACTTCCATAGCAACAGCCATAATGCCAGAAATTTGATTATCCTCATCCTTTAATGGATAATACACAAAATTGAAATAGCAATGAACCGATTTTCCCAATCTTTTTATCGGAACATAAAATTCATTCCCGTAAAAAGGTACTCCCGTACGAATCACCTCGTTCAATAACGGATCAACAACTTCTTTTGCTTCAGGCAACACTTCTAAAATTGGGTTGCCCATCAATTGTTCCGCAGTTCTGTCAACAAGCAGCTGATAAGCATCATTGGCTAATTCTACGATGAAATCTGGTCCTCTTAAAATGGCGATAGCAAGCGGTGCCTGTTGAACTGAATCGCGAAAACGCTTTTCGCTTTCTTCAATTTTCCGGGAAGCGTCAATCATTTCCTTTTCCGCTTTTTTTCGAACGGTAATATCCCGTGCTACCGAAAACATCAACGGTTTTCCTTCCATTTGCAAACTACCTAAACTAATTTCGACAGGATATATTTTGCCTTCCTTATTCTTATGTAAACTTTCAAATGGGGAAACTGTATCGGTTTGAACCTGAGAAAAAAGCGCTTTAAATTTATCAATGTCAAAATTAGGATCAACATCTGGTACCCTCATATTATCTAATTCTTCCCGGGTATATCCCCATTTTTTTTGTGCTATATTATTAAGATACGCAAAACTACCATCTTCCCTCATCAGAATAAATGGATCACCCGCATTATCTACCATAAACTTGAAAAGCTTAATTTTAGAAAATGCTTCTTCTAATTCTTCTTTTTTTATGCGATAACGGTCTTCACTTTCCTTCAGTTCTTCCACCATTTTCTTCCTGGCTGTCGTTTCGACTACTGTAACCAACACCCCTCCTACTTCCCCGTCTTCTTTTCTTATTGGACTGTATGCAAAATCGAAATAACAATTTTCAACATATCCATTTCTGTCAAGTGGCAACATAAAATCAGGAAACCCGACAGGAATTCCTTTCATTACGTCATCAAACATAGATCCGATGATGTGCCATATCTCTGCAAAAGTTTCTCTGGTGCTAATCCCTAATGCATTTGGATGTTTTGTTTCACCTAATATGGGACGGTAGCCATCATTGTATAATTGAGTATATTTTTTACCCCACGCGATATACATTCCAAAAGGATTGTCAAGCATGACGGAAACAATAGTACGCAAACTTTGTGGCCAATCTTGTGGATTTCCTAAAGGGGTTTTACTCCAATCTGTAGCGCGAATAAGCTCACCCATATCTCCCCCTCCGGATAGGAATTGAAATTCCCCGGCCAAATCAATGTCTTTTTTCAATTTGCCTGTTTTTTAAACTACCGAAGATCAAAAGTAAAATTAGTAAGCAAATATAGTAGAATTTCAATCTCATGTATCAACTAAACACTGAATTTTAGAATTTTTATAATCCGGAAAAACAGCTCTTTAAATAAATTATAAACAAGGATCACAATCTTCCATTAAGAAGTAATATTTTCTTTTACACACTAATAATTCAAAAATTCATTGCGTCAATAGTTTAGTTCCGAATGGACCACGCCATAAGTAAAGTATATTTGTAAGAACAGTTATTTTAGCATAATCGAATGAATCTAACAATTGAAAATATATTATTAGTTGGTTCCCTATTGCTTTTTATAAGCATCATCGCAGGTAAAACTTCTTATAAATTTGGAGTTCCTACTTTATTACTTTTTTTAGGGATCGGTATGCTGGCCGGATCTGAGGGGATCGGCGGCGTTCTTTTTAATGACCCAAAATTGGCACAATTTATTGGCATAGTATCGCTGAATTTTATACTCTTCTCTGGCGGGCTAGATACCAACTGGACTTCTGTAAAACCTATATTCAGGCAGGGAATGATTCTATCAACCTTAGGAGTTCTTCTTACGGCCCTATCCATTGGAACCTTTGTGTGGTTTATCACCGATTTTACAATTTACGAAAGCATGTTGCTCGGTTCTATTATTTCCTCCACCGATGCAGCCGCTGTATTTTCAATTTTGCGCTCAAAAAACCTGTCACTCAATGCCAATCTCAGGCCAACATTGGAATTAGAAAGTGGCAGCAACGATCCGATGGCTTACGTACTTACCATTGTTTTTTTAACTCTGGTTGTGAATCCGGATCAAAGTCTTTCTTCGGTCATTCCAATGTTTCTTCGTCAAATGATTCTTGGCACAATAGCCGGATTTGTGTTTGGGAAACTGAGTAAAATCATCATAAACAGAGTCAACCTCGATTTTGAAGGGCTTTACCCGGTATTGGTAATCGCATTGATGTTTATCACTTTCTCCACCACTGATTTTGTAGGAGGAAATGGTTTCCTATCTATTTACATCTGTGCTATTTTCCTTGGCAACCAGGATCTGGCACATAAGAAAACGATTTTACGGATGTTTGATGGTTTGGCCTGGCTGATGCAAATTGTATTGTTCCTTACTCTCGGCCTGCTCGTTTTTCCTTCGCAGATCTTGCCAGTGTTTGGAATCGGGCTACTTATTTCCTTGTTTTTGATCATCGTGGCGCGCCCTTTTAGTGTTTTTATCAGTTTGATATTTTTTAAGATGAGAACTGCCAGGCGACTTTACATTTCTTGGGTGGGCCTGCGCGGCGCAGTACCAATCGTTTTTGCTACTTACCCTCTTTTGGCGGGAATTGATAAAGCGGATATGATCTTCAATATTGTTTTTTTTATTTCAGTAACCTCTGTGTTGATCCAGGGAACTACGCTTCCAATTGTAGCAAAATGGTTGAAAGTTGCATTGCCTACAAAAGAAAAACCAGTCACGGAAACTGATAAAATAATTTTTGATATACCAAAGCCCTTAATGAAAGAGTTTGAAGTTCCTTCCGGTTCCTATGCCGTACATAAAAAAATTATCGATCTCGGGTTTCCAAAAAACATTCTTGTTTCTATGATTAAAAGAAGCGATGGATATCTTGTTCCGGTAGATTCTACAATAATTGAAACCAATGACACTCTTATCGTCCTCTCAGAGGCTGAGGATGAGTTTAAAAAAGTAAAAGAATGCCTGGAAACTCCAGTCATTTATAGATAAACTCAACGAAGCTTTATCCATTTCCACATTTTCATCCGGTCCTTTGTTTTGTAAAATAAAGAGATCACAATCTGATAATAGAGAAGGTTTTTCAAAACTCCAAACTATTATTTAACACTCCATAAACAATTTTTGGTCTAAGGCTTTTTTGTACATTCCCTTACCGATTGGCGGCATCTTTTCTACAAATAATTTATCCTAAAAATTGTAAATCAAAGACTGCCAATAATTAAGAATATTGGTATACTTGTTGAATTTACACCTGTAATTATCATTCAAATAAAAAACTTATTTTATGGAAACAATAATTGAACAGACCACCGAAACCCTTAATGATCTGATCCTTATTAATAACGATCGTTATGAAGGTTATCAAAAAGCAATGAAGGAAATTAAAGATGCAGATTTGAAAAATTTATTTTCAAAATTTAGCAAACAGAGTCAGACTAATAATGAATCACTTCGTTCTTTAGTACCTGCGTCTGAAGATACTCCTGACGAAGACGAAACCCACTTGTCAGGTAAAATTCACCGCATGTGGATGGATCTTAAAACCGCCCTAGATTCTGATGATCGTGAAAAAATATTGTCTTCCTGCGAGTATGGGGAAGACGTAGCTAAAAAAGCCTATGAAGATGCTTTGGCAGACAGGAAACAATTGTCTCCTGACGCGGTAACAATGATTCAAGAACAATATGATGAAATATTAAAAGCACATGAGGAAATAAGATCTTTAAGAGACAATGAGTAGCCACCAGGAAAATCCAGTAACGCCCTTAAAATGGGCGTTTTTTTTTGTACAGAAATATGGAACCAGCTTCGACATTATTAAAAACTTTCCAATAGTGGGGCGAAACTGCAAAATCCTGAAGTAATTCTTCAATTGGGCAAAGAAATAATCCTATAATGACCGTGCGATGCCACATTCGAAACAATTGTAGCTATCAACCAGAATCTCAATTATTTGTTCGTTTACTGTACTTTTATTTCGACTGAAGGTTCATCCCTTGTACGGACATAGCCAATCCGTATATGTTATCCAATCATGAATAGAATTTTTCAGGATAAAAATAAAATTACTTATTGTTATTTGTTATCCCGCTCCTGTTTATCTTTTGTCATTTCACTAAGCAGTATTTGATAAAATTTAATTGCAGTATTATATCTTTCAATCAATCCATGATCCACAGGTGTTACAGCTGAATCTTTTTTATTTAAAACCTGGATGCTTTGTATTTGTTTTTCAATAATTTCGGGGCCTTTATCTATATCGTAGGTAGGCTTCCCATCCACAACTACGTAAACAGGGGTTGTGTGTGCTACAGCACCATTTTCGCAAATTACGACTGCTGAAATCCATTGACTATATTTAAGCTTATGATCAAGGTTTATTACAATTGAATCTTTGTTATATACATTTAATGCCTCACTCACTAAACCTTTATTATTATAAATTGCAACTCTTTTTATAGTACCTATTTTGGATCTTGAAAGTGCTTTTACGGCAATCTTAATTGATGATCCTGAGGATTTAAAAATTTCAGTGCCAGGCAATTTCCCATCAGCAGTTAAAAAAAGTGCCGGTCCATTCGTAACAAATGTGTGACCAGCTTTAAGTGCAGAAAACCATTTGTTAGGTGTAAAATTATTTCCGGTATAAACCATCGTTCTTACCTCTCCTATTGTAGATCCCCAGGGAAAATCGCTTCCTGCAGCAGCAACAATCCGGAAGCCCAGATTTAAGTAATCATAATAATCTAAATCGTTCAATAGTGAAAACTGGAGCAATTCTACATAATCAATCTGACCAGTTGTTATCAACCATGGAAAACCCGATTTAGCATTCTGATCATTTAATGGAAACCAGGAAAAATGCGCAAACCCAACAACAGCACCAGGCTGCATTTTCAAACTTCTAAGCACAATGTCATAATAATCATAAACAGTAGTATCTCTTACCATTCGATCTATGTTGAGCCCTGAAATATGACCAAAGCGACTCCTTGGATCTTCTTGTCCGGATACTAACCAATATTTACCTTTATTTACCCTGAATTTTTGTCCAAAACCCTGTTGTTTGAATGTAACTCCGGCGTGGTCTCCCATTTCCAATATATTAACGAGGTGCAAATCTTCAGATTTTGCCATCTCTAACAAGTATTCTCTGAACCCGGGTTTGTTTGTAGGATGATGTACATGAACATCTCCGGAGTACCATCCAAGATCTGGCATGTTTATCCAGCGCTTTAGTACAAATGTTTTGGTTAATGTTGTATTGGATTTTTTAATAATTATCTCTTCATCAATGGGCAAATATTCATTTCCATGTTCTATGTTTATTTTCCAAACGCCAATAGGTAATTCAATAGAAAAATCACCAGAAGTCTGGTACATTACGGGTGCTTTCCAATAAGGGATAGAAGGTGTAACTCCATATATTCCACTACGATCCTTATTGTTTCCTCTGCCATTCGTCATGCGAACTGGTCCTACCCAATTTTTAGCTGTATCAAATTCCACTCCTTTAAAAAACGCATCAAGATTAGACACATCTTTCTCTACTTCACCTAACGGTGGCAAGTGTACTTGGTTAGACCCGCTTTTTGTAATACATACCATTGCTGGTGTAATGTGTTTAGTATCTCCTTCTATAATTTTTATTTTTACAACAGTTTTAGCAGTGATATTAGTTTGAGCAAATACCGAACTATTGTATATGAAGCATAACAGTACGAACGAAAAATATTTTTGCATGTATTTAATTTTTACAATTGATTGACGATGGATATCCATTTGATCCACTACCAGTTAGTATATGTCAGCTTATAAATATCTTATAAAATAAAAAAATCAAACCTAACATTTTTTTTTGAAAAAACTCATAAATTGTTGACGTTTAATCCCTTTGATCTTGTATTCTGTTATGATTTTTGAGAATTTTACCCAACTAGAAAAAAGAAAAAATCTTAAACTACTGAACCACCCTAAATTCAGTTTTGCGCAAAGTTGTACATCCATAAGGTAGCCCACCTGCATTTTCTATATAATTTCCAGTTGGGCAATCTGATTTCTTCCGCCTCGATACTGATTAGCGCATTTTTAATATTTCATAGATTATCTGTTCTATTTATCAAAATCAGTAAAGGAAAAAACTGATAAAAAAGTTATTGTAAAATAAGAAACCCGAAAATTAAAATTTAAGTTCTATTTTATCTTGAGGATTTGTAAGATCTATATTTTTTCGACTACCATTTATCGTTATAAACAATAGGCTCATCTGACTTTCCTCATACTCATATAGAATATTATCAGTAACAGAGATAGTTTTTATGTTGTGAACATTATCAACCTGAAAATAGCAGTAAATGGCTTCTTCTCTTTTTTCATATCCAAGGTAATTTAAAGAAACCATGCTGTTATTGACTGCAATTTTTAAATGCTTCTGGATATAATCATTTAGTAATTTATCCAGTCTCACCTTATCTTTTGTTTGCGAAACATCTACATGAGTATGATAAGTTTTACTCAATGTTTTCTCTAAATCCTCAGCAAAAATCTTGCAACTCACTTGCAATCTATTTCCTTTAGCATTATGTTCGATTTCCGTTACACTGAAATAGATTGGATGAAACGCGAAACTGCTAACAAAATAACCTAAACCTATTACCAGAGCTAATTTGTATAATTTGATAATCATGAATAAAGTGAGAGGTGATTAATATTTTCAAGATATTTGTCAAAACAAAAGTAATAAATTAACTGTTTCCTAATTAGCTATGAATGACTTTACATTTTACTTCAACTTAGGCTGGAATCATATTATTAATTGGGAAGCACTTGATCATCTGATGTTCATAACTGCATTGGCAACTATTTATTCAATAAACAATTGGAGACAGGTATTAGTTTTAGTAACGGCATTTACGATAGGACATTCCTTTACTCTTGCATTAAGTACCTATGATGTAATCCGATTTGAATCTGACTGGGTAGAATTTTTGATACCCTTAACTATTGTGTTTACTTCTCTGTTAAATTTATTTCAAAAAAAAATGGCACCAAAGTCATTCAGGATCAATTATTTTCTGGCCTTGTTCTTTGGACTAATTCATGGAATGGGGTTTGCAAATTATATTCGTTTTATGCTGTCAAAGCAACAGCATATTGCACTTCCTTTATTCAGTTTCAATATAGGGTTGGAAACCGGGCAAATAGTAGTGGTTCTAATGATCCTATTATTAAATTTCCTTGTAGTGGCTAAAGCAAAACTTTCAAGAGAATGGTGGATAATAATTTTGTCCGTCCCTATATTATTCATTTCATCATACATGTGCATACAACGTTGGCCTCTATAAAAAAGTAAACTGTTTGAAGCAGGATTTACTTGGATTGACCAATAATTATTTAGCTTTTTGTTGTTAACTTTAATTCATATTTTCAATCAGCAGCGGTTCTGGATTGGACGAAATACTAATTCCCGTACTTCGCCAGCCCAGCTCGTTTTCGATTGACCAGCATCTTTAATCAATCGAATATGAAAGCAAACGGAAAAACAGTAAAGGAAATCCTGTCCACAATTCCTGCAGACAGAGCAGAACAATTTAATAAGTTACACAATGTAATTGTTCAAAACCTTCCTAAGGGTTTTGAAGCAGCCATTAGTTATGGTGGACTTGGTTATGTTGTCCCTCATATTCTTTATCCCGCAGGTTATCATTGTAAACCAAGCGAACCATTACCCTTTGCAGGAATTGCTTCTCAAAAAAATTCAATTAATTTTTACCATATGGGAATCTATTCCGACCCAAAATTATTGGAATGGTTTGTAAATGAGTATCCAAAGCATAGTAAGCAAAAACTTGATATGGGTAAAAGTTGTGTTCGCTTTAAGAAATTAGACGAAATTCCTTATGACCTAATCGGTGAATTGATGAAAAAAATAAGCGTAAAAGAATGGATAAATATGTATGAATCGAAATTTAAAAAATAGAACTCAGAAATACGTTCACCTAAAGATATTATCGGGTTTGAAATCTAAGCCAGATACAAAAGAGAAAAAAAAGATTTTGATACGGTTGAAACTTTCAGAACCATAAAAAATACCGCAAAAGACATCTTATTTACAGTTTAAAATTTCTAACATGTTGTATAGATTCAAGTTTCGCTATAGGATAACCACTTTATTTTAATAAAAAATTTAAGATGAAAAAACTATTAACTTGTTTGGCAATACTCCTTGTTGTTACAACCTATGCACAAAGCAAAGCAGAAATAGAAATACGTAAACTTGAAGATGCCCAAAGAGAAGCATTTCAAAAAAAGGACACGGCAGCATTATACAAATTGTTCTCACCAAATTTTGTAGTAAACGCACCCACCAATAAAATCACCACACTTCAAGAGCTAATGCAACTGATGAGGCAGGGTGCAGTAGACATGGAAGAATTTGTACGGATAACTGAAAAGGTAACGTTTACTAAGAACCTTGCCATTGCGATGGGAAATGAGACATTACATCCAACCGGTAAAATGCCCAATGCAGGTAAAACCGTAAAAAGACGTTATACCAACATCTGGATGAAAAACAAAGGAGGTTGGCAACTTTGCGCACGGCAGTCAACCATTATTTCAGTCGAGTAATAGAGTTTTTGTACAAAACAAGATTTCGAGATAATCTTTAAACGCAATAAAGGCGATCGTACAACATCGGGATTTGTTCGAGGCTGGGAACAGATAATATAAAATAATTGGAGATAGAAATCAATTCAAAAACGGGTGTTACCGAAAAACCATAAGAGTAGGAAAATAATAAATTAAATGTAAAACAATTATTGACATTCTCGATCTTGACAGGATTACTTTTGACTTCTTGCAATAACAGTGAGAATAACCAGGAAAATCAAAAATAGACAACTGTTGCTCAAACAGAAACCATTAGTAATGAAGACTTATTAGTGGATAGTTGGGAAGAACCGAATCCAGTTAATGAAAAAGAAGTTCAGGGAATTGAAATTTTAAAAGGAGGAAATGTTATATCTATTAATATGGCTACTTTAGTTTATTCGAAATGGTG
>JBDTKF010000140.1:0-15156 GCA_039935455.1 Ginsengibacter sp.
CCTGAAGTCGGCGATGTGTTCGAAGGCACTGTTAAAGGGATTAAAGAATTTGGAGCCTTCGTTGAATTTTTACCGGGCAAGCAAGGACTGTTGCACATTTCAGAAATCATGTGGAAGCGATTGGAAAATATGGACAATATATTTCAGGAAGGTGATAAAGTAAAAGTAAAATTGATTGGAGTAGATAGTAAAACAGGTAAATTCAAATTAAGCCGCAAGGTTTTGTTACCAAGACCTGAACAAGGCACTGTCTCACATCGGGAAAATAGTGACCGTTAATTCATTAGGAACTAAAATGAGAAAGCTTGTAAAATCTACAGGCTTTTTTTTATGAAAAAATATTTTAAAATACAGATCGAAATAACTTCAACTGAAAAAGGTGAAATACTGATTGCGCAATTATCAGATATTCTGTTTTATGCATTCGAGCAGGAAAATAATTTACTGAATGCGTACATTAATGAAATCAATTTTGATGAAGAAAAATTGAAAGAGATTCTCCCTGCAAATACCGCTTTCCTTAAGACTATTATTGAAGAAGAAAACTGGAATAAACAATGGGAGCATAGCATTGGGCCGGTAATTGTTCATGATTTTGCAGCAATTCGGCCTTCCTTTCACAAGCCAGTTAAGGGCGTAAAATATGAATTGATCATTACGCCGAAAATGAGCTTTGGAACAGGGCATCATGCTACAACTTATTTGATGATTGAACTGATGGAGACCATGAACTTCATTGGTAAAAACGTAATTGATTTTGGAACCGGCACCGGTGTATTGTCCATACTTGCAGAAAAATGCGGTGCTTCAAAAATTATTGCGATTGATTTTGATGATTGGAGTATTCGTAATGCTACTGAAAATATTGAGGCGAATCACTGTCAAAATATCTTACTTAAGCAACAAGAAAACCTTTCAGAAATTAAACCGGCAGACATACTGCTGGCCAATATCAATCTAAATATCCTGAATCTTGAATCTTCGGCAATTGCTGGCTTATTGAAACCTGGATCGTTACTTTTAGTTTCGGGATTCTTGATACCAGATGAACAAAAAATGCAGCATATTTTTGAAGAAAAAGATCTTGTTAAAAAGCAAACGAAACAGCGCGGCGACTGGCTGGCGATTGTTTTTGAGAAACGATAAATGATAATTTTAGGAAAATTAAGGGAATCGCGCATGATTTATATCTTATATTTGCTATCCCTTTTGTTGTATTGATACATTAACATGAAAGAATTTGTTTTAATTATACTAGCCTATTTTATTGGGTCTATTCCTACTGCGATTATTATTAGTAAGATTTTCTTCAACATAGACATCCGTAATTATGGTAGTGGAAATATGGGTGCTACAAATACATTCCGGGTATTAGGCCCAAAGTTTGGAACGATTGTAATGGTTGGAGATATGCTCAAAGGGATTCTTGCAGTGGCACTGTATAATTTACTCCCTTATTATCTGACAAACGAACTCGACAGAACAAATTTAATGATCGGGCTTGGCCTTGCTGCGGTAATTGGTCATATTTACCCAATCTGGGCAGATTTCAGAGGTGGTAAAGGTGTGGCAACGTTATTCGGAATGGTACTGGCTATTCAGCCGATTGTTGCCATCAACTGTGTGGGCGTATTTTTATTGGTTCTTTATTTAACACGTTATGTATCTCTAAGTTCTATTATCGCTGGCGTGGCACTCCCAATTTGCGTGTTATGGATTTATAATGAAAAAGAAGTTTTCTATCGGGTATTTGCTGTTGCTGTTGCAGCGCTTATTGTGCTTACCCATCAAAAAAATATCAGCCGTTTATTGAAAGGAAATGAAGGGCGTGTCCCCATCCTCAAACATCGCGATCGTAGAAAATCCCGCCGTAAAGATTTATAGTAATTTTAGTTTTTCCTGGCAACTTATTTCTTCCTGAAAGCATCTGTGTAAGAGCAGATAGATTTTTGGTACGTCAATTGTTTATGATAATAAAAAATAAATATTAATGAAAAAGTTGTTTATCCTTTTAATCAGTTCAGGGATGTTATTAACCGCCTGTACTACCAATAAAATAACTGGCAGAAGTCAGTTATCTCTTGTGCCCGAATCTTCATTGCAGCAAGAAGCTGTAACCCAATATCATCAATTTTTGACTCAGAATAAAGTAGTAAGCAGTACATCTAATAGAGACGCGGAAATGGTAAAACGTGTGGGTAGCCGTATTGCAAATGCAATTACAAAATATTATTCTAAACAAGGAATGTCGGATCAACTGGCTGGGTACAAATGGGAATTTAATTTGATTGAAAACAAGGAAGCAAACGCATGGTGTATGCCTGGAGGAAAAGTTGTTGTTTATACCGGGTTGTTACCCATAAGTCAGAATGAAGCTGGTCTGGCCATCGTATTGGGACATGAAATATCACATGCTGTTTTACATCATGGTCAGGAAAGAATGAGCCAGGCTTTATTAGCACAAGGCATTGGCATTGGTGGTGATATCTTTACTTCTGGAAATAGCCAGGCAAACAGTATATTCAACAGTATTTATGCTCCAACTGCGCAAGTGGGAGTTTTGCTGCCAAATTCACGCAAACAGGAATTAGAAGCGGATCATTACGGAATGATTTTCGCAGCAATGGCTGGTTATAATCCAAGAGAAGCCCTTTCACTTTGGGAGAGAATGGCGCAATTGAATAAAGGAAATACAACCCCTGAGATTTTGAGCGACCATCCCGTGGATTCCAAAAGAATGGCCAAGTTGAAAGCCGAGCTACCGGACGCATTAAAATATTATAAGCCTATAAAGTCTTAAATGCTTACAAAATTGTTGTTAACATCGACCTTTTGGTCGTAGGTTTGCCTGTTAAGTGCTTTTTTTTTCTTACCTTTGCATTCGTCTAACGCTGCATTATTTACTATTTTCGTTTTATTCCAATTGAGGAATAAAGTGTGCAGGATTTAAAGACTATTTTTAATCTTAAAATATTGCTCTACTCATGTCCCAAACAATGTTTGAAAAATTGCAATTAGAGGATGAAAAAAATCTGTTGATTCAAGGCCTCCCTTCTACAATTGAGAAACAGTTTTCGAAACTTTCATTTTCAAAAAATGTTACACAGCTTTTAAAAGTTCGTAAAATTGATTTTGCACTTGTTTTTGCATTAAACTCGCATCAGTTGCAACAAATCTTTTCTGAATTGTGCCCTGCGTTACGGGATGAAACAAAGTTATGGGTTGCTTTTCCGAAGCAAGCTTCAAAAATCGTGAGTGATCTGAACCGTCATGGTTCATGGGATTTTTTAATGGATATGGGATATGAGACAGGTGAGGAAGTAGTTCTGGATTATGTCTGGAGTGCTCAACGCTTTACTAAGAGCCAGGTTTGCAATGAAGTTAAACAAAAAGCAATTTCTTCGAAAGTTATAAAAATAAAGTCTGCTTCCAGAAAATATGCTGAGGCTGAAGGATTCTAATCATTAAATAGACAACCTAAAAATATTGTTGCCATCTGGAATTGAAAACTTTTCAGATGGTTTTTTTATTATAACGCTGTAATAACCTTGAAACAGTAAACGGATAAATAAAAAGTATTTCTATTTTGATTGATTGAAAAAATCAGGGAATCTTCTATTTCATAATTACCATTCCTATTTCTTTGGTAATCTGCATTTCCATGTTTTTTAAATGGCTGTGCGTTTGTATCAAAAGCATTTGTCGGTCTACGGAGGTTGTTTTCCCTAATTCCTCTGCATTAATGCCAATCAGCTTTTTTATTTTTTTCAATTCAAGATAACGAAGGGTGGAACTGATATCATTCTTATAATTATCTTCTCTTTTAGGCACTGGCATTTCAAATTTTGTTTCCCAACCTTCACTTACTTCATATGGAAACTCGATAAGATTTACAACGGCGTTGCACATTTTCAAATCATCTGAATATAAAAAACTTTTCTCGGTTGGCTCCAGTTTTTCTTCATACCAAATCTTATAAGTGTTGATTATTTTTTTCAACATCTCGTCTTCGATGGTATCAGCTTCCATAAAATCATACAACAGGTAGTCAGCCACTTTTTTATCAGCTTCCCATTCTTTCGAACCGAACTCCAGCAGACATCTTACCAATGATCTTTCATGAAATATTTCATCTTGTAAAAGACTAAGCGTTTCCTGTTCTGCGTTTTCAATCTCTGGAATTTTGTTTCCGGGCTCCTGGAAAACTTTTTCAGTTTGAAAAGATTTCTTTTCTTCTTTACTTAATTTTTCCCGTAAAAATTTATTGACCAGGTTGTGCAAACCTCCCTCATCGATTTTCAAAATTTCAGCAGTTTTCCGGATGTAATCTTCTTGTTTTGTAAAATCTTCCGCTTTATCAATTTTCGAAATAGATTCAGCGATTCTGTTTACGGCTTGTGATTTTTTATTAGTGTCATTTCCTGCTTCTGATAAAGAAAATTCTAATTGAAATAAAATGAAATCCTTTTTGTTTTCTTTGATAAAATTTGTGAACACTGAAGCGCCATATTTATTTACATAACTATCAGGATCTTCATTATCCGGTAGCAAAGCCAGTTGCACATTCAATCCTTCTTCGAGCGCCAGATCGAGCCCGCGCAAAGCGGCTTTGATGCCGGCTGCATCGCCATCATATAAAATTGTAAGATTGGAAGTGTATTTTTTTATTAACCTTAATTGATCAGGTGTAAGTGAAGTTCCTCCACTTGCCACCACGTTTTCTATCCCTGCCTGGTGAAGAGAAATCACGTCCGTATAACCTTCTACCAATAAGCATTCATCAGCTTTATCAATTGCCTGACGTGCAAACCACGATCCGAATAAAATTTTGCTTTTTACATAAATTTCATTTTCGGGAGTGTTGATATATTTGGGTGCTTTGTCATTTTTTCTGATCAGCCTGGCGCCGAATCCTGATATTTTTCCGGATTGATTGTGAATCGGGAAAATAACGCGGCCTCGATAATTATCCTGTAATCCATTATCCCGCTGAACCACTAAACCTGATTTTTGCAAAAGCTCTTTACTGAATTGTTTTTCCACAGCCGCTTTCGCAAAAGTATCTCGTGCTTCCGGATTATATCCCAATTCAAATTTAATAATCGTTTCCTCCCTGAATCCTCTTTCTTTCAAATAACTCATTCCTACATCCATTCCTTCCTCAGAATTGAATAACGTATCGGAAAAAAATTGCTGTCCAAATTTATTGATGATATAAAGACTGTCGGCAGCTTGTTGCTGTTGCTTATATTCAGGACTGGTTTCTTTTTCCTCTATTTCTACATTGTATTTAGCGGCCAGCCATTTTAGTGCTTCTACATAACTGTATTTTTCGTGTTCCATCAGAAAACTGATGGCATTTCCACTACGCCCACAACCAAAACATTTATAAATTTCTTTGGTAGGCGAAACAGTAAAAGACGGGGATTTCTCGTTATGAAAAGGACAAAGCCCTATATAATTAGTGCCTCTTCTTTTCAGTTTTACAAATGAATTGATGATCTCAATAATATCAATCCTGCTTACAATTTGCTGTATGGTTTCCTGCGGTATCATAACTCTTTCTCTTCAAGCTAATCGTTATATTCAGTCATTAATAAGTCCAGCACAGAGAAATAATTGCCATAATTACCATAATGATTGAGGTAACAACCATCGTAGTCACAAATTTTTTCATTGGAATAATGTTGCTCATGATTTTATTTTTTTAAACTTACGCGAAGTAAATAATTTATGGTTATAAATATCCGAAATCTTTTTCGATTAGCATATAAGTTTGAGATATGTAGGATAAATAACTGTCCTCCAGATGCTCAAAGTAATTTTATTCAAGGGCTTTTTCAAACGCAGAAGCCTTAGCTCTTATCTTTTTCATCTTATTTTTTGTTCGTTATCTTTGTTATTCAATAATTTTTATGGAGAACAAAGAAGTATATATTCTATCAGCAGTTCGCACACCAATAGGAAGTTTTGGAGGAAGTTTGAGAGACATTCCGGCCACAAAGCTTGGCGCAACCGCAATTAAAGCAGCAGTTGAAAGAGCCGGAATAAAACCGGAAGATGTTCAGGAAGTTTATATGGGCTGCGTATTACAAGCCAACCTTGGACAGGCGCCTGCGCGGCAGGCGGCTATATTTGCGGGACTTTCAAAAAATGTTTGTTGTACTACGATCAATAAAGTTTGCGCCAGTGGCATGAAAGCGATTATGAATGGCGCTCAAAGTATTTTATTAGGAGATGCCGAAGTAATTGTTGCCGGTGGAATGGAAAATATGAGCAGCGCTCCCTTTTATGCACCGGCGGTTCGCTGGGGGACTAAATATGGAAATACCAACCTGATAGATGGGATGGCAAAAGATGGCTTAACCGATGTTTATAATGAATTTGCAATGGGAAATGCGGCCGAATTATGTGCCAGAGAATGCAATATTTCGAGGGGGCAGCAGGATGAATTTGCTATTGAAAGTTATAAGCGAAGCCAGGCGGCAACTAATGAAGGGAAATTCAAAGATGAAATTATAGGTGTTGAGATTCCTCAAAGAAAGGGTGATCCAATTGTGATGTTGAAAGACGAAGAGCCTTTTAATGTGAAATTTGAAAAGATACCAGATTTGAAATCTCCTTTTGAAAAAGGTGGTAGCGTAACTGCGGCCAATGCGAGCACCATCAATGATGGCGCAGCGGCTTTGGTTTTGATGAGTAAAGAAAAAGCAGATCGTTTAGGCTTGAAACCTATTGCAAAAATTTTGAGTTATGCTGATGCAGAACAAGCACCTGAATGGTTTACTACTACACCTTCGCTTGCAGTTCCTAAAGCCATCAGTAAAGCAGGGTTGCAAATAAATGATATCGACTTTTTTGAATTGAACGAAGCATTCAGTGTGGTAGGAATTGTAAATTCACAAAACATGAACTTGGATGCAGCAAAAGTAAATGTAAATGGCGGCGCGGTTGCCCTCGGGCATCCGTTGGGTTGCAGTGGCGCACGGATAATTGTTACACTTATAAATGTATTGAAACAGAATAAAGGTAAAATTGGCGCAGCAGGAATATGCAATGGTGGCGGTGGCGCAAGTGCTATGGTTATTGAGTTGCCTGAAGAATAAATTTACAATAATTGCAAACTGAAAATAGGAATTTACCTTTTTTCTTTATTTACTTAGCTATCATTTCTTTCCAGGCCAGCATTCCCCCTGTCAGGTTTTTTACATTTTTGAAACCAAGTTGTTCTAATACGAGTGCAGCCATGCCACTTCTGTTTCCACTACGACAATAGCAGATCACTTCTTCATCACGGAGATTTTCAATTTCTTCTGTTTGCATACTTTGAATTTTCCCCAGTGGAAATGCGATACCACCAATATTGAATTCTGCAGTTTCTTCAGGTTGTCTGACATCTAAGAGATTTAATTTTTCTCCGTTATCCATTCTCGATTTCAATTCTTCAACAGAAATATTTTTCATAAAAATTATGGTTTTTTTAGACTATCAATTTTTAAAGTGTCCACGATGGGCCGTTCAGCCTGAATCCAAATATCCATGGTTTGTCCTGGTTGTATAGTAGCAGGAGTATTTCCATAGCTAAACACGTCAGGATTTTGTTTAAATATAAAAGCATTTGCGGTATCAATTATATTTCCTGAGGTAAGAATTGCGGCCAGCACAATTCCTTTATCTTTAAGAATAGCTTTGGCATCTGCTACAGTTAATCCCAACAAATCCGGTACAGGAATTTTTACTTCTTCATTGCCTCCGCCTATTTCTAAATCTACCGCAGATCCCCACCTTATTTTGGTGCCCGGCTTAATTTTAGAGCCCTGAAACGATTGCGATAGAACAGAACCCTTCATAAAGTTCGGCGTGACCGTTGTATCTCCTAATTTCAAATGATTCTTTTGTAATTTATCTAAAGCAAACCGATAGCTCAACCCTTCCAGGTTTGGCATTTCGATCATGGGCAAAGTGGTTGGATTCACATTTAAAAAAACAGTACGGTTTACTTTCACAGTAGCCTCCGGATCCGGCAATTGTTTCTTCACAATATTCAAAGGCAAACTATCATTGTATAAAGAATCTGTGATCACTACTTCAAAACCTTCTTTTTCTAAAAGATTTACTGCATCATCAACATTTTTTCCCATAACTGAAGGCACTTTTAAATATTCACCGTGGTGAGTAAGCCAGCCGAGCGATTGAAAAAACAAAAAGCCCAAAAGGAAAACCAACACCAGCGCGGTGACCAGGTTTACAAAAAAGCTTTGTCTTGCAATAAATTTAAACACGATCTAAATATAAGTGAAAAATTAAAGTGGTGCAATTTAATAAATTTAGACACCTAAACATTCCTCCAGCAATGCCGTGTAAAATTCCATCAGGCTCCAGCTCATCGCTCTTACTTGTTGAGGAACAAGACTTGCATCCGTTTGCCCCGGTACGGTGTTTATTTCCAGCATATAAGGTTGCTTTTCTTTTTCATTGTAAATAAAATCTATCCGAACAATTCCCCGGCAATTAAAAATTTGATAAATTTTTATCGCTTCTTTCTTAATCTGCTGCGCAATATCTTCTTCAATTTTTGCTGGCGTGATTTCTTCACTTGCACCAAGATATTTTGCTTCGTAATCAAAAAAATCTTTTTTTGAGATTACTTCAGTGATTGGCAGGGCAATAATTTTTCCTTTAGATTGAAAAACTCCAATAGTTAACTCACGGCCTTGAATAAATTCTTCGACCAAAATTTGTCTATCTTCTTTAAATGCTTTTTCAATTGCCAGCCCGAGCCCCTCTGACGCGGAGTTTACTTTGCTCATTCCGATGCTTGAACCACCATTGTTTGGTTTAATGAAAACAGGAAACTTCAAATTTTTAATTAATTCATCAGAATTCTGATAACTATTCTTGAATAATAAAACCGATTTAGCCACTTTAATTCCTGAGAATGAAGCAACCGCAACGGTATATCTTTTATTAAACGTGAGTGCGGATGTGGCGCAATCGCATGAAGTGTAGGGCAAATTGAGCAGATCAAAATAGCCTTGCAATTTTCCATCTTCTCCGGGCGTTCCATGAATCCCAATTAAAACAGCATCAAAACAAATTTTATCACCATTGCTTAAAATGGAAAAATCATTTTTGTCGATTTCAATTTTTTGATTTTTATCCTGATAGAACCATCCTTGCGGCGTGATGTCTATTTTATAAGTTTCAAATTTTTCCGGGTCAATATTTTTTTCAATTGTTTTTGCTGATTGATAGGAAATTTCGGCTTCTCCTGAATAACCACCTGTAACAAAAGCGATCTTTGGTTTCATTTAGTGTTGTCAATTTTGTTTGTAAAATAAATTGATTTTTTAGAAAAAAAATACACTCACAAAAAATAAAACCGAATTTTCCTTTTTTTGTTCGTTTACTACTGTTCTAAAAAAAACCTCATTATAAAAATGAGGTTTTTTTTTAAGAAGCTTGTTGTAATATCTCAGAATTGGAAAGATAATGTTGACTTTCGCTGTATAAAAAAAGACAAGAACCATCTTTTATGGTCTCAATAATAGGTTTGGTATATTTCTTTGGTAATGCAGGACAGCCAAGACTTCTACCAATATATCCAAGCGATTTAATAGTTCTCTCGCTTACATAATCGGCACAATGAATAACGATTGCACGACTTGCTGCATTGTCATTAATCCCTTTTTCTTCGCCTTCTAATTTTAAAGACAAACCGTGCTCACCGTGATACGTATTTTTGGTTATAAAAAAACCGAGGCTGCTCATATTACTTTCGGGTGAATTAGAAAAGCGTCCTGCAAATTCTTTTCCTGAATTGCGGCCGTGAGCAACATAAGTATTGAAAAGCAATTTCAGGTTTTCCATATCTATCACAAACAAACGTTTTTGATTCGATGACAAACTAAAATCCACGATCGATAAAACATGGTCATTCTCCAATTTACCCATCGAGCGCAAATAATTATATCCTTTTATTCCTTCATTGAATGCCTGCCTCGATAAGCCAAGATTATCCAATTTCAGGCTGTCATATAAATACAATCCGGACATGTTTTCATTTGCAGGAAGAATTTTTTGAATTTCTGTTACGAATTTTACCGGCAAATTTGATTTGGGACTAGCCGAAATAAAAATCAAGGGAAGTAAAAAAAGGAATCGGGACGTTATGAATAAAAAAATTTTATTAGAAGTATTTTTCATTAGACTTTTTATAGATTTTTCATTGAATTAAGAATGCGCTTTTATTGATAATTTCATCGCGTAATCTTAATGCTATTAAAAAATGGATTTTGTTTTTTTAACTGCCGGACAAAGATAAGGCCTGAGGATTTTTTTTAATGATCTCAAATCAATAAGCATCGTTTTTTGTATCCCCGTTAACACAACAACATGAACTTTTACAATTATTTATCATAAACAAAAAAAAGAAGAATTTATTGTGTGAACCAGGCATAAGTTCCGATTATGCGCTTCAATTCCTCTACAGAAACATCTTATTATATTTGTAAAATCAACACAACTAAAACCGGTACAACATTCCGAATTCAGCTTTTATATTGAGCAATCCGATTGAGTATTTGAAAGGCGTTGGACCTTTCAGGGCAGATATTTTGAAAAAAGAAGCCGGGATATTTATTTTTAATGATCTATTGCAATATTTTCCTTTCAGGCACATTGATCGTACACAGATAACTCCGATTAATAAAATCAATTCTGAAACAGATTACGTGCAGGTAAAAGGTAAAATTACATCCGTGGAAACGTTGGGTGAAAACCGGGGCAGAAGGTTGGTTGCAACGCTTTATGATGGAACAGGAGAACTGGAGCTCGTTTGGTTTCAGGGGATAAACTGGATAGAAAAGTCTATACATATTGGATCTCATTTTCTTGTTTTTGGTAAAGCCGGATTTTTTATGAATGCTCCACAAATCACGCATCCTGAAATGGAAATGTTGACCGAAGCCAACAAGAATGCGAAAAGCTTTCTTGAACCCATTTATCCCAGTACCGAAAAATTGAAGGCAAAAAGCATGGGCGGAAGGCAAATGGGAACTTTGACGTTTGCGCTGTTACAAATGCTTTTTGAGAAAGATGTTCCCGAAAATATTCCTGATGATATTTTGCAAAAATTTCACCTGGTAAAAAGATTCGATGCTTTTAGAAATATTCATTTTCCTGCTTCACAAGATGATTATGAAAAGGCAGTAAAACGGTTGAAATTTGAAGAACTTTTTATTTCACAACTACGAATGGGATTTCTGAGATTCAAAAGAAATAGTTTTTCGAAAGGATTGGTATTTTCAAAAGTTGGGAATCTTTTCAATAGTTTTTATAATGAAAATCTCCCCTTCGAACTGACAGGTGCTCAAAAAAGAGTGTTGAAAGAAATCAGAAAAGATGTAGGCAGTGGCAAACAGATGAATCGTCTTCTTCAGGGCGATGTGGGAAGTGGAAAAACGATGGTGGCACTTCTTGCCATGCTGATTGCGGCTGATAGTGGTTATCAGAGTTGTTTCATGGCTCCAACGGAAATTCTGGCAAGGCAACATTTCCAAAACTTAAAAACCATGTTGGATGGGCTCCCGGTAAAAGTTGGAATTCTTACCGGATCATCGACGGCTAAACAGAAAAGAGAAACTCTGAAAGCAACCATTGATGGAGAGACTACGATATTAACGGGAACACATGCACTCATTGAAGATGCGGTTCAATTTAAAAATCTTGGATTGGCAATCGTTGATGAACAACATCGTTTTGGGGTAGCTCAAAGAGCAAGACTTTGGGATAAAAATGAGATCAATCCACATATCCTTGTAATGACTGCAACGCCTATCCCGCGTACACTCGCACTTACTGCTTATGGCGATTTGGATTATAGTATAATGGATGAGATGCCACCGGGAAGAATTCCGGTAATTACAGTCCATAGAATGGAATATTTGCGACCTCAGGTAATGAATTTTATCAGGTCTGAAATAAAACGGGGTAGGCAGGCTTATATAATTTATCCGCTGATTGATGAATCTGCCAAACTTGATTTTGAAGATCTGATGCGAGGGTATGAAGAAGTAAAAGCTTATTTCCCCGAACCGAAGTATTACATCAGCATGGTACATGGACGGCAGAAACCCGCGGAAAAACAAACAAATATGGATCGGTTTGTAAAAGGCGATACACAAATAATGGTTTCCACTACCGTGATTGAAGTGGGTGTGAATGTTCCTAATGCCAGTGTTATGGTCATCGAAAGTGCAGAAAGATTTGGACTTCCACAGTTGCATCAATTACGGGGCAGGGTGGGACGTGGAAGTGAAAAAAGTTATTGTATTCTTTCTACCAAAGTAAAATTATCAGCAGATGCGAAACAGCGTTTGAAAATTATGTGTGAAACGAATGATGGCTTTAAGATTGCTGAGAAAGATTTGGAAATCCGGGGCCCGGGTGATATTGAAGGCACACAACAAAGTGGGTTGCTAAATTTTAAGCTTGCTAATATTATTGAAGACAAAAACATTTTGGAAGCAGCAAGAATTACTGCTGAGAAGATTATAGCTGAAGATCCAGGACTTTCCGCTCCTGGAAATCGTTGCCTCAAAGATTTTTTGAATCAGGAAAAAGGTAAAACAGTATGGAGTAAAATTTCATAATTTTCTTTTCATAAAGCATTATGTTAAGGAGCTATTAAATCAAATTCAAATAATTATTTTTAAAAACTCGTCTTGTATTTGTTTCGTAAATTTATGTTTTTGCACCTACTTGTTTGTTTTCATTTTTCAGCTTGGTCTCTTTTTATTTAAATGATAAATTTCTTCTCATTGAAATCTATAAAACAATATTTCCCTTTTTTTATTTGTTTACTGGTAACAACGTTTTTTGTAACTGAAAATTTGTTCTCTCAGATTCAGTTTGTTGAGAACAAGGGTCAGTGGGATGCTGAAGTAAAATTCAAAAGTGGTGCGGGAAGTGGTTCGTTTTATCTAACCGAAAAAGGGTTTACAGTTGCTCAATATAATCCGATCGATCTGGAAAATATAAAAATAATGCAACATGAAGCTTCATCCGGACATGAAGCGGCAAAACGAAAAATTGAAAATTCAAAAATCCGCAGTCATGCTTATACCGTTCAGTTTCTGAACGCACAAACACCGCAAATTTTACCCGATAAACCATTACCCTCAGTGAATAATTATTTTATTGGTAATGATAAAAGTAAATGGGCTTCGAATTGCCAAATATATATGGGAGTCACTTATAAAAATATTTATCCGGGGATTGATATTCGTTACTATTCTGATGGTGATGGTAATTTAAAATATGATTTTATTGTTAGTCCCGGTGCAAAAATCGATGACATTGCCATGCGTTATAATGGAGCCAAAAATCTCTCAATCAAAAACCGCGAGCTGAATATTACTACCCCTCTTGGAGTAAACAAAGAATTAAAACCTTATACCTACCAGCTAATTGATAATCAAAAGCAGGAATTGGAATGTCGTTATGTTATAAAAGGTGATGTTGTAAAATTCAAAGTAAAAAACTACTCCCCTGATAAAACGCTGATCATTGACCCAACTGAAGTATTCTTTAGTTATTCTGGAAGTACTGCCGATAATTGGGGATTTACTGCAACTTATGGTGCCGACGGATCATTTTATGGCGGAGGAATAGTTTGGGACAGTGGTTTTCCTGCATCTCCTGGTGGCTATGACAAAAGCTTCAACGGAGATTTTGATATTTCAATCATCAAACTTTCTCCTGACGGAAGAAACCGGATTTATGCAACTTACATTGGCGGAAGTGGGGGTGATCAACCTCACAGTCTTATTGTTGATAATCAGGGGAACCTTGTATTGGCCGGAAGATCTAATTCAGCTGATTATCCGGTAAAAGGATCCACATTCGGTAAAGGAGGTGGTTTTGACATTGTAGTTACAAAATTAAATGCTTCAGGTAGCGATATAATAGGTTCCATGAAAATTGGAGGTACGGGCGCTGATGGAGTTAACATATCAGATGATCATTCGAATAAACTTCAATCACTGAAAAGAAACTATGGTGATGACGCCAGGAGTGAAGTTTTGCTTGATGGAGCTGGTAATATTTATGTGGCCTCTTGTACTTCCTCCGGTGGCAATTCAATTGACGATGGCGCCTTTCCTACAACTCCTGGTGCTTTCCAAACGAAGTTGCAGGGAAAACAGGACGCGGTAGTCTTGAAATTAAATCCTGATTGTAATACCATTTTATTCAGTACACTTCTTGGAGGTAAGGAAGATGATGCTGCTTATGTGCTGACTCTTGGTAATAACAATTTGTATGTTGCTGGGGGCACTGCCAGCAGTGATTTTTTTAAAAACATTCCTACGTCAGGTGTTGTAAGATCATCAAATGCGGATTTAGGATCCGCCGATAACCAAGATCCTTGTGACGGTTTTATTGTTGAGTTGAACAATACGGGTACTACAGCGATTCGAGGAACATATATTGGTACAGAAAAGGCTGACCAATTGTATGGAATTGAAACCGATAAATTTGGATTTATTTATGTAATGGGTACATCCGAAGGGAATATGCAGGTAATCAATGCGGCTTATTCGAATGCCAATGCAAAACAATTTGTTACAAAGCTGGAACCGGATCTTACGAAAGTAATTTACCAAACCGTGTTCGGATCTGTAAACTCAATTGTTCCCAATATTTCTCCAACCGCTTTCCTGGTAGATCGCTGTGAAAATATTTATGTTTCTGGTTGGGGTGGAAAATCCAATAGTTCATTCCATGGAGGAAATACCAAAGGAATGCCCGTTACTCCTGACGCTATAAAAAGTCAAACAGATGCTTCCGGAAGTGATTTTTATTTCATTGTATTGAAAAAAAATGCCGACCAATTGTTATATGGAACTTTTTTCGGACAACAGGATCCTATAGGCCAAACAGAACCCATTACATTCGGCGATCATGTCGATGGAGGCACAAGCAGGTTCGATCGCAATGGAATTATTTACCAGGCAATTTGCGCAAATTGTTTCAAATCCGTCCCGTTTCCCGGAACTCCCGGAGCCTGGTCAACGACAAATCAGTCTATTGGGAAAAACAACGGTGCCTGCAATTTGGGAATGTTGAAAATAGAAATGGATTACGCTGGGGTAC
>JBDTKF010000141.1:0-2543 GCA_039935455.1 Ginsengibacter sp.
TCATTTCTTAATCTGATCTTTAAGTTTGAAAGGAAAAGGCTTTATAAATCCAACCATGAAAAATTAGTTTTCTATCTGCCTTTCAAGCAATTTTTTAATTACTCCCACATGCGATTCTTGTTGAAACGAAAATGCGATTTTATGAGAATAATTTCCAAAGGAATTTCTTCTTTCAGAATTCAAAGCCAACTGCTTTATTTTTTCTGCCAGGTCTTCAATATTGCCAAATTCAAATACGTATCCATTCTTACCAGTCTGTACATCATCTGTGTCGCCAAAGCTACCGCACCTGTCACTTAATATTACAGGACAGCCCATCATTATTGCTTCACTTATCGCCACTGAATGTGGTTCCAAAGAAGCAGGGTGCACATAAATATCAGTAGCAGCATAATAAGACGGAAGTTCTTCAATGTTTACAAAACCCGGAAAAAATACCTGGCACTTTTTCAACTCTTTCGCTATTAATTCCCAATGCGCTTTCATTTCACCGGAACCTAACATAAATAATTTCACAACAATACCATCCTCTTCCAACAATTTCATTGCTTCAATAATATGATCCTGATTTTTCCATGCTACTAATTTCCCAACAACACTAATAACGATTTCATTTTCATGGATGTTATATTGTTCTCTGATTTTATTTCGAAGTAATTCTTTTTGCTGATAGCTTTTTTGATACACAACAAAATCAATAGGATAATGCATTCGTATCAGTTTGTTTTCTCTGACTCCATATTTTTTATAAAACTCCTCATTGGCATTTCCCATTGTCAGAAACCAATTTATTGTAGAAAAATAACGTCTGAGCCATATCGTCTTCAGCAACTCTTTCCCAGCATTTCTTTTATGACGAAGCTCACTATCTGAAATATAGGCTATTTGAATTTTATTCTTCAAAGCCCAGCGTTTTGCCCTGCGTTGTAGTTTTTGAAAATAGCCATAAGTGAAAAGAATATCCGGATGGTACCTATCAAGTTCTCCCTCCAAAGAAGGCGCATCAAGTTTTTTATCTGCCTGGAGCATTGCTTCTCCATTTAAAAAAAGGTGATCAAATTTATCGAGATGGAGATTTCCCCAGGAAATTTCTTCTCCGAAGTTAACATCCACATACTTTTTGTAACCAAGTGTTGACGCAAAAAAGACTTTGAATTCAATATTACTATTTTCTGTAAAACTTACGTACTGGGGACAGAAATGTTGAATGGGATGTGAGACAACGATGGCAATTCTTAGTTTTGATTTTTCTATCATTTTTATTGATTGATAATGACGGCTTCGACAGTAGGGCTTGTAGAAGTATTGGTGTTAATATGAGCTTGTCAAAGATGGGTTATAGAGAATTCGTCATTTCATACTCATGCCGCTTTCAAGAAGCTCAGGCTGACATCTAACTTAAGGCTTTACATATTTCACCATACACTTCTTCATAAAAATACTCCGATTCTTTGCACTTTAGCCCTTCTCTATTTACGGCATTCTCAACATCAAACTCATCCATCCTTTCAAAATTAACCGCCATAATTTTTGGATATACATCCTCTCTTAAAATTGAAGAAGTATAAGTCATCGTTTTTGAAAACCAAACATCGAGGCCACATGCTAAGTATTCAAAGACTTTATTAGGTGCATTATGAACCCAGTTTTCTGAAACAGGTTTATAAATAACCAACCCAATATCATAATTAATAAGCTTTGCCGGCAATTCTTCATAAGCACATCCTCCATGAAAAGTGATCGCATCATCTTTTATTGATTGCAAAAAAGTTGTTGCTTTATCATCAATATTATCTGAATAAAGATCAAGAGATAATGTCTTCTTATTTAGTAAAACCCAGTCTGTTACCTGTTTTAAATACATTGTATCATATCCTAACGAACCAACATATACCAGTCGTATTTTGTCCGAACTATTAAAGTTTGTTTTTCCCTTTGCCCAATACTGTGATGGGTAATTCGGCATGGAGTGAAACCTCAATTGATCCACGTTTCCCAGGTGATTGTCATCTATAAATCTTTTCAATCTGATTTCATTGGTTTGTGAGATCCAATCAAATGCGAAAGGATACATTTTCTGTTCCATTTGATGCATCGCCTTTACAAGGCGCATACCGTTTTGGTATTCCAGCGGTGTATTGTATTCATGATAATGAGCTAACAATTTCACTTTATTTCCTCTTAACTTTTTATAAAATAATGCCGGCCACGAAGAATTACTTTCAAAGTATAAAACTGATTTGGGATTATATTTCAGCAATAAATAAAAACTGTATCCGTAAAAAAAAAGATAATGAAATATTCGGAAAACAGAATTTGAGATAATTGCCGGCGTTCTTTTTACAGTGACATTTCTTGAGCCACTTACAAAGTTATTTAAATCAGTTTCTTTTACTCTCCGGCTGCTGATTACAATGTTATTTTTTGCCGAATTTGCCACCAGGTAATTCAATAAATTAACAACCGGCGGAAATCTTTCCAAAGGATTAAAATGAATAATTACAATTGGTGATCCGGATGTTTTGTTCATGAATAATAAGAAA
>JBDTKF010000142.1:0-5925 GCA_039935455.1 Ginsengibacter sp.
GAATTTAGAGACAAAGATAAATTGTTTAAAAACCAATCGATTGTTAACTCTCACCAGTAAACAAAGAAATATGAATGATTTCCATTCTTATTTCAACGGTAACAATTTTAGAAGGTTATCGAACGTCTACAATCACAACATCAAATACAAGATTTGAATTGGCAGGGATAACTACCGCTCCTGTTGAAGGGTTCGTCACATCCTTGGATCCATAACCCAAAGAAGGTGGAATATATAAAGTCATCTCGCCGCCCCTTGCTATTTTCGGAATTGCTTTTTGCCATCCGGCAATTACCCGTCCAAGCTGGAATATAGCAGGGTTTCCTGAAGTTGAATCAAATTTCTTTCCATCAAAAAAACCTGCCCTGTAATAAACGGCAAGGGTAGAACACAGGCTGGTAGCAGAAGTGCCGCTTCCTGGTTTGGTAATGATATAAAATAACCCGGACGAATCTTTTGTAGCCTGGATACCATGCGCAGTAAGGGAATCCTGCAAAGCCTGCTGTTCAGCCAAAGGCGCTACAATCGTGGATGGTGTGTAGGTACAGTTATTCGAAACAGGTGCAGCATTCTTTTTACAACTCACGGCTATCAACAATAAGGCGAAAACAGATAGCGCAACTAATTTTTTCATAAGTAATTTTTCAGTGTGCAAATAAAGAACATAAAAATTAAACTTTCACCGCATCCTCTTTTTCCTGTTTAAATTTTAACTCTTTATATACCTGTTCATTTCTGTCCCATTTGAATTGCATACTGAATAAGGTGTAAAAGACAGCGATTGCTATTACTCCCAGGATGATCAATGTAATTAAAGAGGGAGAAATATAGACCATGTTTTTATACCAATCGTGGAAGATGACTGCCAGCAATATCGGCAGGGCAAATATCAGCCCCCAGGGCGAACCATATAAGAATTTTCGCCAAATACTTTTTTCTTTTTCACGGTTCTTTTCCCAAAAATTTATAAAAGTTTTTTCTTCTTCTGTAAGCATAATGCAAATGTAATACGGAAAGAAGAGAAAATAACCCGAATGATTTTTACTTCATTTTTTGGGATTCACTTAATAAAATGTAGGTTTGCTTCATTAAAATCACCACTTTGAAAATTGAGCAAGTACTTGTACATTACTTATTAAAAACGAAACAATTGACTTTGCAGGGTATCGGAGTTTTTCATCTTGATGCAACTGTACCTGATCATATCGATTCGGATAAATCGACTTTTATTCCTGAAAACGCCATCACTTTTGAATATAATCCAAAAGTCACCGAAGATGAAGGCCTGGTAGATTTTATTGTGGAGCATACAAATAAAATAAAACCACTCGCTTCTTCGGATCTTGACTCCTTTCTTTCATTGTCCAGGCAGTTTTTGAACATCGGAAAACCATTAACGCTTCAAAACATTGGCACACTGGAAAAATTAAATTCCGGCGTATTGGTGTTTAAGCCTGGACAGCTGGTTGCTCAAAAAATTGAACCCAACAAAATAAAAGAGCAGGAAACAGAAGGCGAAGAGCAGGAAGAAAATTTATTTAACGATTATCAAAAAGCACGCAAATCTAAAATTGGAAGTCAGTCGTTGGTTATCATTTTAGTTTTAGCACTGATTGCGTTTATTGGATGGGCTGTTTGGCATTTTGGATTGGATAAAAACGAACCCGAGAATCTTACATCCACAGAACAAATTGTTCCATTGAAGGATTCAGCATTCAAATCTGATTCTGCAATTATCGCTAACTCCCAATCTGCAAATAAAACTCCTGATTCAATTTCCTTCAATATTGTGATCAATGAATATCCGACAAGACCTGCAGCTGAATGGAGATTGAAAAAACTTACGAGCCAAAAAAGAAATGCAATTCTTTATACAAACGATTCTATTACCTTTAAAATTGCAGAACCTTTCATGCTTCCTCCTTCAGATACCGCCAGGATATTGGATTCGCTGAAACGCTATTATACAAAGGCATATTTAGAATTAAAATAATTCACTCAGGTTCTTCTACTTTTTCTTTGAGCAAATTCTTTTGATCAGGATTCAAATCCGGTAAATCGCATGTATGCTTCGACTTGAAAAACCTTCGCTACGGGCAATTTCAGTTTCTCCAACTTAATCTTGATTATTGAAAAGAATTAAGAGCGTATGCAAGACCGTGCACAACAAGATTCAAAATTTAAACCAGGAACCTATGGATATTAAAGTAAATGGGTGAAGGATAAAATGATTTGTAAAAAATTATTTTATCCAAAAGTGTGGAAAGGTTTTCTGAAAGAAAATTTAAACGTTGATAGCATAAAAAAACAACAAGGCAAGAATTTCAAAAATAGTAACAATAACAATTCCGCGGTAAGCCATTCTTTCGTCGCTTGATTCTTTCATTTCTTTAATTTTAATTTAGGCAATGTTGCACAAAAATAAAAAGAAAAAAGTCTAAAACAAAAAGGAACCAGAGAAATAAAAAAAAATACTACAAAAATGTTTTTGTAAAATGACCTCTCCGGGTTACCGGCATGAAAAAAAATCCGGTTTTAAATAAACGCCTTATTTTTGAAATTAATTACCTAATCACAAGCCCTTGGGTGTTCATCAACTGCTTGGCTTTAGAATCCGGTTGTTGCATTTTTTATTTGTAAACCAATCGACTATCCATGAATGAACGGATCGTTCAAAAAAAATTGTCTGGAGAGAATATTTTAGATCAATCAAAAATTTCTCTGAAAAGAAGTCTTGGTCTAAAAACGGGTATTCTGTTAGTCGCTGGAATCATCATTGGTTCAGGCGTCTTTAAAAAGATTGCACCAATGTCTGCAGGCTTAATGGATAAGAATTACATTTTACTCGCGTGGTTGCTGGCAGGAGTAATTTCTTTATTTGGAGCTTTTACCATTGCGGGACTCGCCACTCTAACCAATGAATCGGGTGGTGTTTATGAGTATTTACGATTATCTTTTGGAAACTTTTTCTCTTTTTTATCCGGATGGGCGGCGCTTCTGATTGCGGGTAGTGGCGGCATTGCCGCCATCGCGTTCATTTTTTCTGAATCGGTTAATTATCTCATACCTCTACCCAATCTCCCCGATTCCTGGCAAAATATTTCCATTGGAAATTTTGTGTTTCCGTTTGCCAGTGCGGGGGTAAAAATTTTGGCGGTGCTGTCTATCATCTTTCTAACCATCCTGAACATTTATGGTGTAAAAAAAGCAGGGGCTCTGAATAACGTGCTGACAGCAGCCAAGATTACCGGAATTATTTTGCTAATTGTGGCGGGATTATCTTTTACACATGATACGCCAACTGTTACAAATATTGCTAAACTCCCGTCCTCTCCTACAAATATTTTCAGTGCGATTATTGCCGCTATGCTCAGTGCTTTTTGGGCTTATGATGGATGGATCCTTGTCGGAAATATTGGTGGCGAAATTAAAAACCCAAAAAGAAATGTCCCCATCTCTCTTGTAGCCGGAGTAGGAATTTCTATCGTTTTATACATCTTATTGAACAACGCTTTCATGCATGTTCTTCCACTATCCACACTCGCCAATTTAAGTGAAAACAACATCGCAGCCCTCGAAGTGGCCCGTGCGATTTCTGGAAAAACCGGTATCATTGCCATTGCTCTGCTTATTGTCGTTTGCACCTTCGGCGCACTCAATGCGGTCATCATCACTTATCCAAGATTGTACTATCGTATGGCACAGGAAAAGTTTTTGCCCAAAAGCTTTTCTTTCGTTCATCCACGATTCCGCACCCCTTATTTAGGACTAATTTATTCGATGATCTGGAGCTGTGTTCTGGTAATATCAGGCACATTTGATATCCTGACGAATATGGTCATTTTTACTGAATTTTTATTTTTAGCATTGCTGGGAATCGCTTTAATAAAAATGAAAAGAAACGGAAAAATTACAGCCCGCTTAATTCTTTACCCGTTATCACCAATCATCCTGATTTTATTTTCAATTACACTCATCATCAATACTTTTATAACGCAGCCGGTTCAGTCATTAACAGGTTTGTTGTTTATCATAAGTGGCATTCCGGTTTATTTTTACTATAAGAAAAAGAGTAAAGAAATTCAAAAGACCGGAGAATAAAAAGGGGTTTATTGTTGGAACAAACACAAATCTTTATAGACCAATCACCAATTCAGAATCAATGATATTTGTTTGTTTACTACGTCCGTAATCAGGAAGTTCGATCAAAAATCTACTGTCAGTTATTTGTTTGTACCTGAAGAATTGTATTCGGATCAATCGAAAAAAACGGATCAGGTTCTTCAGGATATTCACTAAGTTGTATATCAATACACGATCTGTTTTCCTTTATTTGCCAGAGATATAATTTTTGATCATCCCTACAAATCTCAGGGAGCATTTCTTTCAAAAGTCCATTCCAGCAAGCATCTTGCAATTGTTCTGATTCAGATAAAGAATTTCCATCTTCAGAATTATTCTTTTGCCAATATTGTCTTGAAGTAAAAGTTGTACCGGTCATTAGCAAAATTTCCTGTTGTAGATTTATTCCCATGATTGACAATTTTTAATCTTCTACTGTGACTTGAAAATGGTCGTATAAATTAACTACCCCAAAAATTATTTTGTTAAAATAATATAAATCTTTAAGAATCTATCATTTCAGATGTTGCTTAAATTTTTTTAATTCGGCAATATCGCCAACAGTTAGAATCTCATTATTATCAAATTTCATTTTTAAAAATAACACCCTTTTATGTTGAGGATATTTTGAAAGAATTTCTTCAATTAATTGCCCCGCTTCTTCATTCTTTTCAAACATCGGTTTATTTTCAGGAAGCTCCGACCTGTCGCGTGTTGGCATTGCCTTTATGATCGATTCCAGTGCAGCAAGGCGTCCGGGGAAAACGCCGCTTATCTTGGAAGATTTATCATACAGACCCTGTAATTGTTTTTTACTGAGCCATCCACGACGTTGATACTGCTGATAGATACTGATCACAAAAGAAGAAACCGGAAACGCCATAATACAATCTTCCAGCAGCATGTTAATAATATCAAGCTTTGGTTTATTTTGTTTCATTTATAAAAAGACAATTTAAAAAAAATTTCTTAAGCCACGAATAAAACAATTCAATCAACAATTTCAAACAGATTAAATTTAAAAAACCCACTTTCCTCAAAGTGGGTTTTTCTCATTGTAAATATTTTGATCCTAATATCTATATAGTTCAGATTTGTAAGGTCCTCCTTTCGGGACATTCAAATAAGCGCTTTGTTCATCTGTAAGTTCATCCAGTTCCACACTGATTTTTTTCAAATGAAGACGCGCCACTTTTTCATCCAAAAGTTTTGGAAGCACATAAACCTTGTTTTCATACTTAGCTGAATGTTGCCACAACTCAAGCTGGGCAAGCACCTGGTTCGTAAAAGAGTTGCTCATCACAAAACTTGGATGCCCGGTTGCACAACCCAAATTCACCAGGCGTCCTTCTGCTAATACAATAATATCTTTCCCATCTATGGTATATTTATCGACCTGCGGTTTTATGGTATCTTTCGAGCTGCCATAGTTTTCATTCAGCCACGCAATATCAATTTCAATATCAAAATGCCCGATGTTACAAACAATCGCTTTATCTTTCATTTCCAGAAAATGTTCTTTCTTGATCAGATCGCGGCAGCCTGAAGCAGTCACAATGATATCCGCTTCTTTTACCGCGTCAATCATTTTCTTTACTTCAAAACCATCCATAGCAGCCTGCAAAGCACAAATCGGATCAATTTCTGTAATGATAACCCGCGCACCAGCACCGCGTAAACTTGCAGCAGATCCTTTTCCAACATCTCCGTAACCACCTACCACAGCTACTTTCCCAGCCATCATCACGTCAGTAGCCCGCCTGATCGCATCTACCAGACTTTCCTTACAACCATATTTATTAT
>JBDTKF010000143.1:0-21997 GCA_039935455.1 Ginsengibacter sp.
TTCATAAGCAGATTGGGTTGTAGCACTCACTTCTACACCAAAATATTTCTTATTAAAAGTTTTATTTAGCTCGAAGTTTTTATAATCAACATGCGTTTTGCCGGTTAAAGCTTTTTTGTCGGTTCTAGAAAAATAAAAAAAGTCCTGGCGCGTGATCATCCAGGCTTTTTTATTTATCAAATCATAATGCTGCTCCACCTGAAAAAAATCGTATTCCGGTAGATGGTATTTAGGAAAAGAAAATTTTGTATGCAAAATGACCCACGAAGAATCAGCAATACTAATTTCTCCTTCAACGGTTGCATTGCTCAATTGGCGTGGCTTTACACCTATTACAAATACTTTTTGTCCACCTTCGTTCTTCACTTCAATTGTTTTGAATCTATAAGCCAGTAATCCACTGTAACTGATTGGGGAAAGTAACGGGACTTCTGAAACTGTTGGAACTTTTAGAAGATTATTGTAAAAATTAAAATCGCCATCTGTGGTTGTGAGATAAAATAATCCGGTTACTTTATTTTCTTTTGTAACACCGGTTCTTACTTCCTTCGAGCGTTGAGGTGATTCATAATCATAGTCCAAAGCAACTTCTGCCATTTCCATCCGTTTTAAATCCTCATTGATGTCTTTTGTTGTATCATTTTTATCGAGGCGTTTCCTATCCTGAAAATTTATATGTTCTTGTTCTGCTTTTATATAAATTTTGCACGAATATGCACCTGAAGCAGCCATGATCTTGTCTTTATTCCTGATCACATTGCGGATAATATCTTCTGCATGATCTTTACCTTTTATCAAAACCTCTGCGAGGCCTTTGGAATCATCTTCATCCAGGATGATATTTTTTTCTATACCTGTTTTGCCTACAATAACCGTAACTAAGAGTGGTTTATAACCGATCATAGAAACCACCAAATCGTATTTTCCTTCATCCAATATCAATTTGTAGGTGCCATCTTCCTTAGTAATTACGCCATTCTTAGAATCTTTTACTTCTATACTCGCAAACGCCAGTGGTTCCAACTTTGTGTCGGTAATTTTACCGTAAACTTTATGAAACTGCGCAGTTGCTGTAGAAGATAAAAGAATAAAGATTAAAAAAATATTCAGGCGCATGTAGTAAAGTTAGTTTGCGTCAATAAAAATGCAGTAATAAAACAGGAAGCTTATCTTTTCTTTCAATTTTGTTGATTGTTTAACATGAATTTCCTTCATAGAAATTAACAACTAACAAGCAGTAAAGAAACAAATAATCCTGTTTTCCATTTTGTTTCTTTTCAAAAAAGTTCTCAAAATGAATATAACGGAAACGTGTATACGAAAATCTGATTGAGAATAACGGATGAGTATGAAATAGAAACAACGCTTTTTTTTCGGACTACTTCAATCTTTCTTTGAGATCCAAATGAAATCTTCTTGCATAATCCTTTGCTACATCGTATCCTGCATCCGCATGACGAATTACGCCAATCCCCGGATCATTGCGAAGTACCCGGGAAAGCTTGGCAGCTGCGTCTTCAGTTCCATCGGCAACGATCACCATCCCTGCATGAATGCTATAGCCCATTCCTACGCCGCCTCCATGATGCAAACTTACCCAACTTGCTCCTCCGGCAGTATTTACCAATGCATTTAATATGGGCCAGTCGGCCACTGCATCGCTTCCATCCAACATAGATTCTGTTTCACGATTAGGGCTGGCAACAGAGCCTGTGTCCAAATGGTCACGACCAATTACGATGGGAGCCTTTACTTTTCCAGTTCGTACCAGTTCGTTGAAAGCAAGGCCTGCTTTCTCTCTTTCTCCTTGTCCGATCCAACAAATTCTTGCTGGTAAACCCTGAAATGCAATTTTTTCCTGTGCCATTTTTATCCAGCGAATCATGCTTTTGTTTTCAGGAAATAATTCCATCATGACTGAATCGGTAACATGAATATCTTCAGGATCACCGCTGAGAGCAGCCCAGCGAAAAGGTCCTTTTCCCTCGCAAAAAAGCGGTCGGATATAAGCTGGAACAAACCCTGGAAAATCGAAAGCTTTTTCCAATCCTGCCTCGAATGCACGGGCACGTAAATTATTTCCATAATCAAAAGTAATGGCGCCCCGCTTTTGTAATTCAAGCATTAATCCGACATGCTTTTTCATGCTTTGATATGAAAGCGCAATATATTTTTCAGGATCACTTTCTCTTAATTCGTTTGCTTCTTCCAAAGAGATTGTATGAGGAACATAACCAATCAAAGGATCATGGGCAGAAGTTTGGTCTGTTAGAACATCAACGGTAATATTCCTTTCGATCAACCTTTGCAAAAGATGAACAGCGTTGCAATGGACACCAATACTCCAGGCACTTCCATTTTCTTTTTCTTTCAGCGCTTTATCAATTGCATCATCAATATTCTCAATTATTTCATCCAGATATTTGGTTTTAATTCTTTTTTCCATTCTCGATTTATCGACTTCTGCAATGAGAGAAACACCGTCGTTCATCGTAATTGAAAGTGGCTGTGCACCGCCCATTCCTCCAAGTCCGGCCGTAACACTCAAAGTATTTCGGAGCGAATTATTGAAATGTTTTCTGGCAACTGCTCCAAAAGTTTCGTAGGTTCCCTGCACAATTCCCTGGCTGCCAATATAGATCCACGAGCCTGCGGTCATTTGACCAAACATCATCAACCCTTTCTTCTCAAGTTCATCAAAAACTTTCCAAGTCGCCCATTTTGGAACTAACTGGGAATTAGAAATCAAAATTCTTGGTGCATTTTTATGTGTCTTCAAAATTGCTACCGGCTTTCCACTTTGAATCAATAGCGACTCATCGTTTTCCAAATCTTTCAATGCTTTGATAATAAGATCAAGGCTTTCAAAATTTCTAGCAGCTTTTCCCCGGCCTCCATAAACAATTAATTCATCAGGATTTTCGGCGACGTCAGGATTTAAATTATTCAAAAGCATTCTTAGTGCAGCTTCCTGTATCCAGCCTTTACAACTGATTTGTTCGCCAATTGGAGTTTTGTATTTAACAGGATCGTATTTTCTTTCTTTCTCCAATACTTCTTTCATTTTTTTATTTTTATAAATTTTCTGCGATTAAATGGGTAGATCAAATTTACAGTAATAACAGAATAACTTTTTATATTAATGCATAAACAGAAGTAAAGTTCGCTTCTAATTCAATGAAAACGATATAAGCTTAAATGATTGATTTGAACAAAGACTATCTTTGAACCTGAACAAAAATTCATACGAATTAAAAAAATTATTGAAAAATTGAGACCACTACACAAAACTTTTGCCTTCCAACATCGCCCCAAAAAAAAATTATTGATCGGAGGAATTCCTGCTGTTATTACCGCGATGAAGAATGGCGAACAACTTGAAAGAATTTATTTGCAAAACACCATAACGTCTTCCGATGCGGAGGAGTTGAAGCAAGTGGCTTTGGAATTTGAAGTGCCCATCAACAAAGTTCCTTTTGAAAAAATAAGAAACTTTAATTTGGAAAATCCAAAAGGATGTATTGCCATCAAATCGAAAATTATATATCAGAATCTTCAGGATGTAATTTCATTGATTGTTGAAAATGGTGAAATTCCTCTTTTACTATTGCTCGATGGAATTACAGATATCAGAAACATTGGCGCGTTGTCCAGAACTGCTTACTGCTGCGGTGTTCATGCCATTGTTATTCCGGAAAAAGGGGTAGGGGCTTTGGGTGAAGATGCTATTACTACCTCCGCGGGAGCTCTTGAAAATATGGCGGTTTGCCGGGTAAAAACTTTACATAATGCAGTTGATGAAATGCATTTGAATGGCATCAAAGTTTTTGCAAGTGAAATGACAGCGGAAGAAAATGTTTTCAATATTAATTTTACAGAACCATGCGCAATCATAATGGGAAGTGAGGATAAAGGGGTTCAGCCATCTCTTTATAAATTATGCGATGGGAAATTTAAAATTCCTATGCAAAAGGATTTTGAGTCATTGAATGTTTCTGTTGCAACGGGGATGATTTTGTATGAAGCGATGAAACAACGAATAAAATGATTGTTTGATGGGTGAACTTTTTATTGCAATTAAGGATTAAAAATTTAAAATGACTTCATTAAAACTCATAGAATGCCCTCGTGACGCCATGCAAGGCTGGAAGACTTTTATTCCAACAGAAAAGAAAATTGAATACATCAATCAATTACTTAAAGTTGGTTTTGACACGATTGATTTTGGAAGTTTTGTATCAAAAAAAGCGGTTCCCCAGATGGCAGATTCGAAAGAAGTAGTTGCACAATTAAATCTAACAAATAGCAATTCAAAGCTACTTGCTATCATAGCCAATGTTCGCGGTGCAACAGAAGCGGCAGAATTTGAAAAGATTAATTACCTGGGATTTCCATTTTCAATTTCTCCTACATTTCAAAAACGAAATGCGAACAGTACCATGGAAGAATCGCTGGAGAGCGTAAAGGAGATTAAAAATATTTGTGATAAAAATGGAAAGAAACTCGTTGTCTACATTTCTATGGCTTTTGGAAATCCTTATGGAGATTTATACAACGAACAAATTGTTTTAGACTGGATTGAGAAAATAGTGGGAGAGGGGTTAACCATTATTTCCCTGGCTGATACGGTTGGCCTGGCAAATGCTTCCCAGGTTTCTTCGATAGTAAACAAAGTTATATCCCGGTTTCCTAATTTGGAAACTGGTGTTCATCTTCATTCAACAAATATCAACTGGCAAGAGAAAATTGATGCTGCCTTACAAAATGGCTGCTTGCGTTTTGATGGAGCACTAAAGGGATTCGGTGGATGCCCGTTTGCAGAAGATGAGTTAGTGGGAAATATGAATACAGAATTGATGATTCCCTATCTTAAACAATTAGGCTTTCTAAAAAATATCAACGATGAAGAATTATTGAAAGCCAGTCAAATCGCTTCAGAAATTTTTATATAAATGGAATTCTTTTTACCATTTCAAATACCATCTTATCCCTTTAAGATTTCGTACAATGATAAAATTATTTTTATCGGTTCCTGCTTTTCTGAAGAGATTGGAAACAAATTCAAGGAACTAAAACTGGATATTTTACAAAACCCAAACGGAATCTTGTATGATCCTTTGAGCATCGCGGACTCCTTAATTTCTTATATTGAAAATAAACCCTTCTTTGAAGAAAATCTTTTTGAATTCAATGGACTGTGGCATAGCTGGAAACATCATTCTTCTTTTTCAGGAGTGACAAGAATGGAAGTTTTAAAGAATATAAATCGTTCACAAGCGCACGCACGCGACTTTTTGAGAGATGCAAAATTTCTTATTATTACGTTGGGCACTGCTTTTCATTATCAGTTGAAAAATGATTTACGAAATGTCGCAAATTGTCATAAAGCGCCGTCAACTTATTTTACAAAAAATTTGTGTTCAATAGAAAATATTACAGAACAAATTTCTGGCGCTATTTCAGCATTGACATCATTGAATCCAACCATAAAGATCATATTTACTGTAAGTCCCGTAAGGCACTCAAAAGATGGGGTAGTTGAAAACAACCGGAGCAAATCAAGACTGATAGAAGCGGTGCATTCTGTTGTTGAAGAAAATAAGAATACGTTTTATTTTCCTTCATACGAGTTGGTTACAGATGTATTGCGCGATTATCGTTTTTATAAAGATGATCTTGTTCATCCAAACGAAACAGCTGTTGGTTATGTGTTTGAGAAATTTTGTCTTTCATTTATGGATGATCAATCAAAAAAAATCATGGAAGAAGTCAAAAAAGTTACACTAGCCGTAAATCATAAAGCTTTTTCAGAAGAAAGCGAAGCGCATCAAAAATTCGTTGTTTCCCAAATTGAAAATATTAGCTTCCTCGAAATTACCTATCCATTCCTGGACTTTTCCATAGAGAAAGTTTTTTTTATGAATAAATTGAAAAAGTGATTGTTTTTCAATCACTGCGTTTGATGCTTATTTTGATTCTGTATTTTATTGGTATAATGTTTGAAACGTCCCATATCGTACTAAATCGTATAAAATGAAAATCTTTAAAAATTTATTTTTTGCTATTCCGGTCTTTGCGTTCCTAATAATGGGTTGCAACGCAACCAGGAGTCAAAAAGGAGCTGTTATCGGAGGAGCTGCCGGAGCAGTCGGTGGAAATATTATCGGAAAGGCTGCGGGAAACAAAACACTGGGAACCATTATTGGTGCTGCTGTTGGTGGGGCTGCTGGGGCAATAATTGGCCGGGATATGGATAAACAAGCCGAAGAAATTCAGAATGACATTCCGGGAGCAAAAGTAGAAAGAGTTGAAGAAGGAATAAAAGTAGAATTTAATGAAAAAATTCTGTTTGCTTTTTCAAAATCGGATTTAAGTGATCCGGCAAAAACGAATTTGAATAAGTTGGTTGCGATACTGAATAATTATGCAAATACCAATATTGAAATCCAGGGACATACTGATAGCAGGGGATCTGATGAATATAATATGGGATTATCTGAGAGACGTGCTACTGCGGTAAGAGATTATCTTGAAACTCAGGGAATCGATCCATTACGTATGACTACAAGAGGATTTGGGGAAGCAGAACCGGGATATAGTAATGAAACCGTTGAAGGAATGGCTCAAAACAGAAGAGTAGAATTTTTGATTACCGCAAATGAAAAGATGAAAGCTGACGCACAGAAAGAAGCTGAGAAGCAATAAAGCTTTAAAAAACCTTCCGGTTTAGAAAAATCCCGGAAGGTTTTTTAAAAATATAATCGGGATTATTTCTTCGTTTACTGATCACCGAAATGTTCCTTATAAATTTATCGTCACTTCATTGAATTTGATTTCATTCAGTTCAAGCTCTTTTAAAACGGGTTGATAAATTTCAGGAACTACCGGTATATGCAATCCCGTTAAATGAATTTTATTTTCTAAAATCAATTTGGCGGCAATTCCTAAAGGTAAGCCAACTGTTTTCGCCATCGCAGTATGGATGTGATCTTCACCTTTAACAATCAAACAATTTCTTTGTAATTTATTTTTGCCATTCAACGAATATTCAATTTCGTGGAGCATAACAATCATATCCTTATCATCATGATCCATCACCAAATTTTGTTCTAATAAATATTGAAGTAACGAAGCTGAATTAAATGCTTCAAACGGAATCTTTCCATTTTTATTCAATTGAAGAAAACTGATTTGGGTTAAAAATTCTTCATCAAAAAAATTTTTTGAAATGATTTGGGTTTCTTTTTGTGAAATGAGTTTTGATTTTTTTATTTGGAACCATTCATTGAAAGTTCGACATGCTTCAATCTCTTTGTGGTCATTTTTATTGGTAAGATCAAGTTGTATAATTTTATTCCAGCCACGGCAAAATGACGGATAACGCAGCGTGGTCCTCATAAAAGTTTTGGTATCATCAAGATGGTATGTTTCCAAATAAGCAAGTGAATCCCGATTAGCATACCAGGCTAAAGGGAAAAGTCCGGGAATATCAACAAAGTTATTTAGATCATCAAAAAGCTGAGCATAAGGAATCTCTATTGTTTTACCTTCGCTCCGGTAGACACCGCCTGCACTGCCCGCCATTACTACATTTGCAGGATTCCAGGTAATTTTATAATGCCATGGATTATCATCACTTTCAGGAGAAACCAAACCACCACAATGCGATTTGAAAGAAATAATTTCTCCACCTTGCACTTTGATTTCATTGATCATCTTCATCGCGCTCATATGATCGATTCCAGGATCAAGGCCCATTTCTCCTAAAAAAAGAATACCTTTTTTTTCAATCTCCTCTTTCAGCAGTTTAATTTTTTCATCAATATAAGAAGCCGTTAACAAACTTTTTGAAAAAGCAATGCAATCTGTTGCGACTAAAAAATGCAACGCCGGTGGAAGCATAGAAATAACAAGATCAGCCTTGGAAATAAATCTATGCCTTTCATTTTCATCATTCACATCAAATGAAAGTGCTTCCGCACAGGAAAAACTTTTTGTTTTAGATTCTACCAAAGAAAGATTGGAATCACATACCTGCAATTTCCATCCGTTCTCCGTACAACATTTTCCGAGATAATCAATAAGGCAGGTGGCTGATTTTCCTGACCCGAATAATAATATCTTCTTCATGGGGCGAAAGTTAATCAAGATTTTCGCAAATGGAATTCGGAATCTTATACAGAAATTGTCGTTTAAAAACTTGATATAATATCAACATTAAAATTCATCATCGATAATTTAAACTTATTTTACAAAAAACTGTAATGAAGCCAAAGCTGCAGTTCCTTTTACAGACGGATCTTTTATTTTACTCACGATATATAAATTATGTAATTTCCCATCTTTTACCGGTGAGAAAGAAGAATTAATGATGGCGAATTCCGGCTTGGTATCATCTTTTCCTCCACCGCTTTTTCCAGCGAAAGAAAGTTCTCCGACTTTTTGACCTTTTGGTGAATCAAGATGCAATTCAAATGTATAACCGGAGACGGGCGCTTTTTGCCAGCCAATATTCAGCGAGGTTTTTGAAATATCGGTAAGATCAATTTGATCAATGCTGAACCAACCTTCATTAGGTATTACTAGATAGGAATTGCCATTAAATGTTACTTTACTATAACCTTCCATTTTTGTTACTCCATCAAATGTTATTTTACTATTGCGCAACTCAACAGAACCACTTCCCGTTAAAGGTTTAATATTATCTCCGCCTTTGTCGGTGTAATCAGCGTGTATGGTGAGAACCCCATTGTCTTTTGCAGGTTTGTTCATGGTGGCATTCACTGATCCTTGCTGAGGAAGGGATTTTGTTGTTTGACTAGCAGTTCCAAGTGATAAAATCCAGGCAACAATTTGTTTCGCTTCGCTTTCTTTTAAATCCGGATGGGCGGCCATTGCCACCTGACCCCAATTGCCACTTCCACCTTTTATGATTTTTTCCGCGAGAATCGCTGTAGCGTTTTTATTCTTTTGATATCGCTGCGAAACGTTGATAAAGGCCGGCCCTACAGATTTAGAATCCACTTTATGGCAACTTTTGCAATCGAGGGAAAGCATTAAATTTCTTCCAGCCATTTGCTTCGCTATTGCATTGTTACCTTGTGGAACTCCCGCTTTATCCAATTCTGAATAATCGGCAACAACCAGAAGATTGGCTGCGTCTACTGAATTGTCGTCTTTATCATGTATATCAACCTGATATTTTACAGCATTTCCGGGAAAATAAAACGATTTATTTCCAACGACATTTACTTGCACAGTTGGTGCGGCATTTCCTGCGTACACATCAACGGCATCGCTGGTTGAGGAAGCATTTTTACCATCTATTACTTCAACAGAAATTGAATAATCACCCGCTTTTGTAAGTGTATATTGTAAAGTTGGATCCGTTGTTTTCTTCTGGATTTTATCTCCAATATGCCAGATATAGGAAACGGCGTCTTTATCGGGATCATTCGCTATTACCGAAGCGGTAATCTGCAAAGGTAAATTCCCTGAAGTTTTATCAACAGTGAGAGATGTAACTTTCGGTGGCCTGTTCCCTCCGTTGAAGTCTATTCGGGAAAGGCTGGCATCATCATTTTTTGCAAACCATCCACTACCATATTCCAGCACGTACATCCTGCCATCAGGTCCTAATTCCATGTCGCTTATGCTGTTGAATTTAGTATCCTTCATAAAAGGTTCCATATTGTCGAAGTCACCATTTGGAGTCATCGTAACCACTTTTATCCAATTTCGTATCCAGTCGTAAACAAATAATTTCCCATTATAATAGTCCGGATATCTTGTTGAATCGGGAAACATTTCCGGATAATAAACAGGACCTGCCATTGCGCAACGACCACCACTGCCCACCTGTGGAAAATCTTTTGACTCTGCATAAGGATACCAGATAAAAGCCGGCTGGGCGGGAGGTAAAATTCTGAGACCGGTATTATTTCTCGAATTGTTTACGGGCATTTTAGGATCGAAAGGTTCTCCAGATTTACCAGTGGCATAATCATACGGCCGGTAAGGAATATTATCAGCAATAAAAAATGGCCATCCAAAATATCCCGCTTTTTTTGCCTGGTTCAGTTCGTCATAACCTCTAGGACCACGGGTTTCGAGACTATCAGTGTTCGCATCCGGTCCCACTTCACCCCAATATAAGTAATCTGTTTTCTGATCTACAGAAATACGGTAAGGATTGCGATCACCCATCACATAAATTTCCGGCCTGGTACTATCTTTTCCTTTTGGAAAAAGATTACCATCAGGGATAGAATAACTTCCATCTTCTTTTACCTGGATGCGCAAAATTTTCCCCCGAAGGTCATTCGTATTTCCGGAACTTCTACGATCATCATAATGGTCAAACCCTGGCCGGTCATCCAATGGCGCATAGCCATGGGAATTGAATCCATTGCCAGGCTCATTGAAAGGAGTTGTATTATCGCCGGTGGAAACATATAATAATCGATTCTTATCAAAAGCAATAGAGCCGCCAGTGTGACAACAAATTTCTCTTTGAGAATAAAATTGTAAAATGATTTTTTCTGATTTTGGATCAATAGAATCATTCTCAAATTTAAACCGTGAAAGCCGGTTCACAGAAGTATCTGCGGGACTGTAAAAAACGTATATAAAATGATTTTTCGCAAAATCAGGATCTTTTTTTATTCCCAAAAGTCCTTCTTCTGCATTTACTCCCGGAGTATGTTGTGTGCGCCAGTAAACATCTAAATAACCAACCTGCTTCACCTTTTTGGTATCATTTTTATACAACATAATCTCACCGCGACGTTGGGCCACCATCACATCAAGGTTTGGTAGAATTGTCATTTCGGTAGGCTCAAAAAAAGTTCCCTGCACCAATGAAACTTTGGTAAAACGATCTTCTGCCGGTGTTGCCGGCGTTTTTACTTTAGCGTAATCGAGCATTTTGTTATCGCCCATCGCATATTGAATTCCACCCAATAGATGCTTCAAAAAATTGGGTTCGGTATAAGATTCAGCTGTGTGACCCAATTCAGTGTACCACGCTCTTCCGCCATCAAAATCATGATACCATGCCATTGGATGATTATCTCCGTTTGTGCCGCCCTTATAACTTTTTTCATCTATGGAAATTAAGACATGTACATCCTTATTCAGGTTCTTAAAATTATACCATTCATCTTTACGAATCCATGGATCGGGTAAGCCTTTGGTAGAAATATTGTCCTTATCTACAATATGCAAAGTAGCAGTTTGTTGTTCGGGATGGCCGTTGAAATTAGCACCGACCAATCTGGTGTACCAACCCCAATGATATCCCGCGTCGGTAGCTGCATGAACACCTACAAATCCTCCACCTGCTTCAATATATCGTTGAAATGCATTCTCTTCGAAATTGTTTAGCAGTACATCAGTATTATCAGTAGTGTTCAGAAAAACAACTGCAGCGTACTGTTTCAGCGTGTCTTCATTGAACATAGCTGAGTTGGAAGTAGTATCCACATCAAATTTATTTTCCTGACCTAATTTAAATAATGCCTTAACCCCATCAGCAATGGATTCATGATGGAACCCGGTGGTTTTGGTAAAAACCAATAATTTAGGCTTACCTGATCTTTCGTTACAACTGGAAAGAAACAGGGTTGAGGCAAAAGCAAGCAGCGGAAGAAAGAGTGAAAGTCTTTTCATTGATTGTCTTTATTAGTTGTCGATTGGTTATACGATGAAAAAAAAATCAAATTACTAATTTCTCTGCAATTAGAAACGACTTGATTTAAAAGTTATAACAAGGAATGAAAAAAATACTATGAATATTATCTTATCTATCCGGTAAAATGTCTGATTAATAATTTTCATTTTGAATGAATAAAGAATCAAGAATAGAAATCTACATTATTTATTGGTTCACTGATAGGGTATTGTGGCCTGAAAAAAATCAGGTAGTCTTGCTCTTTAGGACAAATCGTGTTCCTCTTTGATATCATTTCTCATATTATATAGTTCGAATCTGCCGTCTTATTAATACGTAGCTCTTCCTCCCGATAAATCGAAAGCAAAAGCAGTTGTAAAACTATTCATGGGTGATACGATGTAAGCCGCGATATTCGCAACCTCTTCCAGGCTACCACATCGCTTTGCCGGAATTTTATCTGTCATATATTTAATTTGTTCGGGTGGCATTATATCCACAAGCGGAGTTCGGATAACAGCAGGAGCAAGAGCGTTGACAGTTATACCGGTTTCGGCGTATTCTTTCCCTTGTACTTTAGTCATACCAATAACTGCAGCCTTTGAAGAGCTATACGCAATCATACCAGCATTCCCTTCTTTTCCGGCAATAGAGGCGATGTGTAATATTCTTCCATAATTCTGATGAAGCATGTAAGGCAGTACATATTTTGAAGTAAAATAAGATCCATAATAATTTATTTCAAATACCTTTCGGATATCTTCTGTATAAGTATGATGACTTTGGATGTTGGTCTGTCCGGTAATTCCAGCACTATTCACTAAAATATCTATGGCGCCAAAGTATTGCTGAATCTTATCAATCGTTTGCTGTACAAGGCTTTCATTGGTAATGTCTAATTGATAAGTTTTTGTTTCGGTTGAGAAATGTGTAGCTAATTGTTGAAGCTTTTCACCATTTTGATCAATGAGTGCAAGTTTCACGCCCTCCATCGATAAACGCTCAGCAATTGCGGCTCCAAGCCCTGACGCTGCTCCTGTAATAATTGCAACCTGATTTTTATAGGGTCTCATTTCTCTTCAAAAAATTATATGATTTGTTTAAAATAAAACTGTAATAAAGTTCACAGTCTCCTTCCATTTTCAATCTTTTTTTGTGCCGCCAATTTTTTCTTAACTACATCTGCAGGATATTTTAGAGCCAGGTTGCGGATTTCGTAACTAAATTTCTCGAAAGTCTCCTTCCACAATTTCGCTTCCTCGGGAGTATAGTCATAAAAACCTTGAGCATTTGAAATACCTTTTCCACCTGCTTTTACGATGTCGTCAATCAATTTAGGTACTTCAGTTTGAGTACTCAACTCAGGCAGTAAATCTTTCATCACATTATGGTAAGCAGGAACTCCGGTGAGATCCATCCAGCGAAAAACTCCCACTAATGTCATCCAATAACCTGCATTATTTCTACAGGCACGATCTACATCTTCTATGGTGGCATAACCATTTTCAACCAAATAAAATGCCTCTCTATACAGTGCATACATCAGTCGATTGGTTATGAAACCCCGGATATCCTTTCGTACTAACGTGGGTTCCTTTCCCCATAAATGAGAAATTTTGTAAAGCCATTCGCCATGTTTTATGTCAGTCTGATCACCGCAAATAATTTCCAGGAATCGGGTAGTATGCGAAGGTTCCGCCCAATGCAATCCTAAAAAACGTGAGGGTATATGGGTATTCTGTTGAAGTATACTAATTGGAATTGCTGAAGTGTTACTGGTGATTAAAATATCATCAGATACCTCCGTTTCTATCTTAGCATACACGGCTTTCTTGATGTCCAGGTTTTCGAGTGTACATTCAATTACCAGTTTGCATTTTTTCAACAATCCATAATCTTCGGAAATCGTGAGATTACGAAAAAGATCCTTTGGTGTTTTCAAAGTTATTTTTTCTTCGAATGATCTTTCCAGGTGTTCGTGAATACGCGGGCTTGCTGTGATCATATCACCAGGAATAGGAGCTAAGGCAATTACCGAATGTCCTGCCATTAGCAAACAAGCTGTGATACTGCATCCCATAAGGCCAAGCCCAACTACAGCAACAGTCAAATTTTCAGGTTGAAGATTTGGATCATCCATTTCACATTTCTTTTAAGTCTAAAGTAAAAATATTTGGGTTCAAAATATTACGAATGAAAAACTATCATCTGAAAAAAAATAGCTAATCGCAATCAATATCGTTTATTGATTGTAAATTTAAATATTGTCTTTGAATTATTTCATTTGTGTTTGTAATACTCCTTTCAAAGAACTTTTTATTTTTCAGATGCAGGATCATTATATACATTATGAAGCTCGGAATGATCATTTTCTAAATCATAAAATACCCAATCATTCTTTTCATAATAATTTTAGTGTAACCAAATTGTTAGAAATAAATGCGTGTCTTCATGAAATATTTGTTTAAGTTGAAAAAAAATAAAATGAAAAATTTTTGGTTTCTTTTATTTGTAATGGCGGTTGCAAAATTTGGATTCTCTCAACAACTAATTAATTGGTACCAGCCCCAATTTGTGGAAGGTATTTGTGTTCCTGATTCTTAAAATATTTTTCACCGGTTTCCGTCATCCATGAAAGAACGTGAGAAAGTTTGTTTGGGATTTATCCGAAAATACTGCCGGGGAATTCATTCATTTTAAACTTCTGCAACTGAAATTGAAGATCAATATACATTGACAAGCAAGAATTTATCGATGCCACACATACCATCTACAGGCGTTTTGAGAAAAGGAAAATAAAAAAATAGTTATTATGAGTTATTCAGAAAAAGAGCTGAAAAAATTAGAAGAATTTTATAAAAATCAATTGTTGAACGACACCGTTCCATTTTGGTTTCCTAAAAGTATAGATGAAGAATTTGGCGGCTTTTTATTGATGCGTGACAGGGACGGAAGTCTGCTGGACGATGATAAATCCGTATGGATACAAGGTCGTGCCACGTGGCTTTTAGCTACATTGTATAACACAGTCGAAAAAAGAAAAGAATGGCTGGATGGAGCAAAAAAAGGAGTTGGCTTTTTATTAAATCATTGTTTTGATGAAGATGGACAAATGTTTTTTCATGTTGCCAGGGATGGGAAACCAATCCGGAAAAGAAGATATTTTTTCTCAGAAACCTTTGCTACCATAGCTCTCGCAGCCTACGCAAAATCGGCCAACGATCAATCATTGGGAAATAAAGCAAGAGAAATATTTGGGAAATGTATTGCTTATTCAACCGGTGAAATAAAACTTCAGCCCAAATTTGAAAATACACGTCCATCAAAAGGAATTGGGGTCCCTATGATTATGATGAATACTGCACAGCAATTACGCGAAACAATAGGCGATCCCCGGTGTGACGAATGGATCGAAAAATGGATTAAAGAGATTGAAACGTTTTTTGTAAAAGATGATATCAAATGCGTAATGGAGCAAGTGTCGCCGGATGGAAGTATTATTGATCACATTGACGGAAGAACTTTAAATCCGGGCCACGCAATTGAAGGTGCATGGTTTATTTTGCATGAAGCAAAATACCGGAATAATGATAAACATTTAATCCAACTGGGTTGTAAAATGTTGGATTATATGTGGGAGCGGGGTTGGGATAAGGAGCATGGTGGAATTTTATATTTCCGTGATGTTTATGATAATCCCGTCCAGGAATATTGGCAGGATATGAAATTTTGGTGGCCACAAAATGAAGCTATTATTGCAACGCTTCTGGCTTACACAATGACAGGGAATGAAAAATATAAACGCTGGCACCAACAGGTTCACAGTTATGCATACGCACATTTCCACGATAAAAAATATGGCGAGTGGTTTGGATATTTACACCGCGATGGAACCGTAGCGCAGCCAACAAAAGGGAATTTGTTCAAAGGCCCGTTTCATCTGCCCAGGCAGGAATGGTACTGCTGGAGATTGCTGGAAGGGATGGTAAAAAATAACACGGATTAACATAAATTACTAGATCAAAAAACAGTAAACAAACAAATATTCGAGATTTTTATTTTTGGAATTTGAAAAAATTATGGATCAAGATTCAATCGAAAAATTATTTATTGAACCCGTTTTATGAAAAGAAACATAACCATTTTATTTATCGTACTTTTTATTACCGGAAATTTATCTGCTCAGTCAAAATCCGTTTTTGTTTCAGGTACGGAGGGTTATAAATCTTTCCGGATTCCTGCTATTGTAAAAGCGCCCAACGGAGATTTGCTTGCATTTTGTGAAGGGAGAGTTCACGGTGGTGATGATTTCGGTAATATAAAAATTGTTTTAAAAAGAAGTTCTAATGGAGGAAAAACCTGGAGCGCTTTGCAAATTGTTGCCAGTAATGACAGTTTGCAAGCCGGCAATCCGGCGCCTGTTTTGGATTTGACTGATCCACGATTTCCCAAAGGGAGAATATTTTTATTTTACAACACGGGGAATGGTCATGAAATGGAAATGAGAAAAGGAAAAGGTCATCGCAATATTTTATATAAAACCAGTATTGACAATGGAAAAACATGGAGCGATTCGACAGATATTACCGTAGATGTAAACAGGATAAATAAGCCGCAAACAAATCCTTTATGGAACTCAAAAGAAGATTGGAGAACTTATGCTAATACGCCCGGTCATGCATTGCAGTTCCATGATGGAAAATATAAAGGGAGGATTTACGTGGCTGCAAATCATTCTTCCGGAGATCCGAAACCAGAATTAAGAGATTACAAGGCACATGGATTTTATTCGGATGACCATGGAGTTACTTTTTATTTGAGTGAAACGGTTCCGTTTGAAGGATCCAATGAAAGTACGGCTGCACAATTAATTAATAATGGTTTAATGATGAACAGCCGCAATCAGACAGGGAAGTATCGAATTGTTTCATTAAGTAAAGATGGTGGTGAAACCTGGGACACCACTTTTGTTGATCGTAATTTACCAGATCCAATTTGCGAAGGAAGCTTATTGAATATTGGAACGAAAAAAGGAAAATCTGTTTTAGCATTTTGTAATAATGATAGTGAGATAAGCCGCGACAGTCTCACATTACGAATTAGTTTCGACGAAGGAAAAACATGGCAGAAAAACTTTTTAATCGAACCTATAAATACAGGCTATTCTGATATTGTAAAAATATCAAAGAAAAAGATTGGGATTTTTTATGAAGCGGGTGGATACAAACAAATAAAATTTGTGATGATAAAATGGTAATAAATAATTAATAATTTCGAAGTAGAAATGAACACTCCATTTTTTGAAACTTAATAATAATGACACGACATATTAACTTACGAAAACAAGATTGTATTAAAATTCGCAAATGTTTGCAAAGATTATTTAGAGTATGACTTAATGCAAGTCTATTTTAAATAATGTTTTAGTTGTCTTATACTTTTTGCAGTGAATCAACTAATTGCATCGATCTATTTTCCCCATAATGTGCAATTATCTTCATGCAATCATTCTATTTGTATCCAACTCAATTCAACTTTTTTTAATATCTTGTCACGAGTACCAAACCGTTGAATTTTTCCAATTCATCTCCATTTATAAAAACTGCATCTCCATTAGACTGAAGATTCTTTTCTATTATTTCATCTATGATATCATCAACATCTGCTGTGGCTGAGTGTTCTTTTGAAATTAATTCAATATGACCATTTTCAAATTTTGCAGGTTGGAAATATCCTTGCTTAACGAATAGTGTTTTACCACGACCTTCGTTTACTGCTGTCCATATTTCATTAAAATCAATCAAAAAATTTCGGGAATTAACAGCCACTTTTAGTTCGGCGAGTCGTTCTTCATTTTTTTCTTTATTCATTTTTTTTATTACCGGCCACGCAGCCTCCACAATGTGATGCGCTTTTTCATTCATCCTGTTACCATATAAGTTCCCGACAATCATTTTTTCATTATCAGTTACTTTTAAATATTCCGAATAATTAGATTCTTCCGTACAAATAATTACCGGTAATGGATTCTCTTTTAAAATATTATTAAGTTGTTTATCGACCCGGTTAAAAAATTCCCGGATTAGATTTGTCTGCCGGCTGGCGATTGCCGCTTCTGATCTTTGCACAGGATTCAAATTTATATTAATTACCGGGAAACCGCTGTCAGATTCGGCCGAAACTTTATCATTGAAAGCTTCAATAAGCCTTGCTTTATCGCGACTTAGTACCAGTAGGTACCAGGAAGTTTCACGATGCAAAGCTCTGATTAAATCTCTCGTAGCAAACGCTCTGTCTATAACCACTCTATTCTCAACAGGAATTGGAAGCCGAACGTATTCGGAAATATTTTCGTTTATAAAAAGAACCAAACTTTCCTTATTTAGTCTGTGATCAACATTTTCCGCAAGCGCATTAATTCTGTTCATCATCATATTTACAAATGAACTTTCATATACTGATGATAAGCGCGATTCGACATCTTTAATCAAATTTTTTAATACAATTGAATCCATTTCATTGTCGGGGATAACACGATGGGTTTTCAAAAAGATAGTAACAGAACATTCAGATCGGGAGGCATTCAATTTCTTTAAAATAATATTCATAGATTAAAATTTATTTTAAGTATGCTTTCAACCAATTATCATATCAAAAAGCAAACCAATCAAATTATTTCATATCGTTTATTGGAATAATTGGTTGATAAATAATGAGAAGTAAATAAACCAAAATTCTGAATGGCTACAAAAAAAATAACAAAAGAAAAGCTATGTTAAATCACTTAAATTTTCATAGGTAACCGCCTTGGATGGATTTATAGCATTCAAAAAATCTTTTGCTACTGTGTAGGCTTTCATTTTTTCTGATGGATACTCACTAATCGAAATCTGTTGTATTCTTCCTGTGGATAATCCAGGATCTGTCCACTCTTCAGCCTCGGTATCAGAAAGTATAACAGGCATTCTTTTTTTACTATTGTGTACCTGTTGCATCAGGCTGTTGGCGCGGGATGTAACAATTGAAAAAGAATCTACCACCTCACCCGTGTCCTGATCAGTCCAGGTATTATAGATACCTGACATAAAAAAATAATCATGGCCAGGCAAAGTAATGTGATAAGGATATTTCACTGGTGTTTTTAAAAGATGGCCACGCTTTCCCAATTCGAACACGTGTCGGTGCTCATAAAATCCGGATGATAAAACCAAGCACCTGTTTTGTAATCCAGCCTCACGAAACATAGATTTATCCAGCATTTCTTCACCGATCACATTAAGGGTAGTATATCCAAAATGAAACTTTCCGGTATCATCTTTATAACCATTCCTGAATTTTTGTACCGCATCTCTGTTTCTTAAATAAGAAGGTATAAAACCCCATTCCATAGCCACGAGTTCCCAATCTTTTCCATCTGCGGTTGGTTTAATTACCGGCCAGGGCTCATAATCGAATCCGCGACTGGCAAACTGAATCAACAATGACTCAGGTAATTGATCAAATGTCTTTTGTTGTTTTTTATATTGAATGGATCTGGCTGATATATTTACGCTGTTGATATAACACATATCCTTTTAATTGTCAGTACAAATTTCCCAAATTAAAAGAGTTAAGTTCAGTATAAAAAGCTAAATCTTTCCTTTAAATGTAAGTCTGGTAATTTTTTATGATAATAAGAATCAGGTTGTAGTAAATCAATAAATAACATTGATTCTAATTCTAATGAGCGAAGAAAGTACCCGATTATATATCTGGTATTATTTTGTATGAAATAGTTTTGTGATCATCACTAATTAAACTTCATTCAATCCCTTTCCGTTGAGAATTTGTTGCATATGTTTTTCGATCCGCGACATGCGTGTTTTAGATTGTTTGGCAGCAGAGAAATAAAAAATGTAAGCTCTTCGACGACCGGGTGTCAATGAAGAAAAAGCTGTCTGTAGCGCAGGAATTTCGTTTATTTTGTTTTTGAACTCATCAGGAAGATCATATTCTAAATTGTCTTTGAGTTTGACTTTTAAACCGGCTTTTTCTATTTCAATAGCTTCATGAATGTAGGCTTTTAGGATCTCTTTTATTTCAACAATTTCTTGGACATTCACAAATCGAATCTGCCGGGCTGCTTGTACATTTTTAGTTTGTTGAATCAGAATGCCCATTGTATCCTTCAATAAAACCCCCTTGAAAAATAAAAGCGCACAATAATTTTTAAACGTATGTATCAAAACAACATTGCTGTTTTGAAATGTGTAACAAGGAGCACCCCATTTTAATTCTTCCGTTAATCCACAGTCAAGAATAATCAATCTCAACTGTTTGAGTTCATCCTGCCATTTTTTGGATTTAGAAAAATAAAAATCAATGTTGGGATTTATTTCTTTATTCATCGGAATTATTAAAAGTGATTGTAAGTTAAATCAGAATTTGCAATTTGAAATAACATTAAAAGAATTGCTCAAAGCTGCTATAATGCCCAATTTTGTTGCAACGGGTCATTGAAGACTTCTTCGGATTCTTATTTATAATCCTGACAAAAACAATCTTTAATACCAGAATAACTTCAAACTTAAGATTACATAAAATTCTTCTACTGAATTAAAATTTTAATTCACGAAAAGCAATCCTATTAAAACAATATTCTAAATTACTTTTGCTTACAAAATTTTAAAAAAATATTGTTGAAAAAAAATAAGGAATGAATCCTAACGGGAAAAAAGAAAAAAAGAAAAAAGCGAATATATTCAAGATACTTAAACCTTATTCAGGCATGATCAGCGGCTTGCTGTTCTTCGCTTTACTAAGCAACTCACTAAATCTTGTTATTCCAAAAATTATCCAGTTTGGTATCGACGATTTTTCAAAAGGAACATTCAACACGTCAAAAATAATCACCTGGTTTCTCGTAGCTGCTATATTAATTTTCATTTTTACTTATATACAAACGATTCTTCAAACTTTTGCTTCTGAGAGAGTGGCGCGCGATATGCGAAATAAACTTGCTTCAAAAATTTCGCAGCAGGATTACATATATATTCAGGAAACCACGCCTGGCAGGCTTCTTACGAATCTTACTTCAGATGTCGATGCAATTAAAATGTTCGTGGCACAAGCAATTGTTTCCATCGTTTCTTCAATCGTGTTGATCATCGGTGCGAGTATCTTATTGATAAATATCAATTGGAGACTGGGTTTGATCGTATTGCTGATCATTCCAATTATAGCTACAGCGTTTTTCCTAATCTTTAAGAAGGTACGAACTTTATTCAAAAAAACGCAGGAAGTTATTGACTGGCTTAATAAAGTAATTAATGAAAGTATACTTGGAGCGGCTTTGATTAGGGTTTTGAATGCCCAATTTTCTGAATATAATAAATTCATCGATGCCAGTGGAGAAGCAAAAAACCTGGGATTATCCATCTTGCGTTTATTTGCAACCCTGATCCCAATCATTGTATTAACTTCAAATCTTGCCCGGCTTGCTGTTCTTGGAGTTGGCGGACACTTTGTGATCAATAGCACGATGACTTTGGGCGAGTTTGCTGCGTTCAACAGTTATATTGCCATTTTAATTTTTCCAATTATAATGATCGGCTTTATGAGTAATGTGATCGCCCGTGCATCCGCCTCTTATCAACGGATTCACTACACGTTGGAAACACCCGACTTTGTTGACAAAGGAACTGTTACCAAAGAATTGAAAGGAAATATCCGATTCGAAAATGTAAGTGTTTATTATAATGAAAATCCTGCGTTAAAAAATATTTCATTCGAAGTTGAAGCAGGGACAAGAACAGCCATTATAGGACCAACTGCCGCCGGGAAAACGCAGTTACTGTATTTATTGACGACCCTGATCGAGCCCAAGGAGGGCAATGTATATTATGATGATGTAAGTCTCACAGATTACAACAGGGACGCACTTTTGAAACAAATCGGGTTGGTTTTTCAGGATAGTATTATTTTCAATTTGAGCCTTCGCGAAAACATCGCGTTCAATTCGGATGTAACAGAAAATGACCTACAGAATGCGATTGAAACTGCCGAATTGAATGATTTTGTTCATACACTTTCTAATGGATTGAATACGATTGTTTCTGAACGCGGATCCAGTCTTTCCGGGGGACAAAAACAGCGTATTATGTTGGCAAGAGCTTTAGCGATCAACCCGAGAATTTTATTGTTGGATGATTTTACAGCGAGAGTGGATCCAATGACCGAAGAAAAGATTTTACGCAATGTAAAAGAAAACTACCCGGGTATCACTCTGATTTCTGTAACACAAAAAATTGATCCTGTTAAAGATTATGACCAGATCATTGTGATCAT
>JBDTKF010000144.1:0-10601 GCA_039935455.1 Ginsengibacter sp.
CGCCAATGCTGCTTTCACTGAATGATAACTCACCGTGATTACTGCAATCAATAAAGCCGCTGAACCAGACACGACAAATATCCACCAACCCAAAGTAGTACGGTATGCAAACCCTTGCAGCCATTGATTTCCGAGATACCATGCGATGGGACTCGCAATTAATATGGCAACAATAATCAGCATAATAAATTCTCTTGATACCATAAAGGCAATGTTCCCTACGCCTGCGCCCAACACTTTGCGTATGCCAATTTCTTTAGTTCGCTGAAGCGTTGTAAAAGCTGCCAATGCAAATAAGCCCAGACATGCAAGAATGATTGCTACTAAAGAAAAAATCGTGAACACCTTGCCTGCACGCTGTTCTGTTGTATATATCTTTTCAAATGATTCATCTAGAAAATGATATTCAAACGGGCGGAATGGAACGCGTTCATTCCAGGTTGCTTTTATTCCATTGATCGTGCTGGCCACATTTCCGGTTTTTATTTTCACCAACATTTCCCGAACATTTGACGTGTCTAAAAAGATAACCAGTGGCCCAATCGGTGTATGCATGGAAGAAAAATGAAAATCTTTCACCACCGCTTTCACGATCCCCTCTTGCCCTTTATTAATAGTTTTACCAACTGCCTCTTCCGGGGTCCAGCCTAAATCACGTGCGGCTTTTTCATTTAAAATAAATGTGTTCCGGTAATTTTTATTATCATTTGAAGTATCCTGTAAAAGAAAATCAGCCGGTGTGAAAGTGGTGCCGGCAACAATTTTCATATTCATAGTTTTTATAAAATCAAGATCAACAGGCATTGCGGTCACGGATAAACTTTTTTGGTCTTTTCCATTATTGGCGGTTATGCCATCGCCCCAATTCACAAAAACCGGATCTTCATAAGCACCTGTAACACTTGACACACCAGGGTTTAAAGAGATCGCTTTCTTTAACACGTCATAACCTGCCTTCATTTTATAATTTACAGGTAATACCAAAACCTGGTCTTTATCAAATCCCAAATCCTTTTTTTGGATAAAAGTCAATTGCCTTAAAACAACGATGGTAACTATGATGAGAAAAACAGAAATCGTAAATTGGAATACAATCAATGACTTACGCAAAGCACCACCTGAAGACGCCCCATGAAATCCGGATTTCAGAATTTTTACCAATCCGACCCTGCTCATAACAAATGCAGGATATGCTCCTGCCAAAAAGCTGGCAACAATTCCAAAAGCAATCACCATAATAATTGATGATGGCTGTAATAAATTGGATATCGAGAAATTACTTCCCGTAACGGAACTAAAAAGAGGAAGTAAGATAACTGAGATCACAAATGCAAGGAGTATAGAAACAGCCGTAATAATTGCAGACTCTCCAATGTATTGCCAAAAAAGGCTACTGCGTCCGGCTCCCAGTACCTTTCTGATACCAATTTCCGTACTTCTTTGCATGGATTGAGCCGTTGATAAATTTGTATAATTGACACATGCAATCAATAAAATCAGCAGTGCAATGATACCTAACACATATACGTACATGATACTGCCGTTCGGCTCTAACCCACTATCCATCGTAGAATACAAATGAACCTTTTCAAAGGGTTCAAGGTTTAATGCAAGAAAGTCTCCATTGCTCATCCCCAATTCATTCTTAGACACATCTTTCATGTATGCGGTGATTTGCTGCTGCAAGCGTGGAAGTTGTGACGATTCATGTAGCAGCAAATACGTTACATAATTAGCATTGAACCAAACCTCATTTTTTGCAGCACCGAGACTGTTGAACGACAGAAGAATCTCATATTTAATTTGAGAGTTTATCGGTGGATCAGCAACAATACCGGTAACCTCGTAATCGCGAACATCATCCACACGAAGCGCTTTTCCGATTGGGTTTTCATTTCCAAAATATTTATTTGCAACGCTTTTAGTAAGAACCATTGTGTAAGGATCAGACAATGCGGAAGACGCGTTTCCCTGCAATAATTTGAAAGAAAATACTTTGAAAAAATCCGCGTCAGCATACAGAATATTTTTTTCATCAAAAGCATTGGCACCATTCGCAATCACTCTCGAAGACTTCATTGTGCGCACATAAGACTCCACCTGCGGAAACGTTCGCTTCAACTGCGGTCCAGCTTTATTCCCGGTGACAGCAGTTTGTACGCTGCTACCGCCTCCACCGTATTCCATTGTCACCCGCGCAATCCTGTTTGAATTGGCATTGAATTTATCGTAGCTCAATTCATTAAAAATATAAAGCCCAATTAATATACAGGCCGCCAATCCCGTCGATAGACCAAGTATGTTTATAAAACTATACAGGTTATTTTTTTGGATTTTCCTCCACGCTATTTTAAAATAATTTTTAAACATTGTCTGTACTATGATTTAATCGATTCAAAGAATTACCAATTATTATATAAAAACTACTCCAAATTTATTATTGTTGTAAATCAGGTTCTAAAGAAATTATTAAATTAAAATTTGTTCGGTTTTGATACAGTTCCTGTTTCTTTTTGATACACTCTTTATAAAAAACTTCATACTTTAATTATCACCAATTGATCCAATTTTATTCTGAGCGAAGCGATGAAACAGGATTTGCTATTGCCGCTTTTATCGCCTGAAAACTCACTGTGATCAAAGCAATCAAAATCGCTACAACTCCGGCAACTAAAAATATCCAATAACTTATATGAATGCGATATGCGAAACTTTGTAACCATTTATTCATTGCCCAATATGATAATGGAAATGCAATGAGGCAGGCGATAAATACCAATTTGATAAAATCTGTCGAAAGCATTTTAGTTACCGAAATAATACTTGCTCCAAGCACTTTTCTAATTCCGATTTCTTTCGTACGTTGTTCTGCTGTATAAGTGGCCAAACCAAATAATCCAAGGCAAGCAACCAGTATAGTAAGCAACGCAAAAATATTAAGTATGGTTCCGGTATTTTGTTCGGCCGCATAAGTTTTATTATACAGATCGTCCATAAAAGTAAAGGTGAATGATTCACCTGTATTGAACCGATCCCATTTTGTTTTCATGGTAGCGAGTAAGCCTTTAATGTCTGCTGTTTTTACTTTAAAGATCAGGCCAACATCAGGATTGAGTGTCATCAATAAAGGCGTAATCGCTTGATGCAAAGATTGAAAATTAAAGTCTTTTACAACACCAATTACGTGGAAAGGCACATCCTTTCCGCGGTTACTATTTCCTCGAACAATTTTTTTTCCGATTGCAGACTCATCATTCCATCCGAAAGCTTTTGCGGCGGTTTCATTAATGATCATCGCAGTTGAATCTGTAGCAAAGTTTTTAGAAAAATTTCTACCGGAGGCCATCTTCATCTCAAACGTCGGAATATAATTTTCATCCACATTATATTCGATCGTTCTCATCATTTCATTATCATGGCCTTCAGGATATACCAACGCATTATTACTGGCGCTTGGCCCTGCGGGCTTGTAGGAAGAAACAGTTGCATTTACAATACGCGGATCACTTAGCATTTCCTGTTTATACACTTCTTCATTTTTTCCCAATGCATAAGAGTTGGGTAGGGTGAGCAATTGTTCTTTATCGTATCCCAGGTTTTTATTCTGAATAAATCTCATCTGCTGCCAAACGACAATCGTTCCTATTATCAACCCAACTGAAATAAAAAACTGGAAAACAACCAGGCTGCTTCGCAAGCCAAAACTTTTATTGCGGGGAGTAAATTTGCCTTTTAAAGCTTCAATCGGTTTGAATGAAGAAAGATAAAAAGCCGGATACAATCCGGCAATGAAACTTACGAGTAAACCAAGCCCGATAAATGCAGAAATGATTTTTAGGTTAAAATCAAAATGTAAATCTTTACCCGAAATAGTATTGAATAAAGGCAAAGCAAACTGTACCAAAAAATATGAAATAAGCAGTGCGATAAACACCAACAATGCCGACTCGATCAAAAATTGTTTGATGAGTTGGATTTTTCCAGAGCCAATTACTTTACGAACGCCCACTTCTTTGGCTCTTTGAGAAGCGCTTGCTGTGGAAAGATTAATAAAGTTTATACACGCAATCAGCAACATAAAAATGGCGATAGCTCCGAAGATATAAACGTACATCGCATTACCCGGCGGGCTTAATTCGTAGTTGGAATGAGAATACAAATGAATAGCAGTTAATGGCTGCAAAGCAAATCCCAAATGATTCCCTTTTGTGATGAATTGCTTTAAGCTGATACCCATATTTTGTTGTATCTGCGGCCCCATATATTTTTCTACCATGCCCGGTAGTTTTGTTTCTAATTTTCTATAGTCAGCTCCTTTTTTCAACAACAGGTAAGTGAAGAAATTAGAGCCCATCCATGAATCTGATTTAGCATCATCCAAACTCAACATGGAAGCAAACATGTCAAAATGAAAATGTGAATTGGTGGGCACTTTATCAATTATACCGGTCACTTTAAAAGAGGCATTCTTGTTGTCAGGAAAGATTAGAGTTTTACCGATGGGGTCTTCATTACCAAAATATTTTTTTGCAATAGTTTTGGTAATTATAATTGTGTTTGGTTGTTGCAAGGCAGTCATAGCATTCCCTGCAATAAGTGGTAATGTGAAAATGTTGAAAAAGTTAGGGTCAACAAAAGCCATCTCATCCTCTTTAAAATTCTTGTCTTTGTAAATGATCTTTGGCGTGCCTGCCTGCTGTAACCTGGTTGCATCCTGCACTTCAGGAAAATCATTTTTCATTGCTTGTGAAACTGGTGGCATTACATTGGCTTCAAAAATTTTACCACCATTGATATTAGCTTTGAAAACAACGCGAACAATCTGATCTGCATTTTTATTAAACCGATCAAAGCTCAGTTCATTCTGCACATACATCATTATAATAAAGCAAACGGCAATTCCGATTGATAACCCTGCAATGTTGATGAATGAAAAAGTTTTATGCTTCATCAGGTTGCGCCACGCGGTTTTGAAATAGTTTTTTATCATCGTCTGAACTATGATTTTTATTATTTTATAAATTTTATCATTAATGATACAATTCGTGGTTGATTCTTCATTTCTGCACAGTAAACAAATAAATTTTCAATATTTTTATTTTCATTCACTTCTTAAACTCTCAACAGGATTGGCTCTTGCTGTTTTTATAGCACGGTATCCCACCGTAATCCATGCGATAATTACAGAACTTACAATTGCCAAAATGAAAACGGAAGCACCTAATGGAATTCTGTAAGTGTAATTCTGTAGCCACTTATTCATGATGAAATAAGAGACCGGTGCCGCAATGGTAAATGCAATCATGATAAGCACAGTAAATTCTTTTGAAAGCAAATACACAATACTACTTACTGATGCACCGAGCACTTTTCGGATACCCATTTCTTTTGTGCGCTGTACTGCCATAAAGGAAACCAACCCATACAAGCCAAGGCAACTAATAAAAATGGCAATGCCTGCAAAAATTTTATACAATTGTGAAAGCTGGTCTTCCTGTTTATAGAAGCTTTCAATTTTCGCATCAAGAAATTTATAATCATAAACATAATCCGGATAAGTGCTTGTCCATAATTTTTCTATGTAAGGCAAAGCTGTTTTTTCAGAACCTGCTTTTATTTTTATATTGATGGTGCGATAAACCTGTTTCCTGGTGCTTAACACAACCGGTGAAATTGGATCTCGTAAAGAATAAGAATTGAAGTCTTTTATAACGCCAACAATATTGGCCACTGTTTCATCCCAAAAATTGATTTGTTTTCCTATGGCTTTCTGCGGATCGGTGATACCCAATTTTTTAAGTAATGTTTCATTTACGACAAACTCGCGAACGGTATCGCTGTTACTGTATGCATGTCCTGCAACAAATTGCAGATTATAGGTTTTAAAATATTCAGGGTCTGCCCATTTGAGATTCGCATTGAAGTTGGTGCTTTTTGTGGAATGATCAAATTTAAAATCACTCTGCCAACCGCCATTATCTGACGGGCTTCCGTAGCTGAAACTTACATTTTTTATATCAGGATTGTTCAGCAATTGATTGCGGAGGTAATCTGTCTTTGTAAGATTAATGCTGTCGTTAATGATCGGAACGTTGATGATATTATCCTTGTTAAAACCAAGTGAGGCATTTTTAAAAAAATTCATCTGGCCTACCACGATGATCATTCCTATAATAAGAATTTGTGCAATAGCAAATTGCATCACCACCAGCCCTCGCCGTAGAGAAATGCCACCAACCATTTTTGTAGTTACCTTACTTTTTAAAGCAGTGATCGGATTGAAACCAGATAAAATTATGGCCGGATAAATGCCGGCAAGCAAGGTAACCAGAATTGCTGCTGATAATAAAAATACAATTACCGAAGGATTGCTAATAAGGCTGAAACTTATCTGAGTTTCGAGCAATCTATTCAAAAAAGGCAATGTCAACGCGGATAGAATTAAGGCCAGTATAATTGCAAAAATTACGATCACAGCAGTTTCACCTAAAAACTGTAAGGCCAGTTGCCTCCGGTTGCTTCCTAATACTTTCCGAACACCTACTTCTTTTGAACGATTGACTCCCTGTGCTGTTGCGAGATTTATAAAATTGATACAAGCAATAATAATTAGGAAAATACCTATCAGCGACAATGCATAAATCAGGCTATGGCTAAATGTATGATAGTTGTAATTCCCGAATTGCTCATCATAATGAATTTCAGATAATGGTTGTGCAATGTAACTATCAGCAGATTCTTCTGCAGGTTTATGTTTTTTTGCAAACACTTTGAGTTCAGTATTGAATTTTGCAGCGGACAATTCTTCGGGCAACACCACAAAAGTATAGGCCCCGCTGAATGTGCTTACCCAATCATTGAGACTGCTTTTTCGGTTCGTATGTTCCAATGCAGAATATGGCACCACAATACTCAATGGAAAATCCGTATTGTGAGGTGGATTTTTCAAAATACCTGTTATCGTGTATAAATCTTTGTTTTCGTATTTTATTGTTTTGCCGAGAGCAGCTTTCCAATCGCCAAAAAATTTTTCTGCTGTGGCTTGTGTAAGGACCGCATTGTTCGGATTATTTAATGATGTTTTGGGATCGCCAGCAAGCCAGCCAAAATTAAACATGCTGAAGAATTGAGGCTCTGCGTAATAAAAATTTTCTTCCTGTAACTTTTTTAAATTTCTGGTTTGACCTTCTACGGTTATCTGCCCACCTTCTTTATCTATAGAAGCTATTCCCTTTATCTGCGGAAAATCAATACGCAGTGCATTAGCAACAGGGAAACCGACGCCACCATTATAACTGATTCCGTCAGCATTATTAAATACACTGCCCACACGATAAATATTATCTTTCTTCGGATGAAAATTATCGAAGCTGCTTTCAAACTGAACTACCAAAAAAATGAGAAAACACGCTCCAACCCCAACTGCCAATCCCAATGTATTAATAAGCGCATAACTTTTATTTCGCTTCAAATTTCGGAATGCTGTTTTGAAATAATTTTTAAACATAAAAAAGTTTTGTAAAAATTTATTTTTTCTGATTCGATTTACTTTTTGATGAACTGAAAATTGAAGTTTGATGACTTTTCATCATTTCATTTCTGATCATCATTTGTTTTGCCTTTACTGCATTTCCCTAAGAACTTTCTTTGATTAAAAAATAAAAATGAAATCATCCTTGAGTTTTACAAGAAATATAATGCCGCTTTTTTAAGCCTTAATTTTCAATCGTTTAATGATTGAAAAAAAATAAAACTGTCCGATTTTGATACAACTGGTGTTCCGCTTTTGATACAAACGAAATGTATCATGTAGATTGCTGAGTGCGGGGAGATGATTCATGATTCTTCCATTGTGGAAGCATTTATCTTCGAAGATATTTGCGGAATGAAAGTACTACAGGAATTATAAACTTTTGTGAGTCTACGTTGATATCATAAAACATCTGATGAGCAGGTAATCTGCTCATCAGAAGAATTTAAGATGGAAAAACTATTTGTTATTATTTAATTGGCTTTATGATGAAAGAATAACTATAATCCTGATAATTCAGGCGATATTGTTCCAAAGGCCATGTGCTCCACGAATTGATGCCGCCAACACCTGTTTGCTGGAGATCTATATTCAACAGCGTCAAATCCCTTTCCTTCAATTCTCCTGAATGTCTGTTGTGTTTTTCGAGTCCATCATCTAAATCTTCGTCAAGAAAATGACGGGCAGAAATATTCAAAACAGTATCACCCGAAATCCATAATCCTTTACCGCTTTTATCAGTAAGTTTTACCCATCTCACGTCGGTTTTATTTGCCGTTTCCTGTGGTCGTAAATAAGGATGAAACTGATCATGGACACTCATGCTGTACAAACCAACAAAAGCATCATCTTTACGATCCCAATAATTTTCAGAAGGGCCACGGCCGTACCATTCCATCTGGCTATACTGTTTGGGCAACATCATTTGCATTCCGAATTTGAACATCATCGGTACTTTCCTGGAACTATCAACATGCATGAACTCTGTTACTTTGATAGCGCCATCTCCATTCAACTCATAACTAATGTCCAGAAAAGCGTAAACATCCGGCAAAGAATAGTGCATATTTAATTTAATGTCTTTTTTGTTTGTCGAGTCAATATCAAAATTAAGAAGGGTATAATTATGGCTGGCTCGTTTCCAATTGATCAGTTTATTTTGAAGGCCCGCACCAAAATCGTTATCATTGGGCGGTCGCCAGAAATTGGGTTTCAATTCAAATCCGTCTTTTATAAAATTATTCCCGTCCACAAGATACCCATGCAATAAACCATCATTTCGATCGAATAATAGTTGAGTTTTTTCATTGCCAATCTGGATAGAACTATTTGTAAATTGAATTTGTAAGTTTGATGATTCAGGAACAATATGTTCCATATTCAAGTGACTGTAAAGCATCAACTGATCTTTGGCAATCAGCCAATCAGCGGGAACGAGTCCTTCTATGAATTTGTTTTTAAAGTAGATATTCAGAAAGACCTCTTTATAATTGCCTTCAGGTATTTTATAAGGTAAAGTAACCAAACCAGTTTGCTGAGGTTCTATGTTCAGCGATTTTACGATTCCTTTTTCAATAATTTTTCCGTCGCCGATTAATTCCCAGTCCAGATACACATCCTGCAAGTCTTCAAAGAAGTTTTCATTATAAACTTTTATTTGACCCGTAGCCAGATCTGCGGCCGACGCAAATATGTTCTGGTATTCTTTTTTTACTTCCAGCATTTGCGGATGAAGAGAACGGTCTGGCGCAACAAGGCCGTTGTCATTGAAGTTTTGGTCGCTGGGCATATCAATTCCATAATCACCTCCATAAGACCAAATAGTATCACGACGATCGGTAATTTTTTGAAATCCCTGGTCCACAAAATCCCAGATATAGCCGCCCTGCATACGGGGATAATATTTGCGGATGGTATCCCAGTAATCATTAAAATTACCATTGGTGTTCCCCATGGCATGGGCATATTCCACGAATATAAATGGCTTCTGATTGCTGCTGCTGTCATATTTCACATGATGAACTATTTCACTTGGTGAAGGATACATCGGACAATAAATATCTGAATAAGGAGTAGCGCTTGCAGGTTCATATTCCACCGGACGCGATGGATCGCGATGTTTGATCCAATCATAACATTTTTCAAAATTGATCCCCATACCAGCTTCATTCCCCATAGACCAGACAATGATCGAAGCGTGATTTTTATCGCGTTCTACGGTGCGGGAATCGCGCTGAAAATGTTGTAAAAACCAGTTGGTTTTTTTAGATAAAGAATTAGCACCGAATCCCATTCCATGAGATTCGAGGTTGGCTTCGTCTACCACGTACAACCCATACCTGTCGCATAATTGATACCAATAAGGATCATTGGGATAATGAGAAGTGCGCACCGCATTGATGTTGTTTTCTTTCATGATTCTGACATCCTGTTCCATTCTTTCTTTACTGATTACCTGGCCTGTGAACGGATCCATTTCATGGCGGTTAACTCCTTTGATAAATATCGCTTTACCGTTAACGCACAACGCTCCATCTTTTATTTCCACTTTTCTAAAACCCGTTTTTTGAGGAATCACTTCTATTACTTTTCCATGCTTATCCGTTAAAGTTGTAATTACAGAATATAGATAAGGGGTTTCAGCGGACCATTTTTTGGGATCATTCAATTTAATGACCACATTTTTGAATTTCATTGAATCATTCAACAAAACGGAACTTGTACTTATCAACTGGTTGGAAGAATCCAACAAATCAAAAGAAGCTTTACAGCCTTTCAATGTGGAAGCATTATTATTCAAAAAATCAAGGCTGATATGTAAGACTCCATTTTTATAATGATCTGTTAGATCGGGGATGATTTGTATATCCCTGGTATGAACCGGATTGCGTGCATACATAAATACATCCCGATCAACTCCGGCAAGCCGCCACATATCCTGATCTTCAATATAAGTTCCATCACTCCAACGATATACCTGGAAGGCGATCAGATTTTTTTGCCCGGGGTTCAGATAACGCGTAATATTAAATTCAGCGGGGAGCTTACTGTCTTCGCTATAGCCAACCCA
>JBDTKF010000145.1:0-12939 GCA_039935455.1 Ginsengibacter sp.
AGTAGTCTCATAAAAAATATAATCCGGTTTTGCTTATTCATCTTCGTACAGGTTTTTGTGTTGAACCAAATTCCTCCATTGCACCAGGTGGTAGCGCCTTACATTTATTTTCTTTTTATTTTGTGGCTTCCATTCAAAATGGGACGGCGACTTCAGATGCTACTCGCATTTGCGCTGGGATTTACACTTGACTCTTTCACCAATTCTTATGGACTCCATACAGCGCCTTGTGTGTTGATTGCATACCTAAGGCCATTTTTGATTAATCTTCTTATCTCGCAGGAAGGTGCGGAAAGTAATTATTTTGAACCATCCATTCAGAGTATGGGATTTAGTCCTTACCTGATTTACATTACAATCTTAACTTTTATACACCATAGTTTTCTCTTCTTTTTACAGGCGTTGCAAACAGGCGGTTATTTATATTTTTTCATAAAATCTTTAGCATCAACTTTGTTGAGCGTGATTTTGATCCTGGTGATTGAATTATTGTTTGTAAGGAAACAAAAATTTAGAACAAATACGATTTAAAACCAGATGTCGTTGAATGATCATTTTGCTAAACAAAGATTTAGGACGAATACTTTTTAGATGCTAATTTTGCGATGAGAATCTTCAACTTCCCCACGCCTTAAATCAATCATCATCTGTGTTTAACCAATCCAGAAAAAATATTATCATTGGAATGATCCTGCTAATGGGTCTGATTATTATTATTCGGCTTTTTAGTCTGCAAATAATCGATAAAAAATATTCCATTATGGCCAATGAACAGGGCCGGTTCCGGATGGTAGTTTACCCAAATCGTGGGATCCTTTTTGACCGTAAAGGCAGAGCGATCTTAAGAAATACAGTCATTTATGATTTGATGGTTACTCCTTCAAAGATCCACGGTATGAATCTGGACACAACAGATCTTTGCCGGATTCTGCAAATCGACACTGCTGAATTCCAAAAAAGAATTATTACATCTATCATAAAAAACAGAAGTTACCGGCCATCGGTTTTTGAAACGTCTCTTTCAGAAGAAAAAATCGCACGACTAAATGAAAGCATGTACAAATTTGTTCCCGCATTCTATCTGCAGGAACGGCCGGTTCGCGATTATCCTTATGATGCCGCCGGAAACATTCTCGGTTATTTGTCAGAAGTAGACTCGAACTTTTTGAAAAGGCACGACGGTGAAGGATACCAGATGGGCGACTATGCCGGAAAAACAGGCTTGGAAAGAAGTTACGAACGAGTGCTGATGGGGCAACGGGGAATAGAATATTGGAAACGGGATAACAAAAACCGTCTTACAGAAAGACTTGAAAACGGCAGATACGATACATTCCCAGTTCCCGGAGAGAATTTACACATGTCGCTGGACATTGACCTTCAAATGCTGGGTGAGCGTTTGATGGAAAATAAAGTTGGTGCGATCGTAGCTCTTGACCCAAAAACCGGGGGCGTATTGGCAATGGTCAGCAGCCCAACTTATAAACCTAATTTATTGACTGGGTCTGAAAGAAGAAAACATTTTTCACAATTATTTTTGGATCCACGTTTACCTATGTTTAATCGAACGGTTAGTGCTTCTTATTCACCGGGCTCCACCTTTAAAACTTTACAAGGGCTTGTCGGATTGCAGGAAGGAGTTATCACCGCATCAACCAGATTTTTGTGCACAGGTGCTTTTTATGGTTGCAGTGGCCGGATGCGTTGCCTGGATCCAGGAAATTTCAATCTGAAGGAAGCAATCACTGTTTCATGCAATACTTATTTTGCCAATGTTATGCAACGTTGTATCAATAATCCCGAATATGGATCGGTTGACAGCGCATTACGGGTTTGGGACAACTATATGTATGCTTTTGGGCTGGGAAATAAACTCGGGATAGACATTCCTTCAGAAAGAAGTGGAATTATTCCAACACCGAGAACATATAACAGAATCTATGGCGAAGGACATTGGAACTTTTGCACGTTCCGTTCCCTTAGTATTGGCCAGGGCGAAGTAAACGTAACACCTCTGCAAGTGGCAAATGAAATGGCCTATCTTGCAAACGGAGGTTGGTACATCACCCCACACATGATTGATTCTATTGATGGAGGAGACAAATACGGATTACTTGATTCCTTCAGATTGCGACATCATCCTTTGAATATTCCTGACAGTGTTTTCAGAGCCGTAGCAGATGGGATGCAGGGAGTTATGGAAAGAGGAACCGCTGTAGCAGCAAAAGTACCGGGAATTGTCGTTTGCGGAAAAACAGGAACTGTGGAGAATTATTACAAAGGCATCAAACAAAAAGATCATGCCTTCTTTGCCGCATTCGCTCCCCGACAAAATCCACGGATCGCAATCGCTGTTATCTGCGAAAATGCAGGATTTGGTTCCAACTCCTCTGCGCCAATCGCAAGTCTGATGATCGAAAAATATTTGAAAGATTCGATTACTGAACCAGACCGGAAAGCAAAAGTAGAATCTATTTCAAAACTAAACCTAATGCCTCCACGAATTCTAGCACAAATAAGAGAAAGAGATTCAATTACTCATGCTAAAAATGCCAGGTATCTTTTGGAAAAAGGATACATAAATTCGATAAACGATACCATGGGCATTGAAGATGAAGACAATCAGGATGCATTGGATGAACTGAATAGACCAAAAACAAATCCTTTAACAAAGACAGACTCAGTTCCCTCCAGGAAACAGTCAATAAAAAAGGATACAATGAATGCACTCCTGCCAGATAGAAACAAACCAGGAATAAAAAGATAAGCCGAACTCAAATCACTTTTCAAACTTAAATGCGTAATCAATCCATCATATCTAAAGGAATCGACTGGATAAGTGTCTGGTTATATATCCTACTCGTCGCAATCGGTGTGCTTTGTATTTTTTCTGTAGAATATCATACGAAAGGAGATATCTGGACCAATATGTTAGCATTGAAAACAAATTATTCAAGGCAATTTTTATTCACAGGCATTTGCAGCATTGTTGCCATATTTATTCTACTCACTGATAGTAAATTATTTACTGCAACCGCTAATCTCAGTTACGCTTTTGGCATTTTATTGATGTTAGCTACGTTTGTTTTTGGAAAAGACATCAATGGCTCAAGATCATGGATTCCATTGGGTTTTTTCAATCTTCAACCTGTAGAAACGTGCAAGATTTTTACGGCTTTGGCACTTTCGAAGTATTTATCCAGGCCTGAAACAGATTTTCAAAATTCAAGATCTCAATTAATAGCCGCTGCTATAGCTCTAACACCGGTAGTTTTCTCTCTTTTGCAAAATGAAACCGGTTTGGCCTTAGTTTATTTTGCATTTTTAATTCCAATGTATCGTGAAGGCCTTCCGCCCGTTTATCTTATCATTGGCTTCTCGTTCGCCATATTGGTCGTTGCTACTATTCTGGTCGAAAAAAATTTACTCGCACTTATTCTTACCCTGGTTGCAGGGGTCGTAATTTATATTTACAGAAGAATTATTAAACGCGATATGTCTGTATTATTTGTTATTGTCGGTGTATGGGTGTTGTGTGTGGGTATTCAAAGGTTTGCTGTGCCCTACGTTTTCGAACACGTCCTACACCAGTACCAGGTAGAAAGAATTATGAACACATTTGGAGTAGATTATGTTCCTGATGCTGAAGATGCCGATTTGAGTGCACAGGATAAGATCGAGTTGAGTAAAAGAAAAAAAGCAGCAAAAGCGAAAGAAAATTATAATGTAAAACAATCAAAAATAGCAATTGGTTCCGGAGGTTTATGGGGCAAAGGTTTTTTGAAAGGAACCCAAACACAGGGTGATTTTGTTCCGGAACAACATACCGATTTTATTTTCACTTCTGTGGGTGAAAATTTTGGATTTTGGGGAAGCACCTTGGTTATTCTCTTATACATGGGGTTTATGTTAAGAATGGTTTTTCTAGCCGAAAGGCAACGAAGTACTTTCTCCAGAGTTTATGCATATAGTGTAGCCGCAATTATTTTCTTTCACGTGTCTATTAATATTTGCATGACCATCGGATTAGCGCCTGTTATTGGGATTACACTGCCATTGATAAGTTATGGTGGGTCTTCACTACTGACTTTTACAATTTTGATATTCATCATGATTCGTCTTGATGCAGACCGACATATGGTATTGAGATAAAATTCTTCCCATTATTAGTCAACCGATTTATGCGTTTATTGATCCAATTTTATGGGTGGAAAATAGAAATTTACATTAAATGTTGGTTTACTGTAATCACAGTTATGTCGTAGATCACATGGCTGCATCAAAATAATTCTTTACGGCATTGTATCTTGTAAAAGCTCCAGGTTTTTTCCAGTCTTCTTAAAGTTATCATTTCTTCACATTAGGAAACATCATCTGAGACTGATTTGTTTTCGCTATCGGAATTATGACCATTATTTCACAACCCTCCCCTGGCCGGGTACTGACATGCAATTTTCCCCCAAACAACTCAGCACGTCTTTTCATATTTGCCAGGCCAATTCCTTGTTTTACATGATTTACTTTAAAGCCAACCCCATTATCAGCAATTCTCATATGAAGTTCGTTATTATGTACAAAAACATTTACATTAATTTCTGAGCAACCAGAATGCTTGATGATATTGCGTAATTGCTCCTGTAAAATCCTGTAAAAATTTAATTGCAACTCCTGGTCAGTTAATATATTTTTTGCTTGCTGGTCAAAATCCATGGAGATGTTATATCGATCTTCAATATTGAAAGTTTTTAACAAACTCCCAAATGCCTCATCTAATTTAGTATTGTCAAAAAAAGCAGGCGCCAGCCTGTGTGATAAATTTCGAATTTCGTTCGTAGCAAGAAGGATAGATTCGCACGATTGGTTATAGGAAGGCAAGACTTCCTGGTTCAGTGAATGTTTGAGCATTCCGAGACTCATTTTTGCTGCAGCAAGAATTTGGCAAACATTATCATGTAGTTCGCTGCCGATTTCGTAGCGTTCATCCTCCTGGGTTTTTATAATTGCCTTGGTTATTTTATTTTCGAAATTCTTACGCTCCGTAACATCAGTAACAATGGTTAAAATACATTTATTATCATCGATTACGACTGGAGTAGTATAAATTTCAACATCGATTTCCTCGCCATTTTTCTTTAAATGGTTAATATTATATTTGAAATTTTTTTCTTCGGCAAGATCAAGTGTCTCCTCTTTCATCATTTGAATATCTGTGCTTCGTTTCAAAAGGCTCGTTTCGCTCCTGATTTCAAATAGTGTCATATTCAAAAACTCTTCTTTAGAAAACCCATAATGTTCGATTGAGGCTTTATTTACCAAAACAAACTTATTGGTCTTCGGATCAATTGCCCACATAGGGATAGGAGCAAGATTGAAAAAATTACGAAATTTTAACTCCGACGCAATAAGAGATTCTTCCAACTCTTTCCTTTCAGTAACATCATTGAAAAATCCGATTGCTCCATCAAATTCTCCATCTTCATACTCTAATAAAATTGTACCTTCTATATAAATTCTTTTACCACTTTTGCTCTTGAAAATCTTTTGAACGTTTGTGATCACTTTATCTTTGGCAATTTCAGGATCTATCTCTAAAGTGCCTTCCGCCAATATATCGGAAATGGTAAGATTTAAAAGTTCCTCATTATTATATTCAAGCCGTTTCCTAAAAAAATCATTTGCAAAAACAAATCTTCCATGTGCGTCACATTTTTCAATCATCTCATTCGTTTGTTCAATAAAAGTCCGGTATTTTCTTTCACTTTCTTTCAGCGCTTGGTTCGTTTTCCGAGATTTTTTTATGATTCTGTAGATGAATACTCCTAAAGAAGTCAAAACAGCCAGGATTAGTAGAATAATTCCAAAATTTAACTTGGCAAAGAAAGTGATCTTTTCTTTATATACCTGGCTCAAAGCCTTATCCTTTTTTACTACATAATTTGATAGCTCAGTATTTGCGAGGTATGCCTGTGGGTATAAAGCGCTTACATTATTCTTGAAAACGATTAAAGCTGAATCATATTTTTCTTGGTCAATAAGTTGAAAAATTTGGTTCAACGAACTTCTTTTTTCTTTAGATATTAATTTTAGCCGGTTGTATAATTCTTGCTCGTCCTGGTCTTTAAAAAGGCTTTCTAATTGGACGATGGAACGATCATTCAGATTTGTAATATCAACGACTGATTTCGAAGAGTTTCCCGCTTTATTTTCCTGAATTACATTTAGAAATTCTACAACTGCGGCTTCTTCATTAAGCTCTGCCCGGTAAAGGTTATTTAAAGAAGTCTGACGATCATTTGCTTCGGAAACCAACCTGACAAGAGCTGAAGTTGTTTTCCGTTGATTCCAAAACTGTGAGTTACGCAAAATAACCAAAGAAAGAATAATCGCAAAGTACAAAAGCATCAATAACCACTCAGAAGAAAGTTTTGAAAAACGTTTTTTCATAGTAAATCAGACATTTGGATTTTCCAAATTTAGTTTAAATGGTAATTTAAAAATAATCTTATTTCTCTTGGAAATTTCGTTGAAAAAAAACTTGCATAAACATACGCTTTTATCTCTCATGAGTGATCAGTAATTACATTATATATATAAATATTTTAAATATACGCTTAATTATTTCTGTTAAGATGGAACGTAAATTTTAAGCTTTGTTTCAACAGATAAATGTAAATCGATAATTTATTCAAGCTTATTATCTAAGAAGACAAAATAAATTTTAAAATAGAAAAAATACTAAAATAATTTTTAACAAAATGTTGTAATATTTTTAAAAATCCTATATTTGTCTTAAAATACCACTTAACCAAAAAGTGGCCTCAATAATAGCTGTTTCGTTTTAAATTTATTTTATTCATATTAAATCACCATTATGAAAAGTATTACTGATACTAATTTGTCTAATGCTATCAATTCATTCAAAAGAATCAATTCATTGATTTTAAAAGTTTTTTTCCTTTTTCTTTTGGTGTATACAGGGCTTACTGTAAATGCACAAATTAAGCATTCAATAACTGGTATCGTGAACGATGATAGAGGAAATCCAATGCCTAACAGTAGTGTTATAGTAAAAGGAACTACAAATGGAGTTACTACAGATGTAAACGGCACCTTTACTATCAATGTTCCGGATAGTAAAAGTGTTCTTGTGGTTTCAAGTGTTGGCTATAAGGCTAAAGAAATTGTTGTCGGGAACAGTACTTCCCTTTCGATTGATCTTGTACCGTCGGTTAACAGTTTAAATGAAGTAGTAGTAGTTGGGTATGGTACTCAGAAGAAAGTAACCGTTACAGGAGCTGTGGCCCAGGTGAGTGGTAAAGAGCTCGAAAAAACACCCACCGTTAATTTGTCAAATTCTTTGGTAGGTCGTTTGCCGGGAATCAGTGCCGTTCAGTCCTCTGGTGAACCCGGGTATGATGGGTCGAGTATCCGGATTCGTGGTACAAATACATTTGGAAATACTTCAGCCTTAATCGTGGTAGATGGTGTGCCGGATGTTTCTGGGGGACTTGAAAGATTGAATCCAGCTGATATAGAAACCATGTCTGTTCTAAAAGATGCTTCGGCTGCAATCTACGGTTCACGGGCAGCAAATGGAGTAATACTAATCACTACCAAACATGGGAAGTCTGGTAAACCCAAACTGTCTTACAATTATAATCATGGATGGGCGCAACCAACCCGTATCCCCAAAATGGCAAATGCACTTGAGTATATTCAGATGAATAATGAAACCACTATTTTTGATGGGGTACCAGCAGATGAATGGAGTGCAGCAAATCAGGCATTCCAAGGTACAGGCACTTATACTACCAATGCAGGGAAAGTGGTCCGCGCCCCATTTCAGCCGGACGATGTTCAGAAATATAAAGATGGTAGCGATCCATGGGGCCATCCAAACACAGATTGGTATAAAACCGCATTGAAGGAGTGGTCCTCCCAGGAACAACATTCACTTCAAATCAACGGCGGCTCAGAAAATGTGAAATATCTGGCCTCATTAGGATATCAAAACCAGGATGGATACTATAAAAATTCAGCTACAGGATACAAACAATACGACATGCGCGTAAACCTCGATGCCAAAATCAATAAATATGTCTCTACCAGCCTTGGCGTAACTGCCCGTCAGGAATTCAGGCATTTTCCAACTGAATCTGCAAACTCAATTTTCAGAATGTTACAACGAGGCAGACCTACAGATCCGGAAGTATGGCCCAATGGTTTACCGGGTCCTGACATTGAAAACGGTCAAAACCCAATAGTAATTACAACAAGTCAAACTGGCTACGATAATGATAAAAGAAATTATTTTCAGCTAAATGGTAAAGTTGAAGTAATAATTCCTTGGGTGAAAGGCTTAAAGTTAACAGGGACTGCAACTGCAGATAAAGAAATCCGGCGTACAAAAACCTGGCAGACTCCATGGTTCTTGTATTTTTGGGATCATTCAACATATGAGGCAGATGGTGTAACTCCGGTACTGACTAAAAATCTAAGGTCAACTTTCACTAGTCCTCAATTAACCCAAAGTGATGAGAATTATTTGAATATTCTAACTTCCGGATTTATCAATTACGATAATCAGTTTGGAGGCCACTCCATTGCTGTGATGGCCGCTGTCACAAAAGAAATCGATAAAGAAGATGACTTTAATGCTTATCGTACCAACTTCATTTCCCCTGCTCTTGACCAGATGTTTGCAGGTGGAACACAAGGCCAGCAGGTTGGTGGCGCAGGCTATGAAAGAGCACGTTTGAGTTATTTTGGCAGGGTTGCTTATAATTATAATGAAAAATATCTCGCTGAATTTTTATGGCGTTCAGATGAATCTTATCTTTTCCCGGAAAACCACCGCAAAGGCTTCTTTCCAGGATTTCTTGCCGGTTGGCGAATCTCTGAAGAAAATTTCTTCAAAGATAATGTCCATTTTGTGAACTCTTTGAAGATCCGGGGATCTTATGGAGAATTGGGTAACGACCAGGTGTTCTTTAGAAATAAACTTCAGGAATATCAATTTTTATCTACTTATGGATTCAGTAATTACACCATAAATAATTCAGCATTCAAATCGTTGTTTGAACAAGTGGTACCCAATCCCAGTTTTACATGGGAAGTAGCTAAGAATACAAACATAGGGATAGAAGGAGTTTTGTTCAATAACAGCGTAAATTTCGAATTCGATTATTTTTATAACAAACGGGATCAAATCTTATGGCCTAAATCTGGTTCCACTCCCGTTTCTTCAGGCATCGCAAATTTATTACCACCAACTAATATAGGAAAAGCAGAAAATAAAGGATATGATTTTACGGTGGGATATAATGCTAGCATAAAGGATTTCAGATTTTCTGTTAGTGTGAATGGAGGATATGCTAAAAACAAAATTCTATTCCAGGATGAAGAACCTGGAGTTCCTACCTGGCAGAAAAGAACCGGACATCCTTATAGTAGTGGCGGCGACGGTGCTTTTCTTCCTTATGTATATGATGGCGTTTTCAAAGACCAGTCAGAAATTGATAAAAACACAATTGATTACAGTGGTCTGACTCCTACTCTTAGACCTGGCGATATGAAATTCAAAGATATTGGAGGCCGTGATGCTAATGGTAATTATGTTAATCAACCAGACGGTAAAATTGATGGCGATGATAAAGTTAGATTGGATAAAACAGGACAACCCACTTTTACAGGTGGCATAAATATCAACATGGGTTATAAAGACTTTGATTTGTCCATTTTGTTCCAGGGTGCTACTGGAGGTTTACTTTATTTCGGCACAGAATCCGGCGATATTGGTAATTATCTAAAATATTCTTACGATCATCAATGGACAATCGACAAACCGAGCAGTGTTGATCCAAGGATCGCTAACAGGGGTAATACTTATTATACCGGGAACAATACCTACTTTCTAAGAAACAGCGACTACTTCCGTTTGAAAAATGTGGAACTGGGATACAATTTGCCTTTGAAATACATCCATCAGATCGGAATACATGCTTTTAGAGCATACGTGAGCGGGTTAAATCTGATAACATGGGATAAAATGAAAATCTGGGATCCTGAATCTACATCTGGTGACGGACATTATTATCCACAGGCAAGAATACTCAATATAGGCGCAAGAATAACCTTTTAAAAATTACAACCATGAAAAAAAATAAGATATATAATTTACTTTTTGCAACGGGTTTGGTATTATTTCTTGTTTCCTGTAAAAAAGATTTTTTAAATACCACACCTCAAACATCGATTTCTTCTGCATTAACCTGGACAGATGGAGCATTGTCAGAAGCCTTCGTAACCAACATCTATAACGGGTTAGGGAATGGGGGCTGGTACGAACAGCAATTATCCTCCCTGTCCGATGAAACCGTATTCGTTCATCCCGGGCGAAATATCAATACGGTTAATGAAGGAACTTTGAATCCCTCAAATCCAGGCTGGCAAGATGGTACTTATGAATGGGGTAATATGTATAATTATATCCGGCCATGCAATGTAGCGTTGGAAAATTTGAAGACAGCTACTTTCGATAACCCCGATTTGAATGCCAGGTTGCAAGGGGAAGCCCATTTTTTAAGGGCTTATTATTACCAGCAACTATTAAGGTTTTATGGAGGCATTCCAATTGTTAATCATACTTATGGGTTGAATCAAGACTATTCCTTAGCGAGAAACACGTATGAAGAATGCGTGAATTTCATTATCAATGATTGTGACAGTGCTGCTCTATTATTGACCGGCAAAGATTTGGCGTCAGGTCGTGCAACACCATTAGCTGCTATGGCTTTAAAATCACGGGTTTTATTATACGCAGCAAGTGATTTGCACGATATCCCCACTGCAAAAGCAAAATCAAGTACTATCAGCAGTTTTGCAAATCCGGAATTATTAGGGTATGTTTCCGGTGATCGTATGGCTCGCTGGAAGGCAGCGCAGGATGCGGCTAAAGCTGTTTTGGATGCAGGCGCTGGCTATAAACTGGATTTATCCGCACCTTTATCTAAAGCTGATGCTAAGCAGGCCTATATTTCCATGGCAATGGGCGGGGAAAGCAAGGCGCCAGGAATAGACGCTGCTGCAGGGGTTGAATTAATATTTATGCGTCAGTTTTCTCCCGATTTGTATAGCGGTGGCCCCAGCGTTGATGGTACTTCTGTAGGACTGGACAATGGTCCAAACGGCTATCACAACTGGGCGGGGAACGTCCCCATTCAACAGTTGGTAGATGATTATGAAATGATGGATGGAAGCAAATTTGATTGGAATGATCCTGCTAAAGCAACCGCCCCATATAAAAACAGAGATCCACGCTTTTATGCTTCTATATTGTATGATGGTGCAGACTGGAAGCCCCGTGATAAAATATCCGGAAATGTAGACCCTGCAAATCAAATACAAACTGGCGCCTATGAATCTGCTCCAGGCAAATTACAGGCAGGGCTTGATACTCGGGAAAGTTCTATTGAAAACTGGAACGCTTCATGGTCAGGTTATTACATCAGGAAATTCATAGATCCTGATCCAAATATAGTTGATAATAATACCAGGCAATATATTCCTTACCCATTTCTGCGCTATACTGAAGCTGTTTTGAATTATGCAGAGGCTTCTATCGAATTGGGACAGGAAGATGTAGCAAAAATATGGCTAAACAAAATCAGGTTCCGTGCTGGAATGCCAGCAATCACTACATCAGGCGCCGCGCTAATGGATGATTATCGAAATGAGAGAAGGATTGAATTAGTATTTGAAGAACAACGTTACCATGACGCGAGAAGATGGATGATAGCTTCAACAACTTTGGGATCTAAATTGAGATTTATTAATGTGACGGGAAAACTAAAGCCCGGAGCAACAGCACCATCACCTTATCGATATGATGAAACGATTTATAATTACAAATATGTTCCATTTATTGATAATACTTTAGAGAACCGAACCTGGATTGACAAAATGTATTTCAGGCCAATAAACAGGGACGAGATTAATAAGAATGATAAACTTATACAAAATCCAGGTTACCAGTAAACGAACAAATAAACACGATTTTTAAACTATACCAGTTCTGTGAACTGGTATAGTTGTTTTTAATATTACTCATTTTCAAGAAAAAAAATTGTATAAAAATTTTCTCTTCTGCCTTTCTGGAGCATTTCTGATAATATTTTCAAGTAGTTGTAAAAATCAATCCAACGTAGAAAAAGATATTCATTCCACCCCGCCACTTTTTGAGCTTTTATCTCCAGAAGCCACCCATGTTGATTTCAAAAATACCCTCACAGAAGGGGCTAATGCGAATGTACTGATGTATGAATATTTTTACAATGGTGGTGGCGTAGCCGTCGGAGATTTGAATGGAGATGGTTTATTGGATATATATTTCGTTGGCAACATGATACCTAATAAATTATATTTGAATAAAGGACACCTGAAATTTCAGGACATTACCACAGAAAATATTGCAGGAAGGCCGGGTCCATGGAAAACCGGTGTAACTATGGCAGACGTAAATGGTGACGGGAAGTTGGATATTTATGTTTGTTATTCCGGCAATCTTCCGGCTGCAAAAAGAACAAACCAGTTATTTATTAACGAAGGAAACGATCGAAATGGACTACCACATTTTGATGAACAGGCAAAGCAATATGGATTGGCAGATTCTTCATATTCAACACAGGCTTATTTTTTTGATTATGACCGTGACGGAGATTTGGATTTATTATTATTGAACCATAACCCGAATTCTTTACCGGTTCTGGACGATTCAGTAACTTCCAGAATACTCAAACAACCAAACCCACAAACCGGAATTAGATTATTTGAAAATAATCAAAATCATTTTACGGACATTACTGAAAAAGCCGGATTGAGTAGTTCCGCATTAACGTATGGGCTGGGTGCTGGAATCGCTGACTTCAATGGAGATGGCTG
>JBDTKF010000146.1:0-89776 GCA_039935455.1 Ginsengibacter sp.
AATAATTTTTGGCCGGCCAATAAATCTTTATCTAATTTTTTATTCGCGATAGCAGCCAGCATTTGCTTCTCTGCATTTTTAATAACATCGTTTAATCGTTTCGCAAAAAAATCAGAAGTGTCTTTTATCGTTTGTATATAAAGCGCAAGAAATGGTTTTTCCTTATTTTCAAGGCCACTGATAACCGCGTCAGCTACAAAAGGATTTCCCGCATATTTTTTCACCGTATTTATCAAAATGTCATTTGCTGAGGATGAATATTTCATTGTAGCAGCGCCGAGAAAAGCCAAATAAGGAGCAAGGCAAGTCGTGTTTTCAGCCAATATGGAATTGTATTTTTTGAGCCAAAAATCTGCATCCTGTTTGTTATGCATTATGGCAATTGCGGCAGTCAATATTTGTTGCTTCATTTTTGGCGATGCTCCTGCCCAAATTTCTTCAAGGTCACTATTTTTCAATTTACCCAATCCTTCCAAGACCCACATCGCATTTATTTTCCCAATCAAATTGTGATCTGTTTTCAACATTTGATGAAGCGCGGGGCTTAGGTTTGTCAACTGTTTATCAAAAATATAATGATGCGCTGTTTCCCGAAGCCATTGGTTGTTACTATTGAGATAAGATAATAAAGAGTCATTTTTTTCATTGAGAACAGGAGTTGATAAGATAGTTCCTTCTTTAATTACGCGGTAAATTCGCCCACAATTAAGAGGCGCTTCCAAACCTCTTGCAATTGCTTCCCCTGCGAGATATGGCGTCAAATAAGTTTTATGCTGAATAATGCCACGGTACATGTCAAGCACATACAACGCGCCATCTGGACCTACATATAAATTTACCGGCCTGAATCGCTCGTCATCGCTTGCCAAAAACTCTTTGTCGTGATACGCTTCTTTGCCCGTTGTTGAATCAGCATAAAAATTCAATACATTCCGTTTGATTAGATTTCCTGCAGGCTCGGCAACAAAAACATTATTATGATATTCTTTGCCAAAAGCATCACTGTTAAAAACAACCGGTCCACATGCGGCCGTAAATTCCACCAGCCGAAGGCTGTCATCCAGAACATCTTTCATATAGCCCCGATTCACGCCTGGCGTAGGATGTATCGGGTAAACATTGTTATCAGAAACAATCCCTTCATTATATCCGGCAACTTTTTGCTGGTGTGGATTTCCCGCGCCCAGCGATGGTGCAAAATAATCTCCGAGCAAATTAAATGAATTGGTATTGTAATACAATGTTCCAAACTCATCCTGTGAAATTCCCCACTGGCCGCGAAAATGAGTACGCTCCTTCAGCCATTTATTTTTACCAACTCTACGGTAACGGTTCTCCGATTTTGCATTATAGATCCAGTTATCCAACCCACGTAGCAAACCATTGGGTTGATGTTCCGGATTACCACCTTCTGCATATTCACTGTCTACCAAAAATTTCTGCCCCGCCTTGTCCCCCTTCTTTTTCACAAACCATAAATTCGGAGGTTCCGCTACCAGCACGCCATCATCGAATAAACAAATAGCCCGCGGCATCACAAGGGAATCCATAAATACTTTGCGGTTATCAAATTTGCCATCATGATCTTTATCTTCAAGAATAACAATTTTACCAATGGGCTCCTGCTCGCCATTACCTAAAGTATCTGGCATATAAGCATTCATCTCAACCACCCAAAGTCTCCCTTGGATATCAAAGCTGGCCGCCACCGGTGCGCTTACCAGTGGCTCTGATGCGGCTAAGTGGATTTGAAAATCTTTTTCTAAAATGAAATGTTTTAAAGTTTCAGAAGGAGCAAGGACCGGGGATCCTGTTTTGTCTAATTTTTTCCTTAATTCTTCCTTCGTGAATTTTTTATTTTCAGTATTGTTTACTGTATTGCAGGCGGTCCAGATAATGGCGAAGGCTGCAATGATTCCGAAGAAAAGAAAGAAATTCTTTTTTGAATAATACACTTTCATGTGTGTGACTAAAGGTGTTTGATTTTTATATAGATGTATAAACCCGGATCGAATTTCGGAAAATAATTCTTAACCCAATTGAATTCCTAAATGAAGTTCTCATTTTTATCAACAGAAAAAATGCTACAGACTTTTCCCTTACTTCAGTCAAAACCAGTTGAAGTTTTTACTTTACAAAAAATCAATTTCCTATTCGCTAAGCCCTCAAATAAATTTTATAGTAAACAAACAAATAACTCAAATTTTTATTTTCATTTTCCAATATTGGCTTTAGTTTAATCAGCCAATTTGTTGACAAGACCGTTAAAAATAAATCCATGAAACAAAAATGCTGAATACCAGTAAAGCCTTCCTGATAATCCTCTCGGACGAAATGTGGCGGTCTGAATCAATTGCTCACCTTCTATTCTAAACTCCAGCCATGCCTCTCCAGGCAGTTTCATTTCGGCATATAACAATAATCTTTTTTCTTTCCTGTCGGAAAGCAATACCCTCCAGAAATCCAGCGCATCGCCCACATCAATTTCGGAAATACTTCTGCGACCGCGCCTCAGCCCTACTCCACCTGCCATTTGATCCACGAGGCCGCGAATGCGCCACAAGGTGTTTCCATAATACCATCCTGTTTCCCCACCCAGCGACCATATTTTTTGAAGCGTTTTTTCTATATCTCGCACTTTTCTTTTTCGTACGTCTTTGAAACAACCATTGACCGGTACTTCAATATAATTAGAAATTCCTTTGTCGAGAATGGTGCTTGTTTGGGCGTCTTTCCAACTACTTAGTACCAAATTTTGCTCTATCTTATCAAAGGCCAACTTTAAAGAAGTATCGTAATCAATCAATTTTACATTAAGCTGTTCTGCAAGATCATTGGGCTTACAAATCACTTCAACCTTCATACTATTGACAAGGTTTATCGCCAGGGAATAAGAAGTGGAAGTCACAAAAAACAACCAATAAGATGATAACCGCGGAGTCATCACAGGCAGGGTAATAATTTTTCTTTTCAACCCCCTTGATTTTGCAAACCGGAGCATCATTTGTTTATAAGTCAGTATGTCCGGACCTCCAATATCAAAGCTTTTATGAAATGCCGGAACAAAATTTATTACTCCACTCAGAAATTCAATCACATTCCTGATAGCAATCGGCTGGCACTTGGTATCTACCCATCGCGGCGTTATCATCACAGGAAGTTTTTCTACCAGGTCGCGAATGATCTCAAACGAAGCGCTTCCTGAGCCGATGATGATTCCTGCTCGTAATGTGGTTAGTGCAAATCTTGAATTGCCCAAAATTTTCTCCACCATTTTGCGGGATTTCAAATGTTTGGACAGCTGCTTTTCATTCACAATACCGCTCAAATAAATCACCTGCTTAACCCGCGTCTTCTGCATCCTGACCACAAAGTTGTTCGCGCAATCTGATTCCATTTTTTCAAAATCACCACTGCCTGTGGACATTGAGTGAATCAGGTAAAATGCAACCTCAATATCATCCGGGATATTTGCCAACGTTTCTTCCTTAAGAAAATTCACTTCAACAACTTCTATTTGATCAGCAGGATATTTTTCAATATTAAATCGACGTGAATCACGTACACAACAGACTACAAAATGTCCGTTGTCTAAAAGAACAGGCAATAATCGATGAGCTATATAACCGGTGGCGCCGGTTAAGAGTATTTTCATATGCTAAGGATTCAGCAAAGGATATGCCCGGCTTTCCGCAAAGGTTTATAAATGGTACGGGATTTTTCAAATAGTCGCAAACCAACGTAATTATAGCCGATGTGAACATTTATATACAATGAGATAAATCATGTACCACTCAACTGCTTTTACTATTCTTATACAACAATCTCATCACCGAAGGCAACACGATCAACAACAAAGGCAACGCAATTACAAATCCGCCAATAACGGCGATGGCTAAAGGTTGATGCAATTTAGCCCCGGTCCCAATTCCCAAAGCAAGTGGCATCAAAGCTATGATGGCTCCAAGTGCAGTCATCAGTTTTGGACGTAACCTGGTAGAGATAGCGTACACAATGGATTCATCAACAGATTGCAGTTGCAGATTTTCTTTGTATTGCAAAAATGTAAAGATTGAATTTTCGCCAATAATTCCTACAATCATGATCAGGCCTGTGTAACTTCCTACATTCAAAGGAGTGCCTGTTATAAATAAGGCAAGATAACTTCCTGAAATTCCCAACACAGCAATGATCAAAATAGCCAATGCAATTTTTACATCTTTGTATAAAAAAAGTATCACTCCGAATACCAAAAGACTTGAAGAAATAAGAATCATCAAAAGTTCGGTAAAAGATTTCTGTTGCTGCTGATAGGCGCCACCAAATTCAATGTGATAACCTTGGGGCAAATGTATTTGGGTTGAAATTTTCTTTTGAATATCTTTCATCGTACTGCCCAGATCTCTGTTTTCAAGCCTGGCAGAAACTACGCCCATCGACTGTAAATTTTCTCTTTGTATCTCGGCATCGCCTTCACTCAATTTCACATCAGCCAGTTCGCTTATCGGTTTCAATCTTCCATCAGGCGAAGCAATTTCTAATTTTTTTACATCCCCGATGCTCATTTTCTTGTTGCGTGTATAAACTAACCTAACCGGAAATACGCGATCTTTTTCAAAAATATTTCCAACAAGATTCCCTTCGAGTGATGTCTGCAATTGTAGCTGAAGATTAGTTGGGGTGATAGCAAATTGAGCCAGTTTTGCATAATCCGGAATTACAGTAAGCGATGGACCTGTAATTGTAATTCCATTAAAAACATCGGCAGTTCCTTTAATCTTCCCAACAAGGTTTCCAACTTGCGTGGCTAAGTTATGTAACGTGTTTTGGTCGTCGCCAAATATTTTTATTTCAATCGGTTGAACAGAAGTCATTAAATCTCCAAGCATGTCTCCTATCACCTGTCCGAAATCCACTCTCAATGCGGGTTGTGAAGCTTCAATTCTTTTTCTGATATCATCAATTACCTCATCAGTTGTTTTGTTTCTATTCGTTCGTAATTGAATTAAATAATCTCCGGTATTAGGCTCGGTAATAAAAAATCCCATCTGAGTTCCTGTGCGTCGCGAATATGCAGAAACTTCAGGAGTTGAGGTAATAATTTTCTCCACTTCATTCAATTCTCTATTGGTTTCTTCCAAAGAAGTTCCCGGAGGGGAAACATAATCTAGCACGATACTTCCTTCATCCATCTCGGGTAAAAAACCCGTTTGAAGTTTAGGTAAAATAAGAACGATAGATGCAATCAATAAAGCCACAAAAACCAAGCTGATCCAGGGACGAAAAATAAAAAAAGAAACCCAGGTTTGTTTTTTTACATGTTGTACTTTTTCTTTTTTTATCCTAACCTTACCAATCGGTGAGAATAAAAGAAATATTACCGGAAGCCCTATCCACGTTACAAAAAATGAACAAACCAACGTAATGATCATCGTGTTGGTGAGCACATTGAAATAAGCGCCCGCCACGCCACTCATCAACACAAAGGGAAGGAAAATAACAATCGTGCTGATTGAAGATCCCACCATCGCAGGAAACAAAAAACGAATTGCTTTTTGTACAACGGATTTATAATCATCACCCGGATTCTCTTCGTGTGACCGGTGAATTTGTTCCATCACAACAATAGCATCATCTATAATCAATGCTATAGCAGCAGCAATAGCGCCAAGCGTCATTATGTTCAAAGTATAACCAACAGCATGCAACACAATTAATGTAGCCGTAAGTGTCACAGGAATTGTGATCAGAATGGTAGCGCTCGCTTTGAACGAACGAAGAAAAATAATTGCCACAACAATGGCCAGCAAAAGCCCGATCCATAAACTGTCTGTTACGCTTTTTACGGTTTGGTTTACAAAATCGGACTGATTGTAATAGGGCTTTATCACTACATCTTTTGGTAAAATATTTTTGAGGCCGGTAATTTTTTGACCGATTAACTTCGACACATCAATGAGGTTGGCATTGGGTTGTTTTACCACCGCAATCAAAACGCTTTCTTTTCCGTTTGCATTTACTTTAATGTATTCAACAGCTTCCTTTACCTGTATGTTTGCTATGTCCTGCAATTGAATTACACGCTTCCCATTATTGCTGATAACTATGTTTTTTAAATCAGTAATTGTATGTGCAGAAGCATCCGTAACAGTGAGATACAGGAAACGGTAATCAGATAAATATCCGTTCGATTTTATAAAATTTGTTTGATTAAGTGCCGTACTGATCGCCTCCGGTGTTAATGAAAGAGAACTCATCTTTTGCAAATTCAATTGCACCCAATATTCTTTCGACTTTCCTCCGATAACTCTTACTTCTGATACGCCGGCTACCTGGCTCATATATGGTTTGATGGTGTAAGTAGCCAGCTGTTTCAATTCTATCGGTGATAAAGAATGACTTTCTAAAGAATACCCCATCACGGGTAATATGGATGGATTCATTTTCTCTACTGTGATATTCACATCAGGCGGCAACGTATTTCTGATTTCTGCAATTCTTGATTCTATCCGTTGTTGGCTCAGGTCTACATCGGCATTCCAATCTACAAAAGCAGAAATTTCACAGCTTCCCCTGCTCGTCGTACTTCTGATATCAGTTAAGTCAGGTATTTTTTTTATGGCCAATTCCAACGGCCGCGTTACCGTTACCATCATTTTGTCGACCGGTTGCAAACCCGCATCTGCAATGATCTTTATTTTTGGAAAAGTAATTTCAGGGAATAATGAAACCTGCATTTTACTGTAGGTAAAAAGTCCTGCAATGATAATTAGTGCAAGTGTAACAGTGAGCGGGTTTTTGTAGGTAGTGAAGAAAGAACCCTCACTCCCAGCCCGCCCGGAATGGTAGAGACGTGGGTCACTGGAATTATTCAAGTGGTAATTGTTTTTTCATTTATAAAATTATTTTTGAACCCTCACTAAAGCGGTATCAGAAAGTCCATAATTTCCGGTCAATAAAATCCGATCATTTGGCGAAAATCGGGGAGAATCTATTTCAATTTTATCTCCGGTTTCTATTCCTGTTTTTACCGGCACTTTTATCGCGGTGCTATCATTAATCATTTTCATTATCCAAAAATCATTCAAAGCTTCATCTGATAAAACAGCTTTTTTATCCAAAACAGCAGCAGAAGCTTTTGACGACTTTATAATTTTTACGGTTGCAATTAAATTCATCGGAATAGAACGTGAAGAATTTACAGTTAATGAAATGGCCTGTGTTTGAGAAACAGAATCCATTGCCGGCAATGAAGATTTTACGGTTGCCATTAAATGTTCTCCATCCGGTAACGTAAGCTGCACCTGCTTTCCAACGGATACATATTGATTGTATTGATAAGGCACATTCATTGTGAAAACAAAACTTTTAGAATCATTGATCACAGCAAGTTGTTCGCCGTCCTGCACATAATCACCTGCCTGGTGATTGATCTCCATTACATATCCCGATGCTTCGGCATGAATAACATTTATCCCTGAAAATTTAAAATCAGGATCTAATTGATTCACTTCATTTCCTATCGCCTGCGCTTCTTTCGTTTTTAATACAAAGAGAGTTTGCCCGCGATGTACATAATCTCCAAATCTGATATTTGCTTTTTGAATGTATCCAGTTAAATTTGATTTTACGAAATCCTTTTGCAAAAAAGTTGAAGTAGCATTTAATTCAATAAAATCCTGCAGCGGTTCATTGGTAATTGAAGTAACAGTCACGGGCGTGCGGGCTTCCGAAGCAGGTTCTGAGGCAACGGATGAGTCATTGGATTTGCAACTGCCAAATACCAGTAGACAAACAAATAATCCATATTTTAAATTCGATAAATATTTTTTCATTAAATCACTTTTATAATTTCATATTCCAGTAATTGAGTTGTTGAATTACCAGGTATTTTGCAATCTGATTTTGTACAACCAGGTTTTTTGCCGTGATATAATTGTTCAGAGCAAGTACATAATCCGTTATCCTGATATCTCCTGTTTCCAATAATTTTCCATCCACTTTTATCAATGTTTCCAGATATTCGATTTGCTTATTCACCGGGCCTGAAAGATTTTCAAGAGAATTTAATTGTTGTTGCAATTGTTCAATCTGTTGATGGTATTGCGTGTAAAAGAACTCCAGTTTTCTCTGCCGCGTTCTTTCTTCAATATTTAATTTAGAAAATTGTAATTCCTTTTGATGACCGTCATAAATTGGGATGGATAGATTGATTCCAAAATTGTACCCAAAGTTTTTATAGGGAGTTAAAATAAATGTGGATTGATAACCTGCGTCTGCAAAAAGATTTACTTTAGGACGGTACTGCACTTCGGCAAGCGATCTCCTGTTTAGGATGCGAAGGCTATCTATTTTATAATTAAAGAAGAAAGGCGAATTTTCTATGTCATTATTTTTTTGCAAATGAATATCAGGTAGATCAAGGATTTCTATTGAAGTATCGATTACGCCTGCCAGGTAATTAAGCGACGCATAATTATTTTTAAATTGAACCAAAAGCTGATTCCTGGCTAATTGTTGTTGTTGAAGTGTTACCAAAAAAGATAAATAATCCGCTTGCTTGTACACATTCTTTTTAGTAAGTTTCTTCAATAAATTTTCTTCATTTTGTAAAAGAATAATTAAAGTATCATTGAAATTAAGTTGAAGTTGATCACCATAAGTAATGATGTATTGGGTAATGATTGCCTTTTTGATATCCTGGGTATAAATTGCTGATGAGTTTACCAGTGAATCATTTTGTAATTGTAAAGTTTGATACTGAAGGCTCAGATTTCTTTTATTATAAATTTGTTTGTTTACTGCGACCAGCGCAGATAGTTGTTGGCCGTTTGTTATTGCCGCATCATAACCATAACCATTTATTATCGGCGCGTAGTAAGCATTTCCATTTCCTGTAACCTGGAATTTATTTCCTGCAACAATCAATGCGCTGTCAAGTTTATTTGATGAAACCAGATTCTGAAACTCAGAAAATTTAGGATCGTTTTTGAGCGATTTATTAATAAAATAATCCAGGTTTTTATTTTGCGCAAACAAAAATAAAGGAGCCAGAAAGAAGAGAGATATTATTATAGGTTTTCTATTCATATTCATAAAACAAAAGCCATCCCGTTTTTTCGGAAAGGCTAATATCTGTATTTTTGACCGAACTACTTTTCTTCTTTTATGAAGTTTCCTTTTTCATCAAAGATCACATCCTTTTTATTGATTTCAACTTCGTAAGAAGTCTTACCGTTGGCATCCAGGACCTTTCCGATATCACCCCATTTTGCTTTTTTGTAATGGACCTTCACATAAGAGAGAACTCCTTTTGGTAAATCCTGGGTTGGTATTTCCTTCACAATCTCTATAAATGTACCGGATGGCGTATAGGTGACAGAATTGGCTTCTCCGTCTTTTCCGCCCCAGTTAGCTTCGTAATTTCCTTTTTCTTTTTCCCAGGTAATGAAATGTTTTTTTGATTCGGGATACTTTTTAGTATTTGCATTTTTTACAACAGCAGGAATATTTATGTGATGATTGCCACCTTTATTTTCCTGTGCAAATGTAATGCTGCACAATGCAAACAAAATAGCTGTCAGGCCTAAAATCTTTTTCATGTTTTGAATTTTAATTTTATAAAAATGATTACAAACTTAAAATGTGATTCTGGAGAGAATTTGAAGATTTGAGCCGTGAGTATTCAGAGAAAGTTATTTGAACCTTCGTAGCAGGTAAATTTTATCACATAAATTTAAAAACAATCATTGTGATTTTACAAATGTTCCAATGAGTCGGTTTAGAATAAAAACCTTCCAGTGTGTCTGTAAAAAACAGTGCGTTGTATTCTTTATTTAAAATTGATTAATGACGTTAAAGGGTATCTTAAATTCTTGTAACCCATCATATCTACTTTTATAGAGCCTACTGAAATCGGGCTTTCAGCACGTAATATGATACGGTTCGCATCATCACTAACCCACACATTCATATTTTCGCCACCCTGAAAAATACTTCCCTTGATGAGCAAGGGTTTAAATTTTATTGCACGAAATTTCCCATACTTTGTCTTCACCGTTTCCTTTCCTTCATAGCGTAAGTAAAGGTGATAAATCTGGTCATCCAAAAACATATCGAAAGGAATTTTATCGCCGGGTTTGTATCTACTGAAATTAATATTGCGGGCATAATAAACAGAACTGATCACATCCTGAATGCAGGAGGTAACTTTGAAAACGCCGTTGGTACTTACTGCTGTTCCTGTTTTGTGATTAAAAGTGATGTTGTTATAGATCTTCGAACCGCCCTCATAAACATTGCGAACAAACTTCACTGGAAGCATGGTAGATGTATCGATATAGGTTTCATAACGATCGCGTACTTTATAAAAATTATCGAAAAAAGAATAAGAATTTCCAATGCCTACACAATGATAAACAGGAACACCATTAAACCTTTCCAGTGTTGTTTTAAATTTCGCTTCCCCAGCCCCAACATAGACACCAAGCGTGTTGTAATAAACTTTCATCGTTATTTCTTCACCATCTTTAAATGTGGTATTGCGTATACTACAGGTCTGATCATATTCCGGCTGGGTTGTCGAAAAGAATAAAAGTAAAACTGAGATAAGTGTTTTCAAATTATATTATTTCTCTTTAAAAAATTTTATGCCTATAATTAGGATGCTGCCTGCAAGTGCAGGAATGAATAAATTGATGAACCAAATACCAAAAGTGGTGCCCAATATTCCCAAAGTATTGATACTATACAAACTCAATAATTCGGTGCTGAACTTTCCCCGTATCCCTAAATCTGCAATGGCGAAAGACGGAACAATCGCCAGCACCAAAAAGAGAACGGTAATAATCCAAAAACTATTTACCCAAAATATTTCTACATCCAGAACCTGCAGCAGCAAGATATATTGTAGGACGAAAACAAGATAGCGAAAGAAAGAAAGCCAAAGAAGGCTTAACAATAATTTAGCAGTGAACTGGTTAAGTATCTGAATGTATTTTACGAATCTTTCGAAGGCAGGTATCTTTTCAATGATTCTGCTCAACCACGATAGCCGAAAGAAAAATAACACAAGCATCGCAGTAATTATCGCAGAAATAAATAACAACATTCTGATCCAGAAAACAGAAAGTCCCATTATCGAGTTGCCCGGCATTTGAAAATATAAAAGGTATATCAAACCTCCGCAACCCAAAACCAATGTAATGATAAGTTGGCTGATACTTCCGGCGATGGATAATGAAATTGCTTTCAGTCGGCTCCCTTCTTTTACATACAAGATTCTGCCTCCATATTCGCCCATTCTGTTTGGAGTATTTAATGATAAAGCCAATCCACTTAACACAGATTTATACGCCCTGAGAAAACTTATATGCTGAAGTGGTTTCAAAAGTACCTGCCATTTCCTTGCTTCCAGGCCCCAGTTGACAAATGCCAGAGCTACCACCATCCAAAATTTCCAGGCCTGTTTATCAAAAGGCGCCCGTTTAATAAGTAATATGGATTCATGCAGATTAGGCTGTAATTTTATTTGCTGATAAAGAGAATAAAACAACCAGCCAGCCAGCAACGGCGCAAGAACATATTTGAAAAGTATTTTAATATTTTTGTTGCGGATCATGAAGACTTGATACGGGAATTTTCTATTACTTTACATCCTTCTTTCAAAGTGGTAAAAATAAACTTCAATTGAATACAAACTCAAAAATCATTTTAGGAATTGATCCGGGTACTTTGTTTATGGGCTTCGGAATTATTGAAATTTCTACTTCTGGAATGAGATTAGTTGTCATGGATGTTTTGAAACTTTCGGCGAAAAAAGATGCTTATGTAAGACTACAAATCATCCATGAGAAAGTTTGTCAATTGGTAAATGAGTTTTCTCCAAATGAGTTTGCAATTGAAGCACCCTTCTTTGGGAAAAACGTACAAAGTATGCTAAAGCTTGGCCGGGCGCAAGGCGTAGCGATTGCAGCTGCGATGCAGGCCGGGATTCCGGTTACCGAATATTCACCGCGAAAAGTAAAACAATCCATCACAGGAAACGGAAATGCAGATAAACTGCAGGTCTTGAAAATGTTGCAACGGCTGATTGTATTTCACGAAAGCCCCAAATCTTTCGATGCAACTGATGCGCTCGCAGTGGCAGTTTGCCACCATTTCCAGGGGAACACTTTATCAGATAATTCTTCGAAAAAGCTAAACGGCTGGAAAGACTTTTTGGTGCAAAATCCTAGTAGGGTAAAATAATTTTCGTTTCGTTTTTCGCTATGAGCGAAAAATCTATCAATCAATTATTAAAATTTACAGAATAAGAATTCCGGGAATTTGTTTGTTTACTCCAAAAGAACCGATAGCAACAAATCTCTTTTCCCTTTTATTTTTCCAGAGCTTTCAAAATTTTCTCCTGCGTAGCTTTCAATTCTTCTTTTGTTGGAGAAAGTTTTTTTCTGGTAAAATTGATATCATCCATCGTATTCAATGGAATTAAATGTAAATGAGCGTGCGGTACTTCCAGACCAACAACACTCAAACCACAGCGCTGGCAAGGAAAAGATCTTTCGATTGCACTGGCAATAGGTTTTGCAAATAGCAAAACCTCAGAGAGATATTGATCCGGCATATCCAGAAATTTGTCAACTTCCAATTTAGGAATTACCAATGTATGCCCCTCCACCAAAGGATTTATATCAAGAAAAGCATAAAAGTTGTCATTCTCTGCAATCTTAAAAGAAGGAATTTCTCCATTGATAATCTTAGTAAATAAGGTCATGCTGTTATTTTTTCAACCCTGAATTTAATCATCCCCGCAGGCACCTTGATTTCCGCAACTTCACCAACAGCTTTTCCCAACAATCCATTTCCAATTGGAGAAGAGGCTGAAATTTTTTGTTCTTTCAAATTTGCTTCTTTCTCAGAAACGATCTGGTAGGTAACTTGTTTTTTTGTATTCAAATTGGTAAGGGTCACTTTGGTAAGAATTGAAACTTTACTTGTATCTATCGTGCTTTCATCTACGATCTTTGCTGTTGCGATAATGGTTTCTAATTGCTTTATTTTAGCCTCAAGCATTCCCTGAGCTTCTTTTGCAGCATCGTATTCTGCATTTTCTTTTAAATCGCCTTTTTCACGAGCTTCAGCGATTGCGTGTGAAGCCGCAGGCCTTTCCACACTTTTCATGTGTTGAAGTTCTGCCTGCATTTGTCCGAATGTGTCTATTGTAACATAATTTACCTGGATCATAACATCATATTTAATTTTACGAACATTACAGAATGATGAAAAAAAAATACAACGTCTTATATTTACTAAGACGTTGCATGATTACAAATATAAGAAAGATTCAAATTTATTTCAAGCCTAATTTTTCCAAAAGTACTTTGGCCATTTTATATAAAGCTTCCTGAGAATATCCCGCAATGTGTGGGGTCAAAATTACATTGGACTGGGTTAACAACCAGTTTAATTTTTGGTTTTCTTCTTTGTTATAGGTTTCCAATTTTTCATTTTCCATTACATCCAGGGCCGCCCCGGAGATCTTTTTATTCTTTAAAGCAGCAATCAAAGCTGTTGTATCTGTGACTTTCCCGCGACAAGTTGAAATAAAAAATGGCGATCTCTCCAGAGAATTCAAAAAATGATCGTTCACCATATGTTTGGTTTCCTCCGTGAGCGGAAGATGCATGCTCAAAATATCTGAATATCTGCAAACCTGTTCAAGGTTGGCTTCTTTGATATAGCCTGAACTGAAATCAAATTTGTATTTATCATAGGCCAATACCGTCACGTTGAACGAAGACAACAATTTTGCCAGTGCCGAACCAGTATTTCCAAACCCGATGATGCCAACTGTTTTACCTTCCAGTTCGATTCCACGATTGGCATCTCTGATCCATTTGCGATCTTTTATTTCTTCAAAACTGGAACATATTTTATTCGTCAGATTTAGGATCAGGCCCATGGCGTGTTCAGCCACTGCATTGCGATTTCCTTCAGGACTGCTGACACATCTGATTCCTTTCGATTCTGCGTAAGCAACATCTATCAATTCCATTCCGCTGCCCAATCTGCCAATCCATTTTAGCCGAATCGCTTTATCCAGCAAAGGCTTGTCAATCGGCATCCGAGTGGTAACAACCAATCCTTCTGCCTGGCTGATAATGCCACTCAATTCCTCATAAGTTATTTTTTCTGAAAATAGTGTTGAATACCCTTTGTGTTGGAGGGTATCGGTTAAAAAGTTATGTGCTTTTGATGTTATAATTACCTGCTTGTTCAATTTTAATTATTTTTTTTCATTGATTTCATCAACGGCTATCCTTATCCGAATCCTTTTCCAGTAATACAAATCCGGATTATTTGTTCGTTTACTGTTTCGTTGCTTATTTGTTGTACAAATTATTTACTTTCAAAATGCTGCAATCATACTGATTTCTACGTTCACATCTTTGGGTAAAGATTTTACTGCAACCGTTTCTCTTGCAGGAAACTCTTTTTCAAAATACATTCCGTATTTCTCATTTACTTTTCCAAAATCACTCATTTCTTTAAGGAAAATTGTTGTCTTAACCACATGGCTAAAATTCAATCCTGCTTCTTTCAGAACTGCTTTCAAATTTTCCATTACCTGCGTAGTTTCTGCGGTAATATCAGAAACCAATAATTCTGAAGTCCCCGAAACCAAAGCAATCTGGCCTGATAGAAATAAAAGTCCCCCGGCCTTCACTGCCTGGCTATACGGTCCGATTGGTGCCGGTGCTTTCTCTGTATTGATAATCGTTTTACTCATTTTTTATTTATTTATAAAAGGTTTAAAGTTGCAAAAGATTCCATCAATTAACAAACCTATTTTTGCAAAAAAATAAGTATGAAAATTTTTATCGCTGCAAATAAACTGCAGGAAAACGAATTACAATCAATAAATTTTTCAGGCAAAGAAACTTTCACAATAGCTCCCAATCTACCCGAAAGGCATCAATTCAAAAATTTTGATGCTTATTTTCTTCTTAATAATTTTGCAGATTTTACACGTGAGATTGATGTCTTTGAAAATAAGACCGTCGTAATAAATGAAGTAATCGAAACATTATCCGGTTTAAATTTGCCGGAAAATTTTCATCGGATTAACGCATGGCCTGGATTTTTGCAGCGGGAAATCTGGGAGATTGTTTCAAAGAATCCGGAACAAGTAAAAAAGATGCTGAATATTTTTAACCGTAAAATGTATTTTGTAAAAGATGAACCGGGGTTTGTGTCAGCAAGAGTAATTAGCATGATTATAAACGAAGCATTTTTTGCCCTCGGCGAAAACGTAAGTACTAAAAATGAAATAGATCTTGCGATGAAAGCAGGAACCAATTATCCTTTTGGACCTTTTGAATGGGCAGAAAAAATTGGTATCGAAAACGTCTTTAAATTACTAGAAAAATTAGCGAAGAAAGAAGAAAGATACATTCCCGCACCCGCTTTAAAAGATTATTTTTTATCAAACCAAAATATGAACTCATAAATGAATTACCTTCTGAATATTCACACCACATCAGAAAATGCAATCGTGAATTTAAGTGACGGAGCCGACGTTTTAACGACTTCAATAAATCTCAATCCTAGAGAGCATGCTACATTTTTACACACATCCATCTCTCAGATTTTGACAGAAAATAATATTCAACCTAATGTTCTAAAAGCAGTTGGGGTAACTGCAGGACCTGGTTCATACACAGGAATCCGGGTTGGACTGGCAACTGCGAAAGGGTTATGTTTTGCATTAAAAATACCCATGATCATGATTAATACACTAGAGGTAATGGCTTCTGCTGCAATTGAAAAAATTTCAAACAATAAAGCTCTTTACTGTCCAATGATTGATGCAAGGAGAATGGAAGTTTTTTTTGCTGTTTACGACTCCGCATTAAAAGCAATAATTCCGCCATCAGCAATGGTTTTAGAAGAAGATTCTCTACAAGAGATAACCCGTGATCATCCAACTTTTTTTTTCGGGGACGGCGTAGAAAAGTTCAAACAAATCAGCAACATGTCTAATGAAAATTTCCACTTTACCGATAATAAGCTTTCATCATCCGCCCTCTCGGTATTTTCCTGGAACAAATTTAAAAAAAATGAATTCGACTCCATAGCTCACTCAAAAGCGTTTTATGTTAAAGAATTCTATACAAATTCGAAAATATTCAAAAAAAAATAATTAATTTAATATTTCGTTATAACATATATCTGTTTCCGGTAGTATCTTTGCATCTGAAAAACTGAATTCTTGAAAACCATTTATTATTATCTAAAATCTAATCAGCATGACAATTACAGCACAGAACCATGAACCAAACCACCTGGAGCACACCAATGAAAGTGAAGCACTCCAAAACATGGATTATTTGAAAATCAAAAAAGCCGCACTGGTTTTGCGCGCACTTAATCACAAACTCAGACAATTAATTCTAAAAACAATTGATGAGCACAAAAGAATTACGGTAACCGAACTTTATGTGAAACTACGACTTGAACAATCTGTTGCTTCACAACATTTAGCTATTCTGCGTAAGGCTGAAATTGTTAATACGGTTCGCGAAGGAAAATTCATTTTTTATACAATCAATGAAGACCGTATCGCTGATATCAACAAGTTCATCAAAGATCTTGTAGGGTAGTTTATCAGCGATTTGGTTTCCTGCAGAAAATATCAACCGTATTTATGAACTTTGCATAAATACGGTTTTTTTTTAAACCATTGAAATATGTACATACAACAAATTTATACGGGCTGTCTAAGTGAAGCCGCTTACTTTATAGAAAGCGAAGGCGAAGCAATTGTGATAGATCCAATTCGCGATACAGAGGTTTATCTGAAACTGGCAAAAGAACATAATGCTTCTATTAAATACATTTTTGAAACACATTTTCATGCTGATTTCATAAGTGGCCATATTGATCTTAGCAAACAAACCGGAGCCCCAATCGTATACGGCCCCAATACAAAAGCTGATTTCCCTTTTCATCTTGCAACAGATGGTGAAGTTTTTAAAATAGGAAAAATTAGTTTGGAAGTAGTTCATACACCGGGACACACTTTAGAGTCTACCTGCTATCTTTTGAAAGATGAGAATCATAAAGAACATTGCATTTTTACAGGTGACACGTTGTTTGTTGGTGATGTAGGCCGTCCTGATCTGAGTAGCGGAAATCTTTCAAAAGAAGAGCTTGCTTCTATCATGTATGATTCTATCCAAAACAAAATACTACCATTACCTGATGATGTAATTGTATATCCCGCCCATGGCGCAGGAAGTAGTTGTGGTAAAAATATTGGTACAGAAACGCAGACTACTATTGGTATTCAGAAACAAAATAATTATGCGTTGCAACCACAATCACGGGAAGAATTTATAAAATCCGTAACACAGGATTTGCCGGAAGCTCCTGTCTATTTCAGTATCAATGCAAAAATAAACAAGGAAGGTTATGAAAACCTTGATCAGGTAAAACTAAAAGGACTTCAGGCACTTTCTCTCAAAGAGTTTAAATCAAAAATTCATAAAGGTTCTCTCATTCTGGATACCCGCGAATCAGGCAAATTCACCAATGGCTTTGTGCCTGATTCTATTTTCATAGGGTTAGATGGACGGTTTGCAGAATGGGCTGGAAAATTACTTTCTTTTAAAGAGCCAATTGTTTTGGTCACTGATCAGGGTAAAGAAGAAGAGACCTTGATAAGGCTGGCCCGGGTTGGTTTTGAGAATGTGGAAGGCTTCCTGGATGGCAGCTTTGAAACGTGGAAAAATGCCGGTGAAAAATTTGATTTGATTATAAATGTCGAAGCAGACGAACTGGCCATGGATATTCCATTTGATCATCGGTTAACTGTACTGGATGTAAGAAAATACAACGAGTTTGCTGAAGGTCACATCAAAAATGCAACCATTATGCCATTGGATGAAATGACTGATGTTGCCCGGATCTCGCTGCTTGATGAAAATAAAAATATTTATATCCATTGTGGAAGTGGTTATAGAAGTGTGATTGCAGCTTCTCTCCTAAAAAGACAAGGCTATCACAATCTGAGAAATGTTATAGGAGGATGGGGTAAAATAAAAGAGCAAAAAAATATTGCAACTGAAAAAGAAGCGAATGTGCTGAATTAAATTAAGCCTTTATTTCCCTGTTAACTTTTTTTTATTAGAAGTTTTTCTCGTTTGCAAATACAACGTGTAGATATTTTCTAAAAAGATTATGGTGTTTATCGTTTCCTGATTTGTATTCCTTCAAATAAATACTTGAACTAATTTTATCTTTCTTCGTATCAACTCCAGTACATGGAAAGATCACAGCAAATACGATATTTTTTATTCAGCCAATATCTTTCCGATGGCATTCGGATTACGCTTGAAATTATAATTCCTTCGATTGTTTTTTCCTATTTAAACGATTTAGAAACGGGGCTAGCCTTGTCCCTGGGTGCTCTGTGTGTTAGCATTAGCGACGGCCCGGGCCCGGTGATCCATAAAAGAAACGGTATGTTGTTTTGCAACATTTTCGTTTTCATCAGTGCATTTTTAACTGGCATGCTTAATAATAATGTACTCTCTCTCGGCCTTCTGATTTTATTAGCTTCTTTTATTTTTACGATGTTTTCAGTTTATGGAAACCGTGCTACCTCGATAGGATTCGCTGCTTTGTTGATTATGATTTTGCAAATGACAAAAATAATTCCAGCTGCTGAAGTCTGGAAAGAAAGTCTATTGATTTTGTCCGGTGGCGTTTGGTATATGTTTATTGCTCTTTTGTTTTACCGGATCACTCCCTACAGGCCCGCACAGCGTTCTTTAGGAGATTGCATTCATGAGACCGCACAATATTTACTAATCAAATCTGAATTGTATAATCCACAATCTAATCCTGAAGAAGAATATAAAAAACTGCTGCAACAACAGATCCGTGTAAACGAAAAACAAAATGAAGTAAGAGAACTATTATTCAAAAACCGTTCATTGCTGAAAGAATCAACACACTCAGGACGGTTACTGGTACTGACTTTTGTTGATGTAGTCGATCTTTTTGAAGATATAATGGCTACGTGGTATGACTACAATCTTTTAAGAAAAAAATATTTAGCCACCGGCATTTTAGAAAAGATTTCCTTTATTATTAAAAAGATTGCTGCTGAAATGAATAATATTGGCGAAGCGATTCAGGCAAATAATTTATATAATAAAGAGTTTGATTTAATAGCTGAATTAAATTTACTAAAAGAAGAAATTGACGGACTGAGCACTGAAGAAAATACATTCATGCTAAAAAAGATCCTGGTTAATCTCCGCAACCTTGGAGAAAAAACTGATGCAATCTTGAATTATTTCAATGAAGATATTTCTACAACAGGAAAGTTGCGAAGCAACAAAGAATATTCAAAGTTTGTAACGCATCAAAAAATAAACTGGTCCGTTTTTAAGAACAACCTCACCTTTGAATCTTCCATTTTCCGTCATTCATTACGAGTGATGATCACCTGTGTATTTGGATTTGTTGTCTCAAGGTTTTTATCTCAGGAAAATCACAGCTATTGGATCATTATGACAATCATCATCATAATGAAACCCGCGTTCAGTCTTACCAAGAAGAAGAATATGGATAGATTGTTAGGAACAATTGGCGGCGGAATTATCGGTTTATTGTTGCTCTATTTTGTGCAGGACAAAACAGTATTATTCGCTCTGATCATTTTTTTCATGCTTGGCACTTATACTTTTAAGACGCTGAATTATATTGTAATGGTTATTTTTTTGACACCTTATATTCTAATCCTTTTTCATTTTCTTGGGCTTGGCGCATTGGATGTTGCCAGTGAAAGATTGCTGGATACGGCCATTGGTTCGGCTCTTGCTGCAATGGGAAGTTATTTTCTATTTCCACAATGGGAATCGACTCAGTTGCGGACCTATATGGCCAATGTTCTAAAAGCAAATATTCATTACCTGCAAAAATTAAAAGAAATTTTTAGTGGAAACAAGATTTCATCGCTCGATTATAAACTGGTGCGAAAAGAATTATTCGTAAGTACTGCAAATCTCTCAGCAGCTTTACATAGGATGTTGAGTGAGCCAAAAAACAAACAAAATAACAGAAAGGAGATTTATGAATTTGTTGTCCTGAATCATGTGCTTTCTTCAAACATAGCAAGCCTCACAGGCGATATGCTACATACAGAGAACTTCTTTAAAGAATCGATATCTTCAGTAAAATCTTCCATAAAAGTTTTAGAAGATAGTTTGCTGAAATTGGATAACAACTATCTTAAAGAAAATCATCTCAGTATAATAAATTCTTTCCTGCTCCAACCTAAAACCACCGATCCACAATTGAAAGAGCAACTTGATTTTATATATAAAGTTTCTTCAGACATCGGGAAATTAACTTCTTCGATCTCTAAATAGTAAATGGAAAATATAAACTTTACCATTATATCTTTTCGGGAAACAACAAAATGAGAATATCCATTATTAGTTGATTTACTATTGAAATAAAATCAACAAACTTTCTTTATAAAAACCTGGAGAATAAAATTTTAATTCCCACTATTCCAATGGAAATAGCGAGCGCTTTGATGATATATTTTCCATTCATCCTTCTGGAAAAATAAGCGCCTAACTGGGCTCCGGGCACAACGCCAATTACCAGGCCGATCACTATTTTCATAATTAATGGATCATTATAATTGCCTTGTAAATAATGAACAATCACACTTACGGTTGACATAATAGCCAAAATAAAATGAGAAGTTGCCGTTGCAATATGTACCGGAAACAACAACCATTCTGTCATTGCCGGCACATGAATTATACCGCCACCAATTCCTAATAACGGGGAGAAATAACCAACAAACAGGCTAAGAATCATTCCGAGTTTGAGGTCGTAAGAAAAATCATAGTTCTGGCCCCATTTGTCCACCAGATGTCGGTGAATCCAGCCTTTATGAATTTTTGAAGGTTTATCAACAGTTTCTTTTTTCCCTCCTTTGAAAAATAGAAACAACGCCAATGCGATCAAAACAAACCCAAAAATCAAGTCAAATAATCCTCGTGGAATTATTTTAGTAGTAAGCACTCCGAAAATAGATCCAGGAATAGTACATAACGCAAAAATAATTCCTGCTTTATAATCTATCTTTTTTGTTCTCATATAGGCCACAGATCCCGAAATAGCATTACAGGCAACCACAACCATTGAAATAGCAGTGATGGTTTCTGAAGTAAAATCAGGACGTAAAATAATAAGAAGTGGAACTAAAATAAATCCTCCCCCCGCGCCGATCAAAGTTCCTAGTGTGCCGATTAAAAAGCCGATTAAAATCAAAAAATAAATATTCTCCATATTCCTTTTTAAAAACCCAAAAAGTAACAATTATTCAGAACAAAAAATGAATTGTTTCAGAACACCATCAATTGTAGAAGTACAAAATAAATCAATAAATTTTGAAACAAAGGATCTGTAATATCTTTAAACGCTCTCTACAAAGACTTCAGAATTACTCTTTCAGGCTGTAACCCAGGATAGGCAAAGGGTCCCAAAAAATTTAAATTCCACTTTTAAATTTGTTTTCACACTATTTGATAAATGTGCGGTGATAAATCCGCCGTCGTCTTTTATGAACAACCGTGCCAGATTTATATTTTTTCTAAAACTTATCTGTCCTTTTCCAAACCATTTAAAAACAGTTTCCTTGCTGCTCCAAAAAAGAGTTAACAGTTGATGATCCATAATCGGCTGTTTGTAGTTAACCTCTGAAAGATTAATCTCTGATTCGCTCAAAAACCTGTTCTTTATCATTTCAATTTTAGGAGTAACCATTTCCACGTCAATTCCTACGGGTTTATTCTCACTGATAATTGCTGCTGCATAATTACCACAATGAGAGATGGAAAAATAAGCTTTCCTACCAGGTAATAAAGGCTTTCCTGATGCAGAGACCCTGATGAGATGAAGCGGAAATTCCGGATCTAAAATCTGTAAAAGATACCGCCCGGCTAGATGTTGAAGCCTTTTGTGCGGATGTGTTATTTCTTTTTGAGCTGAAACCTTTTCCAAAAAGAAATCTTCATTTTCAGTGAGATGCCAAACGGCCAATTTGGAAGTATCGTTGATATTATGTTGATAAAACAAAGGCATTAAAAAAAAATTTCCCTTCTTTTTTTGGTTTGATGGATTATTTTGCAACTGTAAAAATAACCGCAATTAAATGATTTTATCTGACAAGAGAATATTAGAAGAAATTGAAAAGAAAACCATCGTTATTAAACCGTACCATCGCGATAAGTTAGGTAGCAATAGTTATGACATTCATTTATCAAAAAAAATGGCAGTTTATAACGACGCCATTCTGGACGCGAAAAAACACAATGAGATTTCTTATTTTGAGATTCCTGAAGAAGGCTTCGTTTTACAGCCGAATCAATTATATCTTGGTGTTACTATGGAATATACAGAAACTCATGCGCATGTTCCTTTTCTTGAAGGGAAATCTTCTACGGGTCGCCTTGGGATTGACATTCACGCTACGGCAGGAAAAGGAGATGTCGGTTTTTGTGGCCATTGGACTTTAGAAATTTCCTGCAAAGTTCCGGTAAGAATTTATGGAGGAATGCCAATCGGACAATTAATTTATTTCCCCATAGAAGGCGACGTTGAAATAAAATACGACTCAAAGAAGAATGCAAAATACAGCAATCAACCAGACAGACCTATTGAAAGTATGATGTGGAAAAACAGTTTTTAAATTCTTTACCAACAGATTGTTATATAAAGTTCAAGGCTGGGACAAATTCTGCTTTGCTTAGCGCTCAGTCTATAATCGCAAATAAATTTTTATTGCAATTTATAAGCAGACACCGTGTTACCTAAAAATGTAGGAACGTAAACGATTTTATTAATAGGATCAAAACCAATATCAGCAGTATTCTTATTCTGATCGTGCGTGTCTAATAAATTTTCAATTTTACCATCCGCTTTTACATAATAAATATAGCCAACCCATGCACTGACAATAAAATCGCCGTTGCCGATTGGTTCAATACCATCAATTCCCTGAGGCAATTCAGCTATTTTTGTGACCTGTTTATTTTCATCAGCTTTCATCAAAGATTTCCCGCGGGCAAATATCAAATCATTTCCAATCGCTTTTAATCCATTCGCACCTTCAATGTTGTCCAAAAATAGAACTGGTTTGGAATCTTCAATGCGCCAGATTTTAGACGTTTTAGAATCGGATACATACACAATTCCGTTGTCGCTTACTGTTATATCATTTAAGCCTGACGCACCTTCTATCTGAATTCTCTTTTCTATTTTACGTTCGTTCAGATTAATAACTACCACTTCATTTATGTCAGCAGCATACAAAAGGTTTTCGTATCTGCCCAAACCTTTCGGTGCATTTAGACCGGTAATCCAGGTCGAATCATAATTTTCCCCATCTAAGGACAATTTCCCAATACCACCCTTTCCATCTGCGTCCCACGCCCCACCATCTATTAACGAAATATATAAGGTATTTTCTCCAGGTAGTACCGACTCTGGAACAGCAACGATCGCATCTGTTTCCCATATTTTCTCTAGTTTGTGTTGTTGCGCATTTGCCGAAGCTGCAATCATCATGAAAAATGCCGGAAATAAATATTTCATAAAAATATATTTTAAATAAGGGTTCAAATTTGATGCCGCTTCTCCATGTTTACTTGATTTTTTTTAGATGTTTGGTAATTCTACCCAACTTTACTATTTACTAATTCAATTACCGTTATCTCAGCTAAGATTCCAACCCTGCCGGGATATCCGATAAAACCAAACCCGGGATTTACATACAATTTCTGTTTTCCTTCTTCATACAATCCATCCCATTGCTTATACACATATTGAACCGGGCTCCATTTGAAACCTGGAATTTCCACACCAAATTGCATCCCATGTGTATGGCCGCTAAGGGTCAAATCAATGTCAGCATATTCAGGCCTGATTTGCGCATCCCAATGACTCGGATCGTGGCTAATTAAAATTTTGAACGGAATTTTTTCGCTTCCATTATATGCTTTTTTCAGATTCCCATATTTTGGGAAACGTGCCTTTGCACTCCAATTCTGAATGCCGATTAAAGCAATTTTATCTCCGTTTCTCTCAAGCTCTATATGCTCATCCATCATCAACCGCCAGCCAAGTTCTTCATGAACTTTCGCAAGATTAATGAGGTTTTGTTCTTTCGTAATCCCCTTATAAGGCCACTTTACATAATCTCCGTAATCATGATTTCCAAAAGTAGAATATACGCCCATCGGGGCTTTTATTTTATTAAAAACATCCATATACTCTTTCATTTCTGTTGAACGGTCATTCACCAGATCACCACTGAAAATGACCAGATCTGCATGCTCCGCTATGATTTTTTCAACCCCACGCATCACGGATGGTTTATTCATAAAACTTCCTGAATGTACATCACTAAAATGAACAATCTTCAATCCTTCGAAACCCGGGGGCAGATTATCAAATGCAAGTTTTAGATGTTTTACCTGGTAATTATATTTGTTTGAAAATCCGTAAATCAAACTGCCAAAGAGCGTAGTTCCAGCGGTCAATCCAATCCAGCTAAGGAATACAGAGCGGCTAATGCCATCATTATTCATTTGTGAAACTTCCGTATTTCTAAAAAAAGTTTTTCCGGCAAGCCACTGAATCAGACGGCGAAAATCATCCACCAGGAAAAAGACTGAGGAGATCAATTGACCAAAAACGAACGCAAGAATACTGGCAATGAGATAAGTTCTTACCTTCTTAGGAAAAAAATCCGGGTCATTAAAAATCATAAGTAACACGCTTCCTATTGCAACAACCGAAGCCAGCCAGTATATCGAAAAAATGACAGTTCTCAATCTGGAAGACGCAGAATGACTCACCGATTTTATAGCCATGAAAACATAGATATCCAGTAAAATCATAATCACAATTATGAAAAAAGTTCCAATTGGCGTACGCATTGTTTATTCTTTTAATTGCGTTTAGAAAATAAGAAACTCATCTATTTGTTTGTTTACTACTTTTAGGGTCTCTTCATTCAGATGCCCTTCTTCGTTCATTATTTTATCAATCACCGAAATTGGAAGCTTGTTATAAAAAACTGTCATCTTCAAATAATGTAGCGTGTCTGAAAGATGATCCATCCCCCGCAAATTTCCAGCTCTACCGGTGGCCACTCCTGTCAACAGTGCTTTCTTGAAATTCCATACTTTTCTGATGTCGCTGTTATCTATCAGTGCTTTCAGAACGCCGGGGTAGGATCCGTTATATTCAGGAACGATAAAAATAAATTTTTTTGTGGGGATCAAAATTTCAATTTCCAATTTCGCAATTTCTTCAGAACGATGTAGTACATCAAGGTTTTTTAATGAAAATATTTTTGCGTCAATGTTCTTATTTTTCAGAATTCGCTGATATTCTTTGGCAACTCTTTCCGTGTGGCTTCCTATGCGGTTTGTGCCGCTGATAATCGTGTACATAAATATAAAATTAATTGCTTTTCATCTTATTGGTAAATCAAAATAACAAATTGTTAGAAGTTAGGGTATTAATAAATAGTGATTAACCATAGATTATGCCTTAATATTATGCCTAATAATTAAATTTGCCGGAATGGCAGATTTAATCAAAAAGTGAAAGCCAAAAATTTCAGAGGAAAGATTTTTAAAAAAGAATAACGAACAACCGACATAGAATTATGGGTAAAATTATTGGAATTGCAAATCAAAAAGGCGGCGTGGGTAAAACAACTACAGCAATTAATCTTGCTGCAAGCCTGGCTGTACTTGAATTTAAGACTTTACTGGTCGATGCAGACCCGCAGGCTAATACAACTACGGGCGTTGGTTTTGATCTTCATAATGTAACAACTGGACTATATGATTGTATGGTAAATCAAACACCTGCAAAAGATGTGATCTTAAAAACCGAAATTCCGCATCTTGATTTGATGCCCTCTCATATTGATCTGGTTGGAGCTGAAATTGAAATGATCAGTTACCCGGATCGGGAAAGTGTTTTGAAAAATGTATTGAAACAAGTCCGTGACGAATATGACTTTATTATTATTGACTGCTCTCCCTCGCTTGGATTAATAACCGTGAATGCGCTTGTGGCCGCAGATAGTGTAGTAGTGCCGGTTCAGGCAGAATTTTTTGCTCTGGAAGGTTTGGGAAAACTTTTGAATACAATCAAAATTGTACAAAACAGGCTTAATCCTGAGTTGCAGATTGAAGGACTATTGATGACGATGTATGATGGAAGATTACGCTTGTGCAACCAGGTGGTGAATGAAGTACGTCACCATTTTGAAGAACTTGTTTTTAACAGCGTAATACATCGGAACACCCGCCTGAGCGAGGCTCCGAGCTTCGGCAAGCCCGCTATACTTTACGATGCAGATAGTAAAGGCGCAATTAATTATTTGAACCTGGCAAAAGAAGTTCTTCAAAAAAATAATATGACCAATATGAATTCGAAAGACAAAGTGTTGGAGCATCCATAAAAATCCAAATAAAAATATTTATTGAAGCAATACATGAAAATGAGTACACCAAATAGAAAAGAAGCATTGGGAAAAGGAATCAGGTCGCTGCTACAAAATATTGACAGCGATCTTTCCGTCACAGAAAAAAGTTTTATAAAAGACGCTTCTGAAAAAACGAATCCGGCAAACGTAAGAATTCCATTAAATCAAATAGAGACAAATCCCGGACAGCCCCGCCATGATTTTGATGAAAATGCATTGAGCGAATTGGCTGCTTCCGTAAAAATGCATGACATTATCCAGCCAATTACTGTCAGCAAAACTGCGCAAGGGAAATATAAAATCATTGCGGGAGAACGACGATTTCGTGCCGCTAAAATTGCAGGCCTCTCTGACATTCCGGTTTATATAAAAGATATCAAAGATTCAAAAGTTCTTGAACTTGCCTTACTCGAAAATCTGCAAAGAGAAGACTTAAATGCAATAGAAATTGCACTGAGTTACAGACAATTGATTGAAGAGTTGGATTATACCCAAGACCAGCTTGCAGAGCGAATGGGCAAAGAAAGAAGTACTGTTACAAATTATATTCGTCTGTTAAAATTGCCACCTGATATACAGGCCGCTGTGCGGAATGGAAGCATTAGTATGGGGCATGCCCGTGCGCTCATAAATGTTGATGTAGTAGACAAACAACTATACATTTTTAATGAAATAAGAAGTAAAGAACTTTCCGTGCGCCAGACAGAGGAATTAGTCAGGAAATTATATACGCCCACAAAAACGGCTGTTAATAATTCTGTAAAAACAACGCTCCCGCCGTCTTTGAAAAAAATTGAAGATAATTTAGCATCTCATTTCAGCACAAAAGTGAAAATGACTCATAGTAAAAAAGGAACCGGCAGCATTACTTTTGATTATTTTTCTATCGAAGAATTAAGCTCACTTTTAGATAAGATGCAGGTTTCGATAGATTAACATTATGTCAGCACGATCATTTATTTTTTCCATTTTATTCATACTCCTTTTACTGCCAGGATCCGAAATTTTTGCGCAGCAGATAGAGGATACAGTTTTAATTAAAAACGATACTACAATCATTGATGACGGAGGCCCTGTTGTCATCAAGGAAACTAAACCCGATACGACCGGGAAAAGTCTTTTATCGCTGGATAAAACTTCAAAAAAATTTAATCCAAAAGTAGCTACGCTTCGGTCATTAATTTTGCCAGGATGGGGACAATGGTATAATAGAAAATATTGGAAAATTCCAATCGTTTATGGTGCTTTAGGAATAACGGCTGGAGTGTTCTTTTATAATTTGAAAACCTACAGACTATTGCGGCTTGGCGTAATTTATCTTTCAGATACAATTCCAGGAAATGACCGACTTGTTGATCCTCAATTTGCAGGCCTCTCTTTACAATCTCTTCGTGTTTATAGAAATGCTTACCGCCAGAATATAGATTATTCTGTTCTCGCTTTTCTGGCTTTCTGGGGTTTGAATGTTTTAGATGCCTCTGTTGACGCGCATTTAAAGGCTTTCGACGTAAGCCCGGATATCAGCATGAAAATTCGTCCGGGTTTTAATTATATGTCAAACAATGCAGGACTTTCGCTGGTCTTCTTTTTTAAAGATAAAAACAAAGTTCCCAGGTTGGCACTTCCATAAATTTTTTAATTATACATAATTATCAGTTATTATTATGAAAATCGCTTTATTAGGTTACGGAAAAATGGGCCATGCTATTGAAGAAATTGCTCTTCAAAGGGGTCATACAATTGTATTACGGATAACAGATGAAAACCTGGAAGAACTGACAGTAGGGAATCTCAAGGATGCAGATGTAGCCATTGAATTTACCAATCCAAAAAGCGCAGTAGAGAATATATTACTTTGTTTGAACAATAATATAGCCATTGTTTGTGGCACCACTGGCTGGTTGAATCTATGGGAAAGCATCAAAGAAAAATGCAAAGAAGTAAATGGAAGTTTTGTATATGCCAGTAATTTTAGTGTGGGTGTAAATATTTTTTTTGAATTGAATAAAAAATTAGCAACGCTGATAAAGCCACACCCGGACTACGATGTAAAGCTTGAAGAAATCCATCACACTCAAAAAAAGGACGCACCAAGCGGAACTGCAATCACACTTGCAGAACAAATTATAGGCCTATCAGGCAATAAAAATAAATGGGTAAATAACGAGACCACAAACGAATCTGAGCTTTCAATCATTAGTAAAAGAATTGATGAAGTTGCCGGAACGCACGTTGTAAAATACTTCTCTTCAGTTGACGATATTGAGATTATTCATACTGCACATAATAGGAAAGGATTTGCGGAAGGTGCTGTTTTGGCTGCTGAATTTATCGTCGATAAAAAAGGAATTTTTTCAATGAAAGAAGTCCTGGGATTTTGAAAACTATCATCAGTTCGATGAAGAGATAATTCCTGTGTAAAATTTTCATGAATTTCCATTTCAAAATTCTGTTCTACACTTAATCCTAAAAATAAAGCCTTCCAAGTAGAAGGCTTTATCGAATAAAAACTTTTTCTATCAAAAATTATAAGCAACCCGGAAGTTTACAGAACCAGTAGTATTGCTGTTTTTGCTATATGCCAAATACTTCAAACCAAGATCCAGGTTTGGACTTACATAATAGCCCAGGCTTGGGGCATACGCGAATGCACCGCTACCTCCTTTGCTTGTAGAAACAGCATAACCCAATTGAGCATGCCCGTACATTTTGCCGGTTTCACCAAAAAAGAACTTGGCACCAGCAAGGATCGGAACAATTCCAAAAGTGCTTTTGAAACCCGACGGGACATCCTTTATTTTGTAACCTTCGTATCCAACGCTGCCAGTGATTCTTGTGGTAGGAGCAACAGCAAAATCAGCCTGCAAGTCTGCGCCATAAGCAATAGAAAGCCCGGATGTTGTCGGGATACCTATATTAGCCGCCAGGCTTAAAGTCGTTGATTTTGCATCCTGTGCTTTTACACTTATAGTTGTAAACGCAACAGCGGCAAATACTAATAATAATTTTTTCATCGTTTGTGTTTTTAGTTTTTAAAATTTTGTTTAATAAAAATTAAAATACAAATATCAAATATATTTTTATTACACAATCATTATAAGCAGGAATTCTTTTACAATTGTTTCTGAATATTCACAATCATATCTTTTGTCATTGCGGCAAGATCATATTTGGGTTTCCAACCCCAATCATTTTTTGCGAACGTGTCATCAATACTTCGTGGCCAGCTTTCAGCAATAGGCTGGCGATAATCAGGTGCATACTTAATTTCAAAATCGGGAAGATATTTTTTTATTTCAGTGGTTATTTCTTTTGGAGAAAAACTCATACTGGAAATATTATAAGAAGTGCGAATTGAAATTTTTTCTTCGGGAGATTCCATCAATTCTATCGTTGCCCGGATCGCATCAGGCATGTACATCATTGGCAAATACGTGTCTTCTTTCAGAAAGCATGTATATCGGTTTTCTTCTACCGCCTCATGAAAAATTTCAACCGCATAGTCTGTCGTGCCGCCGCCAGGTTCACTTTTGTAGCTGATCAGGCCCGGATAACGCAAGCTGCGTACATCAATTTGATAGCGGTGATGAAAATAATTACACCAAAATTCTCCGGCATATTTGCTGATACCATACACCGTAGTCGGTTCAATGATAGTTTGTTGAGGGCAATTTATTTTCGGTGATGTCGGACCAAAAACTGCTATGCTGCTCGGCCAATAAACTTTATGTACATTTTCATCTTTTGCAATTTCCAATACATTGATGAGACTTTGCATATTCAGGCTCCATGCAAGGTGCGGATTTTTTTCGCCGGTGGCAGACAAAATTGCGGCAAGTAAATAAATCTGTGTAATATTTTGTCTGATCACCTGCACATGCAGCATTTCTTTATTCATTACATCAAGACTTACATAAGGTCCTGTTCCTTTTAGTAATTCGTTTTCAGCACGGAGATCAGAGGCTATTACATTACCGCCGCCATACATTTTACGAAGTTCTAAAGTAAGTTCTACTCCAATCTGTCCACAAGCACCAATCACCAATATTTTTTCTTTGATCATTATATCTTTTTGTGTCGCAAATTAAAATCTAAAAAAAACATAACCAAAACAGCTTTCACAAACTGTATCCGAACTGTCAGTTATTTTGAATTCTAGATTTCAAAAAGATGCTCTCAATAGAGCACATCCAAAACAGTAAACGAACTAATTTTCTATTTTTCTATTCCAGGGAAACAGAAAAAACTTATCAGAATTTGTATTTGTCCCGCAAAATGATTCATTGTTTTAATTCTTTCTCTTTGATTGTAGCTTCCAGTTTTTCATTTTTCATTCCAACTCTTACGAAGCCAAAAATACTCATATAAATATTCGCTATCCAGACGAGTGCGAAACCTCCAATTATATAGCCTCGCCAATCTGCAAATAGTAAATGATAACCGGTAATTAACAGGAATAGAATGGTTATATAGTGACTGAAACAATACTCGCACGTAAAGAGATAAAAAAATTTTCGCACCAAAAGACTTTTACTGACTTTAGATTTTCTGATACAAAAGTTACGAGGCTCTTTAAACACTTCTTCATGCGTTACGGTCCATGTTATACATGCAATGGCTAATGGCAATAAAAAAAGATCGCGAACCTGATTTAATAAATCCATATTTATTGATTTGATTTTATGATCGGAGAACATTATTATTTTGATTTTTATAGCGCAAATTGATTATTACAATCAATAAATTCAAGCACAAGGAAAACAGATTTGCGAAAATAATTATCCAATCTTCTATACGGAATCCATACCAGATCCACAAAGCAAGGCCTGCAAGTAATGTAGCCAGCATCCACATTGAAATATCGGATGCTTTTTTTTCTTTTATCAATTTTATCAATTGGGGCAAAAGAGAAATACCCGTGAATATACTTGCCAGGATTCCTATGATAGTTGTACTTGTCAAATGAATGTCTTTGGTGTAATAAAAACAATAAAACTTATGAATAAAATACATGCCAATTTTTGAAAAAAAACTGTTGAATCTTTATAAAAGTTGATTCAAGTAATAAAGACAAAATAGATCAACCAATCAGTTATCTGGCAGGAATGAAATACACGCGCCAGCAAAGTTTATTCAAAATCAAACTTTTTGTTTTGTACAGTCGATAATCTTAAATCAGGATGTAAAGTAATTTCGATTGAGTATAGACATTATATGGTTTACAAAAAAACAAAAAGACATTTTTCTTGGTTTACTAATAAAAAAGCCCCACGCGTTTAAAAAAAAACGGTGGGGCTATTGATATAATAATAATTATTTCAACTTAGCAACCTGATCATTGTAATACTTAACTGTTGCAATCACATCAGGCAAACTATGATACCAATTCGATTCATGTTCAATTGAAAACATTCCATTGAAATGCTGACGTTTCAATTCCTGGAAAATGGGAGGAAAATCAATTACACCCTTACTCACAATTGTATCTGCCGCCTTTGTATCATCAAACTTAACGATGTCTTTTAAATGCACCCCGAAAACATGGCCTTCTAATTTCTTTAACGCATCAACCGGATTTATCCCATTTCTTGCCCAATGCCCTACATCAGCGCATGAGCCAATATTTGGATGTCCGACGGTAGCCGCTAAAACAGAATCCGGACTCCAATAAGCATTTGGTTTTGGATGGTCATGAATCGCCACTTTTATTCCGTAAGAACCTGCCATGCTATCAATCATATCCCATTGATTTTTTAGCGGTTCTGCAGTTATATAACTGAGCCCAAATTCTTTGGCAAGATCAAACGCCTTTTTCCATTCCTCGCGGTTGGCCGGTACAATAACGCCCATCGCAACCATATGAATTCCTTTTGACTCAAGCATTTGTTTCAATTTCGTTTTGCTTGCCTCAGACATGGTAAGATTAAAACTGTCTTTCATCCCTGCGCCGAGTGGTTGCCCCCAAAACGCTTCAATATTTTTTACCCCGGCACTATCAACTTTATCCAGTGCTTCAGCAAAAGTAAAAACCCTGAAAGTCCACATCTGTACACCTATTTTCCAATTGTCGGTTACATTTGATGTGTCATTTACGGTTGCTGTTGAGTCAGAATTGGAAGTAGTTTTTGACTCCGAAGAATTGCATTCAGTAAGAGCAAAAATGCAAACCAATCCAAGAAGTGTAAAAGCAATCTTTTTCATTTTCTAAATTTTAAGGTTTTGTTGAACAGCAATATACTCATTTAATCAAAAAAAAATCTTTAATCAAGACACTCATTCTAAAATCTCTAAACAGGAATTTCGGATGAAAAGACAAATTGTGCCAAAAACAATTTTTTATTTAGCTTTCCACTCACGTAGAATACAATATCTTATCAAATTGTTTTTTTGATAAACGAACCGTTATACTTTACTCTAACTAAACTATCGCTATCTGCAAACTATCTCTGAAAATTTTTTGAAAAATGATAAAGGAAAAAGACGAACTGGTTCCTAAGAATGGATGGAGAAAAAAAATAGATCAAAGAAATGCAGTAGCAGCTGGCTTCTTAGGCTGGACGTTGGATGCCTTTGATTTTTTCATCCTCACATTTACACTTGCTGAAGTTGCCAAAGATTTCAATAAATCAATCCCTGAAATCGCATTGGCACTTACTGCCAGCCTTGTTATGCGCCCGGTTGGCGCTTTTATTTTCGGGCTAATGGCCGACAAGTATGGACGAAAAGGACCTCTGATGATTTCTATCACTTTTTATTCAATCATAGAAATTTTTTCGGGACTGGCTCCGAATTATACCATCTTTTTATTATTACGATTATTATACGGCATCGGGATGGGCGGCGAATGGGGCGTTGGCGCATCTTTGGTTATGGAATCGGTTTCCGTTAAAAGGCGCGGCCTTCTATCAGGGCTTTTACAGGAAGGATATGCTTTTGGGTTTTTGTTGGCCGCAGCAGCTTATTATTTTATTTTCCCTCACTTTGGATGGAGGGCGATGTTTTTCGTCGGTGGGCTGCCCGCATTGCTGACACTATTTATTCGTTCCAAAGTAAAAGAAACAGAAGCATGGAAAGCCACCAAAACTACCAACTGGAAAGAATATAGAAATGCAGTAAAAAAGAATTCAAGACTATTTTTATATTTAGTTTTATTGATGTCGATGATGAACCTGATTTCTCATGGAACACAAGATTTATATCCCACTTTTTTGCAGCAACAACGGCATTTCAATCCTCATTCAACGGCGTTGATCACAATGATTTCTATGGTTGGCGCTATCTTAGGCGGCTTGTTTTTTGGTCATTTATCAGATTTATATGGAAGAAAAAAAATGATGGCAACAGCGGTAATCCTCGCAATATTTATAATCCCCGTCTGGTTGTTGGCAGGAGGTAGTTTTTGGATAGCCACCGGTGCTTTTGCCATGCAGTTCATGGTGCAGGGCGCCTGGGGAATTATCCCGGCGCATATTAATGAATTATCTCCGGGCGCATTGCGGGGCTTTTTTCCCGGGTTCGCTTACCAGTTGGGCGTTTTAATCGCATCGGGGATTGTTTATATCGAAGCGGTTCTTGCTCAGCATTTAGATTATGCTACCTCGATGGAAATTTTAGCAGGAACCGTGCTGGTGTTGGCAGCGATCGTCATCATCGCAGGCCCCGAAGCAAAAGGCATTCATTTTCACAATGATCTAACCCAAAAATCAGAAAATAGTCAAGCTATATTGTAGAAAAAAAATGAGCACAATTTCTTTGTTTACTGTAATTGAAAATCAAATTTCTTTCATAATCGCTTCTACAGCCAGCAGATAACTTTTAAGGCCGAAACCCGAAATAGTTCCAACACATTTAGAAGAAATATGGGATAGTTTCCGGAATTCTTCCCGAGATTGTACATTGGAAATATGGACTTCAATCACCGGTATTTTAATTGCAGCAATAGCGTCACCAATTGCGATTGAAGTATGTGTATATCCGCCGGCATTCAGAATGATTGCATTCATTTTTTTAGCGGCGTTTTGGATCTCATTGATTATTTCTCCCTCAACATTACTTTGAAAATAATCAAAATCAACATTCTCGTATTCTTTACGAAGCTTTTGGAAATAATGTTCAAAAGTCTCTGAGCCATAAATGCCAGGTTCTCTTGTTCCAATTAAATTCAAATTTGGTCCATTAATGATCGATATTTTCATTTCACAAATTTAAAGAATATTAACCCGTATTTTTTTAAGGGCAAACTGATCAACAAATCTCATAAAGTCTAAAAGATCCGGTGAATCTAAATCGTTCATCAATACCAATTCTCACTTCCCTCCTACTACAATTACAATTTCTCCTTTCACAGCTTTCGCATTAAAATAATCATGAACTTCTTGTAAAGTTCCTCTTTTATTTTCTTCAAAAATTTTGGTCAATTCCCGGCTTACGCTACAAGGTCTTTCTGCGCCAAAATAGTCAATAAAATCTTTGAGCGTTTTGATTAGTCGCATCGGGCTTTCATAAAAAACCATGGTTCGTTCTTCGCTTGCCATTTTTTTCAAGAATGTTTGACGGCCTTTTTTTAAGGGCAAAAATCCTTCAAAACAAAAACTATTCATTGGCAAGCCGCTGTTTACCAAGGCAGGAACAAAAGCTGTTGCACCCGGAAGACATTCTACTTTGATATCATTTTTTATACATTCCCGTACCAATAAAAAAGCAGGGTCGCTGACGCCGGGAGTTCCTGCATCAGTAATCAAAGCCATGGTTTTCCCTGCCATCAGTTGCTGCGTTAAATGCGCAATTATTTTATGTTCATTATGCTGGTGATAAGCGGACGTGGGCTTTTCTATTTGATAATTCCGGAGAAGTTTGGACGAAGTTCTGGTGTCTTCCGCAAGGATTAAATCTACTGATTTCAAAACTTCTATCGCTCTGAAGGTAATATCAGCCAGATTTCCAATTGGAGATGGAACAATGTAAAGCATTTATAATGTGCTGTTGTAATGAATGTCAGTTAGATTATCTGATCGAAATAAAATACTCTTCCATTACCGGATTGGCCAATAATTTTTTTGATGCTTCTTCTGCAAGAGTTTTTGCATCTTCTGCCGATTCAGCTTCGATATTCAACTGAATTTGTTTTCCAATCCGAACATCCTGGATATTTTTTATGCCAAGATTTTCGAGTCCGCCTAATACTGCTTTTCCCTGGGGATCTAACAACTCTTTCAATGGCATTATCTTTATTTCTGCAACAAAATTCATTCAACGTTATTTTTTGATATGGTTAATGATAATAAAATATAAACAATAAAAACTACCGGGACAGCAATCCACTGCAAAAATAATGCAGCAATAATTGTTATGACCAACAAAATTAGTTTGGGCAAATTATTCTTCAAAGTATAATCACGGAATTTCAACGCCATCATGCGATGATTGCTGACCATCAAATAACTAAGCACAATGATCGTCATGTAGAGAAACCATTTATTGATGATCAAAGAATTTATACCGCTTATCGTATTAAAATGTAAGATCAGTGGAAAAGAACCAATTAATAATCCGATTGCCGGAACGGGCACACCCCTGAAAGAAAAATGTTGAGAAGTATCCAGGTTGAATTTTGCCAGCCGGTAGGCAGCCGCTCCGGCAAGGATAAATGCCGGAACTAAAACTAAAATAGAAACCTCCAATCCATTTTGTTCTTTCGCAAAACTAAATTTTAATAATTGGTATAAAATTACTGCAGGCGCTACGCCGAAACTTACAACATCACTCAGGGAGTCCAATTGTTTGCCCATCTCGCTGGTTGCTTTCATAAACCTTGCTACGAAGCCATCCAGAAAATCTATCAAAGCAGCTATAAAAATACATATCGCTGCCCAGCTAATTTTTTCCGGAATATTAAAGCTGCTGTTATATTCATCATTCAAATAAAAAATAACAGCGTTTGTCTGCAATGCAAATACGATTGCCATGCAGCCAAAAAATAAATTGAAAAGCGTAAAGATGTTTGGAATTTGTTTCATTGTGCTCAGACAACAGATGACCGGTTACCGACGAAAGACGCCGACAACCATCATATAACTGTGAATTTTTTTATTTAAGTGAATTTTTATTCTTTGAATCATCAATTTCAATTTATCAATTGAATTACCATAATTTCTGAAATATTTTTTACGCTAACTCAGACATTCATTTCATCAATTTCTCAATCTCTTCCACGGTTTTTGGTATATTATTCATCAAATCTCTATTACCGTTTTTCGTGATCCAATAATTATCTTCTATCCGGATTCCCATGTGTTCTTCTTCGATATAGATTCCGGGCTCAATTGTAAAAACCATTCCCGCTTTTATGGGTTCATTTCTTGTTCCCAGATCGTGCACGTCTATCCCAAGATGATGAGAAATTCCATGATATAAATATTTTCGGTAAGCCCTGTTCTCTGGATCTTCATTCTTAATGTCTGATTTCTTCAGCAGCCCGATTTTCTGAAATATTTCTGTAGCTTTATCGCCCACTTGTTCTGTGTAATCATTAATACTAATGCCGGGTTTCAAAATCGAAGCACAATAATAATGCAAATCAAGACAAGCATTATAAACGGTTTTCTGTCTCTTTGAAAATTTACCATTTACCGGAACTGTTCTTGTAAGATCTGCAGAATAATTTCCATATCGTGCACCAAAATCCATCAAGATCAAATCGCCATCCTTACACTCCTGGTTGTTATTTACATAGTGCAGAATCCGAGCATTGTCGCCACTCGCAAGGATACTTCCATAGGCCGTTCCGGATGCCCGTTGTGATAAAAACGAATGCCAGATTTCAGCATCTATTTCATACTCCATAACGCCCGGTTTTATAAACTGTAATAAACGCCTGAACGTATGTTCTGTAATATCAATCGCTTTCTGCATCACTTCGATTTCCAGTGGCGTTTTAACCGAACGCAACTCTTTCATAACCTTCGCACTTCGTTTGTATTGATGTAACGGATATCGGTTACGCATATAGGCTGCATAACGATAATCCCGAACCGGTACTTCATTTGCTTTGCGATCATTTTCATTGGAATTCAGATAAATGGTATCAGATAAATGGATCCATTGTTGCAACAAACCTTCCAGTTCATCTAACCAAACTATTCTTTTTATTCCGGAAATTTTTTCTGCTTCATTTTTTCTTAACTGGTGCCCGTTCCACTTTTCTTTCAATTCATTTGGCCGCACCAAAATCAATACTTCGCGGTATTTTTCATCCGGATTATCAGGATATAAAATTACCATTGTATCTTCCTGTTCAATTCCTGAGAGCCAGAACAGATCAGAGTTTTGAACAAAAGGATGTAATGCGTCACCATTAAAAGGAAGTTCATCATTGCTGTTAAAAATGGCAATGGATTTTTTATCCATTTTTGCAACAAACCTTTTCCTGTTCTGAATAAATATTTCAGGATTCAGGGGCAAATATTTCATGTTTATAATTTTTATTTTTTAAAAAACTGGTTCATTCTGATTGTTAAAAAAATACCCTTACCAGAAATAACCGGATTTTTCATTGATTGAAATAATGATTGCAATATAGTAAACAAACAAATATTGATTGTTTCTATTTGCACCAGCCAATCGTTTTTGAAGCCACTAAAATTCTATAGGGTGTAATTTGTACACAATAAGAAAGTGAAGTTTTTTTTCTTTTTAATGAAATTCAAATACCTATATCATTTCATCTAATCATAGTACAATTTTATTAAAGATTAACTGATGCAAAATAAAAACTATAAGATATTAAGAGGATAAAACACGCGTGTTTAAATATCCCCAAAATTCCGAATGGCTAACTTTGCTTTTTAACCAGAAATTAAAATTTCATGTCAGTCCCAACGATGTTTAACGTGTCCAGAAACATGCTATTTTCTTTAGGCTTACCATTAGCAGAACACACGTTTTATCAGCTTCCTCCTGAAGAATTAACTGAGCAGTGTTTGGAAAGAGATGAAGGGGTTTTGAACGACACCGGAGCATTGGTAATAAATACCGGCAAATTTTGTGGCCGCTGTCCTAAAGACCGTTTTATTGTAAAAGACAGCATCACGGAAAACACGATTGACTGGAATGACAACAATCAGCCAATTGAAGCAAAATATTTTGATACACTTTACCAGAAAATGATGGATCATTTACGATCGAAAGAAATCTGGATAAGAGACTCTTACGCCTGTGCAGATCCCGAAAATAAATTGAATCTCCGGGTTATAAATGAAGATCCGGCAAGTAATTTATTTGCTTACAATATGTTTCTGAGGCCGTCAAAGAAAGAATTAAAAAATTTCAACCCGGATTGGTATCTCGTCCATACGCCAACCTTTTTTGCAGATCCTGAAGTCGATGGAACAAGACAGGGAAATTTTGTTATTATCAGTTTCTCGAAAAGAGTAATTCTGATATCCGGTTCGGCCTATACCGGCGAAATAAAGAAAGGAGTTTTTTCAATATTAAATTTTGTGATGCCCCATGACCGGAATGTACTGAGTATGCATTGTTCTGCAAACGTGGGAAAAAAGCATGACACTGCTATATTTTTTGGATTGAGCGGGACGGGTAAAACCACGCTGAGCGCTGATCCTGACAGAAAGTTAATCGGGGATGATGAACATGGCTGGACAGACCATACAATTTTTAATTTTGAAGGTGGCTGTTATGCAAAAACGATTGATCTGAGTGAAGAGAAAGAGCCTGAAATATTCAATGCTATTCGTCCGGGGGCGTTGGTGGAGAATGTTACTTTTTTCGAAGGAACTCACAAAATCGATTTCGGTAGCAAAAAAATCACAGAAAATACAAGAGTAAGTTACCCGATCAGTTTTATTGGAAATGCTTTACATCCTTCCATCGGTGATATTCCAAAAAATATTTTTTTGTTGACAGCAGATGCTTATGGAATTTTACCCCCGATCAGCAAACTCACACGGGGGCAGGCTATGTATCAGTTTATCAGCGGATACACTGCAAAAGTTGCGGGAACAGAAGATGGTATTAATGAGCCAAGACCAGTATTCAGCGCATGTTTCGCATCTCCTTTCATTCTCCTGCATCCGGCAGTTTATGCAGAAATGCTGGGCAAAAAAATGGAACAACATCAGGTCAACGTGTGGATGATTAATACCGGTTGGAGCGGCGGACCTTACGGCATTGGAAGCCGAATGAAACTTTCTTACACCAGAGCGATGATCACTGCTGCACTGGACGGAGTTCTTGAAAATGTAGACTATGAAACGGACCATGTTTTCAAAATGAAGATGCCCAAAAGTTGCCCGGGCGTACCATCAGAAATTTTGAATCCGCGCCACACGTGGAAAGATAAAAAGGAATATGATAAAAGAGCGAAGGAACTTGCAAAGCGGTTTGTTGATAATTTCAAAAAATTCGCAGATCAGGTAAATGACGAAACCTTGAAGGCCGCTCCTCTGGCTTGATTAAGAAAGAATTACCGGTCAAAACAATCCATATAATTGTGCATCGATCTGATTGATGATGATTCCCAAATCTTCTTCACTTTCAGCAAACTTATTTTTATCTGCATCAACAATCAGCAAAGGACCTTCTTTATAACCATCAATCCATTTGTTATAAAATTCATTTAGTTTTTTCAAATAATCCAGGCGGATATTTTCTTCATATTCGCGGCCACGTTTTTGGATTTGTGCTACCAGTGTGGGAACAGAAGCGTTCAAATAAATCAGCAAATCTGGTGGCTGCACCATCGTTTTCAAAGTTTCAAAAAAAGAATAATAATTGGTAAAATCTCTTTTTGTCATCAAACCCATATCATGCAGGTTTGGGGCGAAAATATTTGCATCCTCATAAATTGTTCTGTCTTGTATAACAGTTTCAGTTCCACGTTTAATTTCAAGCAACTGATTGAGACGGCTGTTCAAAAAATAAATTTGTAAATTAAAACTCCAACGGGGCATATCATCATAAAAATCATTCAGGTAAGGATTATGGTCCACATCTTCAAATTGCGGAATCCATTTATAATGTTTACTTAATAATTCTGTCAAAGTAGTTTTTCCTGCTCCAATATTACCGGCAACCGCAATGTGTTTTGGTTTTTTTGATTTGGCCATTTATTGATTTTTTAGATATTTATTTTCGCAACAATTTAGCTTTTTTTGGCCAAACACATTGATTTTAAAGCCGTGCTGGTTATAAGCATTACCTGTTTCAAAAGTAATTTAATCCCATTGCATTTCTCACCAACTTCATCGTTGTTTCTGCATTGGCAATCGATTTTTCAGCGCCCCGGGACATTACTTTTTGCAAATATTTTTCGTCATCCAAAATTTCATTTACTTTCTGTCGGATTGGTGAAATAAAGTTCACCATATCTTCGGCTAATTGTTTCTTCATGTCGCCATATCGGATTGAACAGTTATTGAATTTCTCTTCAAAATAATTTAATGTATCCTCGGTACTTACCAGTTTTAGTAATAAAAAAATATTCTGGATATATTCGGGTTTTATAGAATTATTTGTGGAAGGGCCGCCATCCGTTTTTGCTTTCATAATCTTATTCCGGATCGCATCATCTTCATCAGAAAGATACAAAGTAGCCATCTTATTTTCACTTTTACTCATCTTACCACTTCCATTGAGTGAGGGAATTTTCACCAACTCTTCATTAAAATTAAAAGCAAAAGGTTCAGGAAAAACTTCGCCATATCGATGATTGAACCGGTTTACATAATTCCGGGCAACCTCCAAATGTTGCCCCTGGTCTTTTCCGACCGGAACATAATTTGCACGATGAATCAAAATATCGGCAGCCATCAGCACAGGATAAGTTAATAATCCAGCATTGATATTATCAGGATGTTGACGGATTTTATCTTTGAAAGTGGCTGTTTTTTCCAACTCACCTTTATAAGCCAGCATGTTCAGATACAAATACAATTCTGAAGTCTGGAAGACGTGACTTTGACAATAAAAAGCAACTTTTTCAGGATCCAGACCGCAGGCGATATTCTCGGCTAAAACTCTGTAAACATTGGATTTCAGACCTTTCGTGTCCGGATGCGTTGTCAACGAATGTAAATCAGCGACCATAAAATAACATTCATAATTTTCCTGCATTTTCACATAATTACGAATGGCGCCAAAATAATTTCCGAGGTGCAAAAACCCCGTTGGCCTGATGCCACTCATTACTATTTCTTTCTCTTTTTTCATAAGTCAGCGAAGATAAAATAAAATCATTTTTCAAATGATAAATACAGGTAGTAGTACAGTAAATAAACAAAAAAGACAAGTTTACCTGTGTCATTTATAAAAAAATGATAAACGGAACAAATGCGCCGACAAGCGACAAATGACCAACCAATAAACTGATTATATTTGTCAGATGATTGTGAATGATGCACTAATAGAAAAGATGGCTGATCTTTCCAGACTCGAATTCAATGAAGATGAGAAACTGGAAATCAAGTATGAGCTCGAAAAAATGATTGGGTTTTTTGACAAATTGAATGAACTGGATACAACTGGTATTGAACCTCTGCTGCACATGAGTGACAATATAAATATGTTTAGAAAGGATATTGTCAAAGGAGAAATAAGCCGGGAAGATGTGTTCAAAAATGCACCTGCCCATACAGACGAATTTTTCAAAGTTCCAAAAGTGATAAAAAAATAAGAATCAGCTATAGAATTGGAAAAGGGAAAACAGTAATCTCAATTCGAATCAATTTAAAAATGAGATTGCCCCATTAAGAACCAAGAACAAAATAATATGTCTTCAATAATAGGTCTGGAAAATATTCAAAAAAGCTATTACCTGGGCAAACAGGAGCTGCAAGTGTTGAAGGGAATCAGCCTGGAAATATTCAAAAATGAATATGTCGCCTTAATGGGCCCAAGTGGAAGTGGAAAATCTACCTTAATGAATTTAATAGGATGCCTCGACTCTCCTACCGGTGGAAAATACATACTGAATGGAGATGACGTGAGTAAAATGCAGGATGATGATTTGGCCGATGTACGCAACAAAGAGATTGGATTTGTGTTTCAACAATTTAATTTACTACCCCGGCTGACCGCTGCAGAAAATGTAGCGCTTCCACTTATTTATAATGGCACTCCCAAAAAAGCCAGGACAGAGCTGGCGCTCGAAATGCTTGATAGGGTTGGTTTAGCTGATAGAAGTCATCACAAACCAAACGAATTATCAGGCGGTCAAAATCAAAGGGTCGCTATTGCCCGCGCTCTTGTAAATACCCCATCCATTATACTTGCAGATGAACCAACAGGAAATCTGGATTCAAAAACTTCTGTTGAAATTATGAATATTTTTGACAAGATACAGGCAGAAGGTAACACCGTCATCCTGGTAACTCATGAAGAAGATATTGCCGAATTTGCACATCGTATTATCCGGCTCAGAGATGGTGTTATCGAAAGCGACCATCTGAATGAAAAGAAAGTTGCAATGGTTGAATAAATAAATTTTTCAATAGCCGTAAAACAAAAGTTAATTTTTCCCATCTCACCCACTTTTTCGGTTTCTATTTTCCATGTACTTTAGATTACTAAAAATCATTTTTCGATACAAAATAAACTGATATAATTATGGCAATGAAAATATATACAAAGACTGGTGACGCAGGAAAAACAAGTCTTATCGGGGGAACTAAGGTTTTAAAAAGCGATCCGAGAATTGAGGCTTACGGAACGGTCGATGAATTAAATTCTTATCTAGGGTTAGTTTCTGATTATTGTGGCGATAATCACGCAAAGAATATCCTTAAAGAAATTCAGGATCGTCTATTTACCATCGGCTCTGTACTTGCCTGCGACCCGTCGCGAGCTGTAAAAATGAGCATCCCAGATCTTCATGAAAGTGATGTGGAATTACTCGAAAAAGAAATGGACCAAATGGATTCAGAGCTTCCGGTGATGAAAAATTTCATTTTGCCCGGAGGTCTGCCTGCTGTGTCTTTTACGCACGTAGCACGTTGCGTATGCAGGCGTGCAGAAAGGTCCTGCGTAAATTTGAAAGAAACAAATGGAGAAGTAAATCCTTTGATCATAAAATATATTAATCGGCTGAGCGATTATTTATTTATGTTGGCACGATATACAGGTATGAAAAACCATGCACCGGAAATCATTTGGAAAGCGCGAATTTAGGAATACAAATTACGCTTATTTCTTCTTTTACTATAATTTTTGAAAAGGGAGTAGATACGGTTTAGCATCCCATTTTTCAGTAAATTTGCACCACGAAAATTGCATTTATGAAAACTTCCAGTATAATAATTTTAGTGATTATAGCAGCTGCGATCGGTGGACTACTCATGTATTCTGTTGATTTTTCTACTTACGATACGATCGGTTCTGCTAAACAAAAGCAAGGTCAATATGTTCATTTGATCGCCAAACTTGACAAGTCTAAACCGATCCAATATGATGCATTGAAAGATCCAAATTATCTTACTTTTTATGCTGTGGACAGCTTGGGTAACAGCACACAGGTCATTTACAGAAATACAAAACCACCAGAGTTGGAACAAAGTGAACGCGTAGTTTTGAAAGGGAAAATGGAAGGAAATGTATTCGAATGCAAAGATATTCTGCTCAAATGTCCCTCCAAATACAAAGACGATAAAAAACAATTAGAAAAAACGGTTACTCAATATTAAGCTTGCATTATGACATTTGAGAATGAACATTTGCTACCGGGGCAGGTAGGCCATTTTTTTGTATTGCTCGCATTTGTAGCCTCTATCATTTCCGTTATAGCTTATTTTACCGCTTCCAAAATACGGTCCGAAAATGAAAAGCAATCCTGGATTCGTTTTGCCCGGGCCGCCTTTTTTATAGAAACCTTTTCACTCCTCGCCGTATTTGCAACCATCTTCTATATCTGCTCAAATCATTATTATGAATATCTCTATGTATATAAACATGCATCCAGAGAATTAGAACCAAAATATCTACTGGCCTGCATTTGGGAAGGACAGGAAGGTAGTTTTTTGCTGTGGGCTCTTTGGCATTGTGGCTTGGGGAGCGTCTTAATCTTTACTGCAAAAAAAAGAGAAGCTGCAGTAATGACTATTATAAATGTGGCGCAGTTCTTTTTAATCCTGATGCTTCTGGGCTTGTATTTTTTCAATGTCCGCATTGGCAGTAGTCCTTTTATACTTACCAGAAATGAACTTGTTGGTCCTATATTTTCACAACCCGACTATTTATCCTATATAAAAGATGGAATTGGTTTGAATCCACTATTAAGAAATTACTGGATGGTCATTCATCCCCCGATTTTATTTTTGGGATTTGCGAGCACTGCCGTTCCAATCGCATTTGCCTATTCTTCATTGATTACAAAAGATTGGGGTGGATGGGTAAAAGCCGCACTACCATGGGCTTTATTCAGCGGCTGTGTTTTAGGAACCGGAATTATGATGGGAGGTAAATGGGCTTATGAATCTCTTTCTTTTGGTGGTTATTGGGCCTGGGATCCCGTTGAAAATGCCGCTCTTGTACCGTGGTTGATTCTTGTTGCGGGTTTACACTGTATGGTCATTTTTAATTCTACAAAAAATGCCTTGCGGGCTTCATACCTGTTTATTATACTCACTTACTTGTTCATCCTCTACTCTACTTTCCTGACAAGAACGGGAATCCTCGGAGACACTTCCGTACACTCATTTACAGAAGCGGGAACCGCCATGAATGTGTTGATCGGAATTTACGTGATAGCGATTTCATTACCTGTATTTTATTTATTTTTCAGGCATTATAAAAGTATCCCTTCTATTCAAAAAGAGGAAGATATGTCTTCCAGAGAATTTTGGATGTTTATCGGCGCATTAATCCTTTTCCTTTCTGCTTTGTTTGTGATATCTATTACTTCTCTTCCTGTTTATAATAAAGTTTTTGGGACGAATCTTGCGGATCCACAGGACCGTGAATTTTCTTATAATAAAGTGCTGGTGCTTGTTGCAGTGATTGTCGGACTTCTTACAGGAATTTCTCAATTCTTAAAATATAGGAATACGAATAAGAAATATCTTATAAAAAAACTCGCTTTTCCACTGGTAATTTCTCTTGCCGGCTCCGTGTTATTAGCAATTTTTTATCCAATAGATTATGTAAAAAAAGGTCCGGGATTTTTAGTAGCCATTCACCTGGCTTTGTTTGCTTCGATCTTTTCCGTTATTACAAATGCATTTTATTTAAAATCAGTCTTAAAATGGAATTTGAAAGCAGGAGGCGCTGCAATTGCGCATCTTGGATTTGCATTGATGATTACAGGAATGCTTATTTCTGCAGGTAATAGAAAAGTAATCAGCGATAATAGTAAAACTGGTTTGTTTATTCCTTTTGATAAAGATCCAACCGGAAGAGCGACAGAAGATCCGATGGAAAATCTGACACTTTTGAAAGAAGTTCCTACGCGAATGGGGAAATATACGGTTACGTATATGAATGATTCGGCTTCGAATGAAAAAGATCGCACTTTTTATAACTTACGGTTTCAAAAGATCGATAGTGTAACCGGGAAAGTAGAAGAAGATTTTGTGTTATCACCTGATGCGTATCGTATGAAAGATAACAATCTTACGTCCAATCCCGGAACAAAACATTATCTAACACACGATATTTTTACTTATATCTCTACGATCTCTATTCCTAAAGAAGAAGCAGATACAAGTACTTTTAAACTACATGAACTAAATATTGGCGACTCCGTTTTTTACTCAAAAGGATTTTATGTTTTGAATAACATTTTGAAAAACCCTGACAATGAAAAATTCCATTTTTCGCCTAACGACACCGCATTGGTAGCAGATATCACGGTTTATGGCCAAAACGGAATGAGCTATAAAGCGTCTCCGGCACTCTTAATTCATAATCAGGAAATTAAGCTGCTCACGGACACTGTCATTTCGCAAAATCTTTATTTTAATTTTTCAGGGATCGCATCTAACAAAAAATTCAAAATCAGTTCGAAAGAAACCGATAATCTTTCGGATTTTATTACGTTAAAAGCCTATTATTTCCCATATATCAATTTAGTTTGGCTTGGTCTGGTTATCATGTCATGTGGTTTTGTCGTATCACTTGTAAACAGGGTCAAAGCACCAAGAAAATGGGCTTATCTAACCATCGGATTGGTTCTTGCATTTCTATTTTACATGTTTATTCTTGCAAATGCTTAAGATTTTTCATTCCCATACCTATCGTTAATTTTGTAGAATCTATCATTCAATCTTTTTTATTGAATATTAAAATGATAATTTTACAGAGACGAATGCGTGCCAACCTCAAAATATGGACTATAATATATTTGCCACTTATGGGGCTTTTCTTAATTACTGCATTGAATGTAAAATCACAATCACAGTCTGCACAAAACTTTAACCCCATTTTTGCGCAACATGGCATTAATGATACGATCATATGCTCTGCCGTAATTTACAACGGCGATACAATTGAAGCAAAAATTCTTCCCGGAGTATATGTTTGGGGAAAAAGAAATGCTGCATCTCGAGCAGAATGGACTCGTTTGAGAAACGCAGTGTATGTTACTTATCCGTATGCAAGGCGCGCTGGTTGGGTGTTTAAAGATATTGAACAACATATTTCAAACAACTCCAGTAAAAAAGATGTAAACAAATATATCAACAGTCGTGAAAAAGAATTGAAAAAGGAATTTACGGAACCATTAAAAAATTTATCCGTTTACCAGGGAAAAGTGTTGATGAAATTAATAAACCGCGAAACGGGTGGAACAGATTGTTACGAAATTTTGAAAGAATTAAAAGGTGGATTCACAGCCCGTTTCTGGCAAACCGTGGCATTCGTTTTTGGCAGTGATTTGCGACAGCCTTATGAAGCTGCAGGCAAAGATTCCCAGATAGAAATTATCGTCAAAGAAGTACAACGGATGTATGGATATTCCGGATAGACCAGTAACGATAAATCTAATTTAAAATTTGTATTATTTCTTCGTTTACTGTTCTTCAAATTCATCTCGTATAATATCATAAAACTCCAAAAAGCAACTTTTTTTTAACGTATCTTCGCTCACATATTACGTATCTAAAGCGTTACTGTTTTTGCAATTATAGAATAAAATGAAGTTACATCTTTTAGCCTTTGGCGTTCATCCGGACGATGTAGAATTAAGTTGTGCCGGAACCTTATTAGTAGAAAAGAACAATGGAAAGAAAGTGGGAATTATCGATCTTACACGTGGTGAATTAGGAACGCGTGGGTCGGCAGAGATAAGAAAACAGGAAGCAGAACATTCAGCAAAGGTGCTTGGAGTAGATATTAGAGAGAATCTGGGAATGGCCGATGCATTTTTTAGAAATGATATAGAAAATCAATTAAAAATAATAACAGTTCTTAGAAAATACCAGCCGGAAATTGTGTTGTGCAACGCACCGGAAGACCGCCATCCTGATCATGGACGCTCTTCAAGATTAGTAGCGGATGCAACTTTTTTATCAGGATTAAGAAAGATTGAAACGTTTGATGGGACAATCAAACAGGAAATCTGGAAGCCTGGTTATGTTTTAAACTATATTCAGGACCAATATTTCACGCCAACATTTGTCGTTGACATATCAGATGTGATTGATAAAAAAGTGGAAGCAATTAGATCCTTCGAAACACAGTTTTTTTCGAATGGACCAAATGATGATGAACCACAAACCTACATTTCTAGTCCTGAATTTTTAGAAAGTGTAATCTACCGGTCAAAGATGTATGGGAAAATGATTGGAGTGAAACACGCAGAGGGTTTTATTTCAAAGAAAATGATCGGAATAAAAACCTTTGATGCGCTGATTCAAAAAAGATTTTAACAAGCTCCTAAATACAAATTCAAAAAAAAAGGATAAATTAAACACCCAAATAACTATTAAAAAACAACAAATCAAGAAACCATAATGCCAGCACCCAAATTTATGCAAGACAGAGGTGATTTTCACACGGTATTAAAAAATCGTGTAAATCAATACTTTGCCGAACAACATCGTCCAATGACGGGAAACTTTGCTTTACTTTTTAAAGCATCTCTTTTCTGTGTTTTATATCTAGCAGTTTACGTCCATCTTGTCTTTTTTACTCCACCCGTCTGGATCGCGCTACCCGAATGTGTCCTATTTGGTTTATTGACTGCTGCAATCGGTTTCAACGTAATGCACGATGGCGCTCATGGAAGTTTCAGTAAATATAATTTTCTGAATAAAGCAGCCGGCGCGTCATTGAACTTTCTTGGTGGTTCAGCTATCATGTGGAACATGAAACATAATATTATTCATCACACTTTTACAAACATTGACGGCATAGACGATGACATTGAAGCACGCCCCTGGCTTAGGTTTGCTACGACCCAGAAGAAGTTGAAGATGCACAAGTTTCAGCAATATTATTTTTGGTTTCTATATGCTCTTCTTCACATTATCTGGATATTTATGACAGATTATCAAAAATATTTTAAACGCAAAATTGGAACAGTTCCACTTAGAAAAATGACTCCTTATGAACATTTTTCATTTTGGACTGCTAAATTGATTTATACATTTATGTTCGTTGCATTACCAATTATGTTGATCGGTTTTACAACCTGGATTATCGGGTTTTTACTGATTACAATGGTCACTGGACTTGCAATCAGCATCGTGTTTCAATTGGCACATACTGTTGAACAAACCGAATTTCCGGTTCCAAGTGAAATAAGCGGAAAGATTGAAGACGAATGGGCTATTCATCAAATTCATACAACAGCAAATTTTGCTACAAAAAGCAAAACTCTTTCATGGCTCTTAGGTGGCTTGAATTTTCAGATTGAGCATCATTTATTTCCGAGGATCTCTCACGTTCATTATCCAGCCATTAGCAAAATCACTAAAAGAACCTGTAAGGAATATGGAATTAAATATATCGAATTCCCAAAAATGCGACAAGCAATCTTATCACATATACACTATTTGAAACGCCTTGGCCAGATAGCATAAAAAAGTTATCTCAAAAAATCCTCAAACTGCAAGTTTGGGGATTTTTTATAAAAATAAACTGGCAAGGAAATTGTAAATTTCAAATTAAATTTCAATTGAAAAGAAGAAATTCTTTTAATTTACTTATTATAAGTTTGATTCCAATAATATAAGCATGAATATTCATTTCCAGGAACTGATACCAGATGATTTTGATAATAACTCACGAGTTTGGGTTTACCAATCCAACCGAGCGTTTAGCCTGAGTGAAGTATTGAGTCTTCAAGAATTACTCGAAAATTTTACTAAAGAATGGAACAGTCACGGCAGCTCTGTAAAAGGTTTTGCTAATTTATTTTTCGGTCAGTTTCTTGTAATAATGGCTGATGAAACTCACACAAAGATTGGCGGATGCAGTACAGATTCTTCAATAAGATTCATCAAAAATATCCAAAAAGATTACAATACACAACTACTCGACAGGCAAATGCTTGCTTTTATCGTGAATGAAAAAATACAGTTAGTTCCTTTACCCGAAGTCAATCACTCTATCGAAGACGAATTTATCACCTCCGAAACTTTATATTTCAATAATACAATTCTTACAAAGAAAGAATTATTGAATAATTGGATCATTCCGGTAAAAGACAGTTGGCTTGCAGCAAGAATTTCTTCCAGGCACCTTCACTAAGACATTTTCAATCAGCAAACTTTTATTTCTGAAGCACATTTTTGAAATCTGCCCAGCCCCATTTATTTTTAATTACGGGCCCATGCATCAGATACAGCTCAGGATTAACCCGCGCTGCTGTTTTAAATGCCGTAGCATCCAAACTAAAAACCGGTAAGCTATATTTCTTTCTCACGTTGAAGAACTCATCAGCTTCTTTCATTTCTGGTGTCACAACATATAGCATGCGATTATTCTTTTTTGCATAATTAATTATTTTATCAAAATCCTCCAACCAGAAGTTAGTATTTGAAAATCCTTTTACGAAAAATAAATAATACGACGCGTCAAGGCTCAAAATTGCATCAGTCGTGTCGTTTCCTGATAAAGTAGTCAGATTAAAGTCTTTAATCGGGGGTTCATTATTTTTCCCTTTTTCAATAATGATGTCTTCACGGCTGATAAATTGCCAGGTAGAATCAGGCAAATCTTTGATGGTAAAATCTTGTTTCTTTCCTTCTTTTTCGTAAACGAACCGATATTCTTTTTTATCTGGAATCGCATTTGCAGGCATTTTGCGAAGTTCCAAAACATTGCCGCCCTTTTTGAACGGCAGACAATCTACGGTTGGTAAATGCCGCATCACATGCCACTGGTACAATAAAACCAAAACAGTAGAAATAATTAAAAGAAAAATATTTATAGCAGAAGTAAACACCGGAAATATATATTTCCTTCCAAAAAGAAGAATCAAAATCAGCACAAGTAATACCAGGTCTTTTATAAATGATTGCATGGAAGTTAGGGGAACACAATCCCCAAAACAACCACAGGTAGCAATCTTGCCCGAAAGCGCTGCATATCCTGTAAGGAACCCAAAGAAGATTATCAGCAATAAAATAAGCCATGTAAAAAACTTTTTCCAAACACCTAATAAAATTCCAACACCAACTATGATTTCCAGCGTGATCATAAAAATCGCAAAGGGAAGCGCAAGACTATCCAACCAATGCATCATATTTGCAAGCGAACTGTTTAGAGCCCATACTTCATAAAACTCCTGCATTTTATAAGCAAGTCCATGTGGATCCATTGCCTTGATCAGGCCGGAAAAGATAAAAAGAACGCCAACAATTACCCTGCAAATGTTTACTAAAATTTTCATTCGTGCTTATTTAAAAAAGAGAAGTTTATTTAATCTGATAATATTAAAGCAAAAACTGCATAATTTAAAATGTCATAAAAGTTCGCATCTATTCCCTCGCTCACTAAAGTTTTTCCGTCGTGCAGAAGGATCTGTTTGATGCGCAGAATCTTCGCAAGAATAAGATCAACAAAACTCTCCTGGCTCATATCGCGCCATGCTTCTCCGTAATCATGATTCTTATCATGCATTAAAGCTTTGGCACTTAAAATTTTTTCATCATAAAATTTTAATGTCTCTTCTACAGTTAATTCTTCCATCTCATCATCATGAATATCTAATTGAATTAATCCAATAACCGCATAATTTAAAATGCCTTTGAATTCTTCTTTTGCATTGTCGTCAATTTTCTGAATCACTTTCTCCTGGATATTCCGAATACGTTTTGCTTTGATATAAATTTGATCAGCTATTGAAATACTCCGGTATACACGCCATGAAGTCCCATAATCGATCGTTTTTTTTAAAAAGATTTCTCTGCATTCGTATACTACATGATCGTATTGCAGATCGGTATTAACTTGCGTCATAATGATCATCAAATTTAAACCTAAATAAACAAAATGTTTTCATTGAATTGTAAAGGAAAAATAATTTCTATTGAAAAGCCATTAGTGATGGGTATCATAAATCTAACAGGCGATTCTTTTTATGCCGGAAGCAGAATGCAAAATATAAAATCGATACAAGATAAAGCAGCTCAAATGTTGAGCGAAGGAGCAACTATTATTGATATCGGCGCACAAAGTACAAAACCCGGGAGCATTCGGATTTCTGCAGAAAATGAATTAGAGAAATTAATTCCGGCAATCGCTACACTCGTAAATAATTTTCCAGAAATTGTTCTTTCAATAGATACCTATTATTCAAAAGTTGCAGTGGAATGCAGCGTTGCCGGCGCAGCAATCATCAACGACATCAGTGGCGGTGAAATGGATAAAAGTATGATTAATACTGTGGGAAAACTAAATATGCCTTATGTGTGCATGCACATGAAAGGGGTTCCCGAAACCATGCAGCAATCGGCACATTATGAAAATGTAACAAAAGAAATTCTTGACTTTTTCATCCGGAAAATTGACGAATGTAAAAGGGCAGGCATCAACGATATAATTATTGATCCGGGATTTGGATTTGGGAAAAATATCACACAGAATTTTTGTTTACTAAAACAACTGGAAATATTTAAAATGCTTGAAAAGCCAATGATGGCAGGTCTCTCAAGGAAATCGACAATTTATAAAACATTGAAAACTACCGCCGAAAATTCATTGAACGGAACCAGTGTTCTAAACACCATTGCCTTATTACATGGCGCTTCTATACTTCGCGTTCATGATGTAAAAGAAGCATGCGAAGCAGTTACATTATTACAAGCATATGAGAAGTCCTGACATTCATTTTCCGGAATGATAATTCGCATTATTTGTTTCTTTACTCTAAGTCTTATTTAGATGAATAGTAAAAGAAACGCCGCATATTATTATGCGGCGTTTATCATTAAAAATCATTAGAATAAATCTATTTTCCCGACGGCGGTGCAGATGGTTTCTGCTGCTGTTGCTGTTGCATCTGCTGTTGCATTTGTTCCATCATCTGGCGTTGCTGCTGTATTTGCTGTTGTTGTCTTTCCAGTTCCTTTTCATACGCATCCTGACCAACAATGTCTGTAACTTTTATGTCAAAAATCAGATTTTCATTCGGCCCAATTTTAGGTGCACGGCCATTTTTACCATAAGCCAGGTAAGAAGGAATGATTATTTTTCCCTTACTTCCTTTTTGCATCAGTTTCAAGCCATCTATCCAACCAGGTATTACGCGCCAGCCACTCATGTCAACGTATAGCGGTTCAGAATGCCCAAATATCTGTTGGGTGTTAGAATCAAAAGTGCTATCATTAAACGTACGTCCTGTATAATTTACCACAGCCACATCGTTTTCTCCGATCATGCTACCAGTACCAGCACTGTCAATCACAACATAAGTTCCCCATTTGGTTTTATTGCCTTTCAGATTATTTTTATTCATGAATTCCTGAATACTTTTATCATCAGCTTTTACCAAAGAATCGTTTGACGAAATATTTTTTTCAATTTCTTCGATTGATTTTTTATTATTAAAAATCTTTGCGGCAGCCACATAAGTTTTCGCAGCACTGTCTGCTGCAGCTTTGGAAGAAAATAATTTCACAAACTTATAAGTCTGATAGACAAATTCTCCTTTCTGCATGAAAGGCTGTCCCTGACCGTATTTGATGATAGAATCTGTTGATTGCCTGATCACCAAACTATCCCCTTCATGTACATCTTTATAATACGGAGGTAGTTGGGTAGTATCGAACGGAAGAAAGCGGGGCTGACTACTTTCAATACTGCTAAAAAGTACGCTGTCCTTATATTTTGCCAGTATGTTCACCTGCATATAATCTCCGGCAACAGCTTTTCTACCATCCTCATTGCGGATAATTTTATATTCTGATCCGTCTTTATCTTTTTGAAATTTTTGCTCATTACAACCTGACGCGATCAGTAAAAATGCAGCGGCAGTAAGGCAAAGGATTTTGTTCATGTTTGTTTTTTTATAAATGGTTAATTGTTTAATTGTTCTTTATTTTCTTTAATTGCTTTTTTGAATTTGGAAATTACTTCGTCCAAAGTTTCTGTATTTCTTCCACCAGCCGCATTGAAATGTCCGCCACCGTTAAAATATTTTCTGGCAAAAGTATTTACATCAAAACCACCTTTGCTTCTGAAAGAACTTTTTCGCTCATCTCCCCTATCAATAATTACAGCTGCCAATTTGATTCCTTTAATGCTTAACGGAAAATTAACCAAACCCTCGGTATCGCCGGTTTTTACATTAAACTTTACAAGGTCTTTTTGTGGAATTGCAATCAAGGCCGTATTGAATTCGTAGAATATTTCCATCCGGTTTAACAAAGTGTTTCCAAAAAAACGAAACCTTCCTTCCATGAAATTATCGAATAAATTCTCATGAACCTGGCTATGATCAAACCCAGACTCTTTCAATTTCGCAACCATTTTGTGCACATCAGCAGTTGTAGAATTAAAACGGAAAGAGCCAGTATCAGTCATAACACCAGCATATAAGCATTCAGAAATATCAACATTTATTTTATCATCGTGACCGCTATTTAAAATAAAATCAAATACCATCTCTGCTGTAGAACTCTTTTTGGGATTACTTATCCCATAATCGAAGGCCTCAGTTTGCGGTTGCTGATGGTGATCAATCAATATTTTAGTACAAGTAAGATCAGTAATAACAGGCTCCATGTTTTTAACACGGCTGAGAACATTGAAGTCAAGGCAAAAAAGCCATTGCGCTTCCTTCAAAGCCTTCAAAGCTTTTTCTTTTTGGATTTCAAAATCCAATACTTTTTTTGCTCCGGGCATCCAACTTAAAAAGCCCGCCCAATTTGTAGGTGAAATAACAGTTACCGCATGCCCAAAGCGGATCAAAAAATTATACAAACCCAATCCAGATCCCATCGCATCTGCGTCAGGTTTCTGGTGGAAAGTAATTACAATCTTTTTTTGTTCTTCCAGTAAAGAAAAAATTTCACTAATTGGTTTCATAAAAGGCTGCAAATGTAAATTTAATTAGCCAATTGGCAAATTACCTACGTTGCTAATTGGCTCATTAAATTATTTACTTGTCCAAACATTATTACCAGCATCTATATCCGGGAAAATATGGGTAGGATCAATGGTTACAGATTTTAGTTTTTCTTTTGTGGTCAATTTCTGAATCCACGTATTTCCATTCTGCCAAACTTCGACAGGAACCTTTACTGTATCTGATTTTCCACTCTCTGTTTCATATTGAATATAAATAGGCATAGCCATTTTATCAAGGTTAACAACGGTTACCAAAGCGCCCTTTTCAGAATCCCCATCTATATATTTTACGTCAGTAATTGCCTGATCTAGTTTATAGTTTTCAATGAACAATCCTTTCCAAAACCAGCCAAGATCTTCGCCACCAGCGTTTTCCATTGTCCTGAAGAAATCCCAGGGAGTGGGATGCTTGTATGCCCATCGTTGAATATACAAGCGAAAAGCATAGTCAAATCTTTGCTCGCCCAAAATATGATTTCTCAAAAGATCAAGTGCATACCCCGGCTTGTAATACAATGCCACACCGATGTTGGCTTCTTTCAAGGCATCCGGCACACTCATCACGGTTTCACTGTTTGGGCCAAAAACATATTTATACATGGAACCATTATTTTGCCCTTTGTTTACATATTCCCCATTATTAAAATCTTTGGTAGAAATTCCATTGATGAATGTATTGAATCCTTCGTCCATCCAACCATATTTTCTTTCATTGCTTCCAACAATCATCGGGAACCAGGTGTGGCCAAATTCATGATCCGTAACTCCCCAAAGCCTTCCACCTTTTGATTTTGAATTACAAAATACGATTCCTGGATACTCCATTCCGTTAATATTGCAAGCCACGTTGGTTGCATTATTATAAGGAAATTCGTACCATCTTTTAGAGTATCCTTCCAGCGAAGCTTTTGTATATTCAGTAGAACGTTCCCATCCATTATCCCCGTTTGATTCAACCGGATAAACACTTTGTGCAAGGCCTTTTCTTCCGGAAGGAAAATTAATTCTGGCCGCATCCCATATAAACGCTTTCGAAGCAGCCCAGGAAACGTCACGGGAATTTTTCATTTTGAAATGCCAGGTAATATTTTCTTTTTGCGGACGTGATGCCGGATTACTCACTTCTTCCGCACTACGGATCATGACTGTTTTATCACTCTTTCTGGCTTCATTTAATCTCTTTATTTCGGTAGATGTCAGCACGTCTTTTGGATTTTGCAATTCCCCGGAACCAACCACAATAAGGTTTGCAGGGGCCGTGATGGAATAATCATAATCGCCGTAATCAAAATAAAATTCACCAGCGCCAAGATAGGGTAATGTATTCCATCCTTCGATATCATCATACACACACATCCTCGGATACCACTGTGCAATAGAATAAATCTTTCCGTTTTCTGTCTCCAGAATTCCCGTACGATCACTACCTGTGTGTGGAATCATATAAGAGTAATCGATTTTAATTTCAACCGTTTCTCCCTGACCTAATTTTTTGGGAAGCCTAATTTGCATCCTGGTATCAGAAATTAAATTCACCACATTTGCAGAGGAAACTTTTCCTTTTATGGTAGTTAAAAGTTTAACCGATTTAATATCATATCCGCCCTCAAAGTTCGTACCCACATTAGTATAGCGGCTTTTCCTGGTTGCCGGTGCTTTCGCCTGTCCACGTGAATCTGCGTTGAAAAGATTTTGATCGAGGTAAAGCCAGAGAAATGGTAAAGCCTGTGGACTGCGATTAGTATAAGAAATAGTTACACTCCCTGTAATCGCGTCTTTCACATCATCTAATGTAGCATTGATTTTATAACTTGCTTTGTTTGTCCAATATTTTGGACCAGGTTCTCCATCAGCTGCCCGATACTCGTTCACAGAAGAAGGATAGAAATTTGGAGTAAAAAGATCGTGTTCATTATAAACCGATTTATCACTTTGTGCAAATGAAAAGGAGCTTATTAATACAAATGAAAAAACAAAGAAGAATTTAATTTTGATCATTGAATTAAGTTTTAGATTTCGAATCAAATTATTATAAAAAGTTCCGAAGTTAATTATATATTGGCCTAAAAGATCTATGAAATCATAACTGGATAAATAATGATTTAAACGGTAAGTTACTAATCCAAAAAAAAATCCCTTGTAGTTGAAATTATTTTGTTTTCATTGCCTATCCAGTAAGTTTTGATGAAATAGAAATCCCGATTATTTGTTAATTTACTATCTGGAAATTTTAAAAAAAAATATCACCAGCCGACAAAAAATCGTATAAACAAAATTCTCAAAACTCCTTGCGCCAGCTCACTTCCGCGGCGCCTTGCATTCCTTCTATCGGCGGATGCATTTTTTTTATTGAAAGAAAAATTGATTTCAAATCAGGAAACTGCCGGTGAATTTCATTCCCTGTTTCCATCACAATTGTTTCCAAAAGCGGAGTAGGAATATTCATTCTTTTTTTTATGATATTATAAATAACCGCATAATTGATCGTCTCGCTTATACGTTCAATTACTTCGTCTCTTTCATGAAATTCAACAGAGGCATTCACTACATACTCATTCCCCAATATTCTTTCTTCTTCATAAATACCATGGAAAGCGTTGAACAAAAGATTTTGCAATTGAACTGTTATCATAAAACCCGGAATTTAATTCTTCACGTTCTGAGGAAGTGCATCTAAATGATCAGAAGGGACGGGATGTTTGAGCATGCTCAAAAATCTTTCTGCGTCAAGAGCGGCCATACAACCCGAGCCAGCAGCAGTTACGGCCTGCCGGTAAATCTTATCCTGCAGATCGCCCGCGGCAAATACGCCTTCAATGTTTGTCTTTGTGGTGCCGGGCAAAGTTTTTATATAACCCGATTCATCCATATCCAGCCAACCTTTGAAAATTTCAGAATTAGGCCGGTGACCTATGGCAACGAAATATGCACTCACCGGAATTTGCATCTTTTCCCCGGTTTTATTATTAATCACCTTTACAGATTCTGTTTTTGATTCTCCTATAATTTCTTCTACTTCAGTGTTCCAATAGACTTTTATATTTTTTGTTTCCAATACCCTTTTCTGCATGATCTTGCTGGCGCGCATTACCTCTTTTCTTACAAACATGTGTACAAAATGACAAATCTTACTCAGGTATAACGCTTCCTCCGCTGCTGTATCACCCGCACCCACGATGCATACATCTTTTCCTTTGAAAAAAAATCCATCACAAACCGCACAGGCGCTAACTCCATATCCATTCAATCTCTTTTCACTTTCTAACCCAAGCCATATGGCACTGGCGCCTGTGGCTAAAATAACCGCATCGGCACTAATCCACTTTTCCTCATCAATTAAAACCTTCAATGGACAAACCGAAAAATCTACTTTCGTTGCCAATCCATAGCGAATATCAGCACCCATTCGTTGGGCTTGTTTTTCAAAATCAACCATCATATCCGGCCCCTGAATACCATCTGGATAACCTGGATAATTTTCCACGTCAGTAGTAATGGTAAGTTGGCCTCCGGGTTGAATTCCCTGATAAACCACCGGTTTCAAATTGGCTCTCGCAGCATAAATCGCGGCCGTATATCCAGCCGGTCCCGAGCCAATGATCAAACATTCTACATGTTCTGTTTTTGTATCCATAAAGGCAAAAATAATATATTCAAAGGAAACATGTAAAGGCTAATGCTGGGACGTTCTTATTCCCTTACAATAAATGTAATAAGGAGCGTAATGAAAAAAAATGAATCTTTTTTGCAGTTGTTCCCCGTGGTAATTTGAAAATATCCACTCAATTGAGTCATTAATAACAAAAATTATAAATTATTGTAGAAGATAATTTAAATTCACAGTTTTAACCGGTTTCGTTAAATTTACAAGTATGAAAGTTTTGGTAGTAGATGATGAAGCAGACATGCAAACGCTTTTCGAACAACGCTTCAGGAAAGAAATTAAAAGTGGGGAAATTGATTTCGTTTTCGCAAATTCGGGGAACGAAGCCCTGGAATATCTTAATCAACAAAGTCATGAATTTGTATTGATATTATCTGATATCAATATGCCAGGTATGAGTGGACTGGAATTACTGGAACGCATCAAACAAAGATATCTGGCGCCGCCGCCAAAAGTAATGATGATTACTGCTTATGGCGATGAATACAACTATAAACAAGCGATGACGCTTGGTGCTGATGATTTTCTCACCAAACCACTTGACTTTACAGCACTTAAAGAAAAATTAAAACCGAATGATGGCAAAAATATTAGTCGTTGATGACGAAACAGATCTGGAGATACTAATAAAGCAAAAGTTTCGTCGTCAAATACGTGAACAAAAATATGAGTTCACATTTGCTACTGACGGCAATGACGCGCTTGTTAAAATCGGGGAAAATCCGGATATGGATATTGTACTCAGTGACATTAATATGCCCGGTATGGATGGCTTGACGTTGATTGGCAAATTGAATGAAGTCAATCCGTTAATCAAATCAATCATTGTTTCCGCTTATGGTGATATGGAAAATATTCGTACCGCAATGAACCGCGGTGCGTATGATTTTTTATGCAAACCAGTAAATTTTGATGATCTGGATCTCACGATTCAAAAAACGATCCGATATGTAATTCAGCTCAGGGAAACCATCGAGGCAATCAGAGAAAATAATATCTTAAAAATGTACGTGGATAAAAACGTACTCAATTTTATGAACAGCCGCGAATTCGAATCTTCCTTATTGTTAAGTGAAAATATCGAAGCTTCTGTTGCATTTATCGATATCTGCAATTTCACAGCAATCACTGAAAAAGAGCCTGCGGATGTAGTGGTAAAATTGCTGAATCGTTATTTCGACGTCATGGTAAAAGAAATTATTGCACAGGATGGATACATCGATAAATTTATGGGAGATGCGATCATGGCGATTTTCAGAGGAGAATATCATTTAGACAGAGCCATAGAAGCAAGTCTGGGCGTAAGAAAACAAATAGAAATCCTTCCACAACTTGCAGAAGGATTATCTTTTTTACCCAAACTTTCTATTGGTATCAATTCCGGTGAAATGATTTCAGGAAACATTGGCTCAGCAAATCTTCGCCGGCTGGATTACACAGTAATCGGAGACACGGTTAATACAGCACAACGGTTACAGAGTGCAGCTAAAGAAGGTCAAATCATTATCAATGAAGTTTCCTACCACAAAGTAAAAGATTCATTTCACTGTGAACAAATCGGCAAAGTAGCTCTAAAACACAAGCAAGAACCGGTAACTATTTACCAGGTAGTAGATTAAAAATCTTACTTAAAAGTTTGTTTACTGCGAAACCACCAGGTTCCTATTTTTTTACAATTGTTGCGTAAATCACCACATCATTGAAATCATTATCGCAACCCGCCTGTGTTCTATCATAATCTTCAAATCCTACGAGGATTTTATTTTCCGGTGCATAATTAATCAGAACTGCATGTTTCTTAAGTTTTGGATCCACCTCAGGATTCAATACGTCGTTAGAGGCAAAATGTACCGCATCATTATTCATGGTCTTTTTTATTGGATCCCATGCATTTTGCATTAAAACAAAACCGATTGAAGTTCCGGCATTGAAAGTCCCAAGTTTGGCTTTATCACCAGGATTTAATGGTGTAAGGTTTCCGGCATTTGGGAAAACGTACGTGATTAGTTGAATGTCTTTCGCACTTAGTGGTGGCTGGTTGGTCGGATAAGTATAGAAAGCGATAGAATTTTTTGATCCGCCATCTTCGGTGACAAAAGTGATATAAACATCGGAGGTCTGTGTAACAGCAACATCAGCAATCAATTTACCCGAAAAAAATTCGGGATGGCTAATAGTCAAATTCTGACCATTTGGAAGGATTGAATCAATGAAATTTATCATCCCCGCAGGAATGGTATCTTTCAACAAATTGCTAGGCTTACCTACGTCATCAAAAGTATTTAACGATTGGTAAGACGTCGTAGTAAAATTTACAGGTTTGGTTACAGGGTCTTTTTTACATGCATTCAGCAAGCAAAGCATCAAGATCAATGATGCAGTATTTTTTATCATTATTTTCTTTTAGGTTTATTTTTTAAAATACAATTCAATAGTTATTCAAAAAGTTTGCCGAAATTTTTTATTTGGAAAATAGCACCATATGTCCTAGCTATCGAAGTTACAATTTTCCCAGCAAATTAATCTGTACTCTCCATATGTCAACGAGTAATTATTTCAACAAGAATAAAAAAATTAACATGTTACCTAAGATCCCAATAACTTTATATTTTATTTACTTTTTAGTTCAATGTTACAATATAATAAGTTTATTATAAAACGATTTAAAAAGATCAAAAGTATGCCGAAGTAAAATGACTTTGTGGTTTTTTGGAATGTAATTTCCAAAAAACCGATGTGGCTTGCAACTTTTGATAGTAGGAAAATATGTTTTGTTACGACGGTTTGTAATACAGAGTTACTGCACCACCACTAAACGTTTTAGTAGTTAAGAGTTTAAGAGTAATTCTATTGTTTGTGTTCTCAAATAATGGCAACCCTTTTCCTGCTATAACAGGGTGAACACAAAGTTGGAATTCATCAATCAAATTCAGTTTCATTAATTGAATAATTAAACTCCGACTACCAACTAAAATGTCTCTGCCAGATAAACGTTTGAGTTCTAAGACTAATTCTTCAACAGGTTGATTTGACAATTTTGCACTGTGCCATGCAACATTTTTAATCGTGTGGGAAAATATAATTTTTGGAATGCGATCCATTACAACAGCAAAGTCATCCATTGATTTTTCACCTGAAGGATTTTCCGCTAAAGTTCGCCAAAATTCCATAAGTTGATATGTTATTCTCCCATAGAGAATAGTGTCTGCGTCTCTTATAAGGTCAGCATAATATCGATGTATTTCATCATCTGGGATAATTGCAGTATGGTCGCAAAAACCGTCAAGTGTCATATTGAGAGCTGCAATTATTTTTCTCATATTTTGCATTTTGATTGTCTGTCTTCTTGATTCTTACAACCTGTTACTATCAATGACTGCTATTAGCATTTCGTAATTATTATCTGTCTACTGTGTAATTTAGTTCAGTTACGCCGCAAGTAAATTGTCGGGTAGTTAATAGCTTTAGTTTTATTTTGTCTTTGATGTCTACAAATAATGGAATGCCTCGGCCAAGAACAATCGGATTAACAAATAGCCAGTAACCGTCAATTAAATTAAGTTGCATCAGTGAATGTGTTGCTGTGGGGCTACCAAAAAGTAAGATGTCTTCACTCCCACCGTTGCGGGATTGTTTTATTTCATTTATTCTGTCAGAAAAGTTGTCGCTTATAATTTTTGTGTTAACTAAATCTGCGTCTTTCATTGTTTTGGATAAAACAACTTTTTGAGCTTTGCTATACCACCTTGAATGTTCAATGTCATGCCTGGTGGCTGTCGCCTTATCTGCTGCAGTAGGCCAGTAATTTTCCATCAGCTGAAAAGTTTTCCGTCCATATAATGCGGTGTCACCTTTCCCTATCCGCTTACCGACATAATCAAAAATTTCTTCATCCACTTTAATCCAGTCCATTTCTCCGTTCAGTCCTGCGACAAATCCGTCCAGAGATATGTGCACAAAAGAAATTATCTTTCTCATATGATGCTCTTTTTATTGTAATTACAAACAGATATACTTTTATTCCCCATTGCTGAAAGCTCATTTAAATAATTATTTTATCCTTTATCTTTTTTAGGACTCAATAGGGTCGTCATTTATGAATAGTAGCTGTAATAAACAAGTTCTTCCAATTTTAGAAATGATTCCTATTGAATTTGTATACTGTAATTTACAATACTATCTCAAAAGTTGAAGAAATTGTTTCATTCCACGAGCTAAGGCTGTAGATGCCCCTTGAAGGACACTTTGCAAATAAGCCCGGACAAGGATCAAGCGCTATTGTGCCGGTTCGTTAGAAAAAAACACAAATGAACGCGTTAAGATTAAGCTTTTAAAAATACGATAAAAGAGGGACCGATTCATCCAAATTATTTCCGGAAATTCGCGATTTAATTCAAAAGTTTCAATAACTTGCATTTGCGATTGCCTTGAGATAACACCCCATTATTCTGGGATTACACTTATCCAAAAAATCATATCCCTAGAAACTCTGATGCTCCTCACAATAGTGGGTCAATAACTTGACTCGTTCATTCATTTTCAGATTCATTATCATCATCCACTTCCATTGAAGAATTAATGCTTTGAAATTTATAAGAACGATCGTTCCGGTAACATTCTTGCTAAAAAAAATTTTGAGCACATGAAAAGAAATCTACTTTTAATCGCAGGTATTGCCATCCTTCATTTTAGTGCAGATGCACAAGGAGTAACACAAATTAATGCCAATAAAAGCCTGCAGGTTGTGTTACCAATGTCCAATAATAAAACATTGCTCTACTCTCAACTCGATAGCTCAATTTGGGTAACAGATGCTACTCTTGCCGGCACTGTTCAAATATCTCCAAACATTAAGTTTGAGGATGAGTGGGGGTTACTTAATGGTAAAGTTATTTTTAGCGGAAGTACTGCAGCTACTGGTTCCGAGTTATATATTTCGGATGGTACGCCAGGAGGAACCGTCTTGGTAAGCGATATTAGTGGGGGTGTTACTGGTTCGAGTCCAGGTGAATTCGTATTGCTGGGTAACTATTTATATTTTACTGCAAAAACAGCTTTACAAGGACGTGAATTATGGAGAACAAACGGGACATCCGCAGGGACAACTATCGTTAAGGACATTGTAGCTGGTGCCGGAAGCAGCAATACGGAATTCAACTATAATTTATTTTCAAACGGATCCTATCTTCTATTTGCAGCGAATACAACAAGTGCAGGAAATGAATTGTGGAAATCGGACGGAACCTCTGCCGGAACTATTTTATTAAAAGATATCAATACAGGTCATTCGGGTGCTGATTCTTCGAATCCCGATTATTTTACAGTACTTAATAATATTGTTTTATTTTCTGCTACGGACGCTACACATGGGAATGAAATTTGGAAAACTGATGGCTCGTCTGCTGGTACTGTACTTGTTAAAGACATCAATTCCGGGACAGCAAGTTCTACCGAAACAGAAATATTTCCGGGCTATTTTGCAAATTTCTTTCTAGGCTTTCATATTTTCAAGAAACGTGCTTATTTTAATGCTAACGATGGCACAAGTTCCGGTGAAATTTGGGTTACCGACGGAACCTCGGCTAATACGACGCTTGTAAAAGATTTTCCTTCCACGGCTCCAAATTTTTCATGGCCACTTTTGATAAATGCTGTCAATTATCCCGGCAAGTTTATTTTTCCTTACGGAGATGGCATTAGCAGATCTGAACTTTGGCAGTCAGATGGCACTCCAGCCGGTACTGTTTTGTTTAAGTCATTCTCTCCAACTACTCCGGGAACAAGTCCTTCAATTTTCATACCTTATAGAGTCGACTTCATCAACCAAACTTTGACCAACCCACTTTTCAAGGGCACTAAATTTTTCTTTGCCGCAGGTACTTCCACACAGGGAACGGAATTGTGGGTTTCTGATGGAACGGTCGCAGGAACTAATGTTGTTAAGGATATTTATGCAGGCACAGGTGATGGAATTGATTTCAGCATGGGTAGTGGATCATACTTGTACACAGGAACAACGTTTTTCTTCGGAGCTTTCGAAGGAACCCATGGTAGTGAGTTATGGCAAACCGATGGTACATCTGCGAATACCACTATGGTAAAGGATATTAATCCCAATGCAGGCAACTCGAGTCCGGAACTTTCTTTCTTTGTTGCCAATGGAAAAGTAATGTTTGGTGCTACAGATGGCACTCCCGCTGATCCTGCCATAACGGATCTTTACATTGTTGGCGGCACTTTTACGGCGTTACCGGTTACATTGATTGACTTCACCGTTACCCCAAAAGGAAATGATGCATTATTGACCTGGAGTACGCAACAGGAAATAAACAGCAAAAGTTTTAATATACAACGCGGATATGACGGGCAGCATTTTGAGGATATCGGGAGTGTCAACTCTGGAGGAACCACGTATGGGATAAGTAAATATTCTTTTACTGATGAGAGCATCATCATTAGTGGAAAACCCGTTATTTATTACAGGTTAAACGCAATTGACAAAGATGGGAAATCAGCTCTAACGAATATTATTTCTTTAAGAATTAATGGCAATAGCCAGTGGAGTGTACGATTACTTTCTAATCCCGTAAAAGATTTTGTAAGTCTCTTATTGAATAACATTAACGGGAAACTACAGCTCTCTGTAAGAGATATGAGTGGTAAGATTATTTACACAAAATCAATGGAAAACATAAATGGACAAATTACATTGCCCGTGCCTTTGCAAAGTGGAATGTATCTTTTGGAGGTTGTCACTAACAATGAAAGGGAAATTATAAAGTTTATAAAATAGGAAGAGTATTAGAAATACAGAAGCTCCATGGGTGGTGCCTGGTTGTGTTTTATTATCCTTACCCGCTCAATCCGATTTAAAAATACAGTAAAGCAACAAATTGATGCGATTTTATTTTGATGAGATATAAGAAGGATGATGGGTATTTCTTCAGACAACACTTCTTTGAAGGACTTGTTTGTTCGGGTATTACTTTTTCCTGCCATGAAAACATTGTAATTTGTCTATTGCTTACAGGTCTCATTTTTGTTAGAAAATCGTCCCATAATTTCAATGAAAAATTTATAAGCGTTGCTTATCACAGTTGCTGTATCCATTGCTTGTCCTGTGGAGAACTGAAGCTAATATTTAATTGAAAGTGATTGTTAGAATTAATGGTCAGCAGAATTCTGTCAAGTCGAAACTGCCGCTGATCGTGTTTTGAAGTATTTATTTTACTATTTAATGTCAGGCATTCTTGTAATGTCTTCAATATGGATAAGAGTTAATTTCCAAATCCCTTCTTGCTGTTTTGTCCATACCAAACTATAGTTACCTTTTTCTTTAAGAACGGGTCCGCCCGGTGGAGTGAGGTCAAGTGAATAAGTTCCACCGTCATAGGCCAAAAGATTGTCGCTTTTTTTTATAACAGAAGATGTTTTGAGGTTACTAATAACTTTGACGCCTCCGCTAACCCAGTTGTCAGCAATTGCTTTGTGTCCTTGGTGAATCAAAGAGTCGTTCATAACAATAGCATTGTCAGCAATAACACGCATGATTGAGGAGGAATCTTTATTATTCCAGCCACTATTAAAAATCGCTGTCAGTGAGTCAACATTTACAAAACCCTGGTCCGTGCTTTTTTCTGTCGACTGATTGCAACTGATACTCGTAAATGAAATTAGAAGAAAAGTCAGCAGTCTCATGATTGATTTATTTGGTTTAAGATTGATGAAGCTTCGCTAACGGTTTTGCATTGAGCTGTTGCGCAATAAACTTCCTTCAGACCGCCTTATCAAATATAGAAAGAAAAATTCATTGTTTTAATAAATGTCGAATGAATTCAATCCTCATGAACCAAAGCTCAGTTGAAAGAAATGCTGATGAGACATTGTTTCAGCAAGCTATTGATTAAATCGATGGTTTGCTGTGGTTTTTTTTAGATTAATGTCAGAATTACTAAGCATAAAATCTCAACAAAAAACAAAAAAAACTGAAGTAATTTTTGCTTTCACCAGAAGGTTTTTGCGAAGAGGGAAGTTTGAAAAATTTTTTAGTCTTTCTCTTTTCAAAAAAGAACTGGGTAACAAAAATGCTACTCAGTTCTGTGTGGTGACCCTGTCAGGATTCAAACCTGAAACCTCTTGATCCGTAGTCAAGTGCTCTATTCAATTGAGCTACAGGGCCATTATTTCATTTTAGCAATTACAGTGAATTAGAACAAGCTCTCATACTCACTTCTTAAAGAAAACTGAACAGCTAAAGAGGCGCAAAAGTAATAAATTATTTATTCAACTCAATTTCTTCCACTACAATTATTTAATAATATTATTAATTTTTGACTATTCATAAGAAGCTGCAATAAAAGCTTTTCCTCAGCGTTTATATAGACTTAGTGAAGGACAAGTCTTCGATAAATCAGGATTCAAACTACCTCCAAATCTAAACTTAAAACCAAATGAAGGTCTCAAAATATAGCCTCTTTATTATCTGCTTAGGAATTTTATTATCATGCTGGCTATTTATTCGCATTAACGACAATCATAAAAGAACAATCGAAAATTCTGATCAGATATATTTGGCGCGCCAAAATGTAAATAATATTGATAACATTTTTTTCAAAATCACCCAGCTCGAACTAAACAGCCAGAAATATATTATTACCGGCGAATCCTCGTTTGAAATCAAGGCGCTGGAAAGAATTGCAGATTTGGAAAATCTGTCAGTTCATTTGGATAGAGTTGCCAATGAAAACCAGTCGGCCAAAATATTGTTGCCTTTATTACTTGAAAAAACCAACCTCCAAAAACAAATTATTGAAATAAACAAAACTTCAAATAATAAAGCACGATTCATCATTACAGGAGCAGAAAACACAGCACTCACGGATCAAATCTATCAATCTATTAATAATTTGAAAACGGAATATGGGAACAAAATTGTTTCATTACGCGAAGAAAGGCAGATGATGGATTCCAGGAATTTTAAAACAACTGTCCTTATCATCCTCTGCTCAATTGGATTTATTCTTCTGACTCTTACTCTATTAATCAGGAATAGATTATTGAGAAAACTGGCTCAAACTGATACACACGAAATTGAAGAAAAATATAAAAATCTTATCGAAAATTCAGGAGTTGGTTTGCTAACAACCGATCTGGACGGGCATATTACTTTCATAAATAAACGGATCACTTCATGTACCGGTTTTAGTAGTGATGAGATTATCGGCAAACACTTTTCTTCCCTGGTGGGGAAAAAATGGGCTCAGATTATCAACGAAAAATTCAAAAGTCAGTTTCAATCATCTGAATACGAATGGATAATCGAGTATCCACTGAAAGTGAAATCAGGAGACACAATCTGGGTAGAACAGTCGAATGTCATCTTGTCCGAGAACGGGGTAGCAAAAGGTTTCCAATGTATTTTAAAAGACATCACTGAAAAATTGAAAATCGAATCAGAGCTAAAAAAAATCGAATCAGAGCGAGCTGAAAATGAGTTCAGACTTCAATCGATCCTTGACAATACACCACGTATTATTTTTATCAAAAACCTGGAAGGCAAATACTTACTTACAAATGAAAGCTACCGTACAGCATTCAATTTGACAAAAGAGCAAATAATCGGAAAATCTGATTTTGACTTAGTTAAAGAAAGTGAAGCAATCCGTTATAGCGAGAGTGATCAATATGTAATCAAAGAAAAGAAAAATGTTGAGGTAGAAGAAACCATCTACCTAAATGGAGAGCCTAAGAATCTTCTAATCGTTAAATCTCCATTGTTTGATAAGAATAATAACATTTACGGTATTTGCGGAATAGCCAGCGATATCACAGAAAGATATATCTACGGAATGCATCTGATCGAGGCAAAAAGAAAAGCTGAACTGGCAGAGCAATTACAGGAACAATTTTTGGCAAACATGAGCCATGAAATAAGAACGCCGATGAATGGGATTATCGGGATGACCAATAATTTATTGTCGGGCCCGATTACAGATGAGCAAAAAGAATTTTTACAAGTAATCAAAAAATCATCAGATAGCTTGATGGTTCTGATGAATGATGTCCTTGATCTTTCTAAAATAAAAGCAGGAAAATTAAGAATCGAAAAAATTGATTTTCGCCTGAGAGAAACGATTGAATATACCATTAGCACTTTCAGAACTTTGATAAAAGAAAAAGGTCTCGTGCTCCGTGTTTCTGTGGAGCTTGATGTTCCTGATTCATTGACCGGAGATCCCCACCGGCTTAACCAGGTTCTCAATAACCTTCTCAGTAATGCCATCAAATTTACGCCGCAGGGAGAAATTAAATTTGAGATTAAATTGCTCCACCACTATAATAATGAGGTGCAACTCTCCTTTTCTGTAACCGATTCGGGAATAGGAATTCCGAAGGAGAAACAACAGGTAATTTTTGATTCTTTTTCACAGGCAGAAACCGGTACTTCGAGAAAATTTGGTGGTAGCGGACTTGGTTTATCAATTTCCAAAAGATTGATTGAAATGCAAGACGGAAAGATTGAAGTGAACAGTACACCAGGAAAAGGAACTGAATTTTGTTTTACTATCAATTATGCAATTGCTACTCATACTGTTGCAAAACAATATGACAGTATGAAACAGGAAACCTTTATCCAGGACGGGTTAGCAGGCAAACGAATTCTGGTAGTTGAAGATAATGAAGCCAATCAAAAAGTAATTTACCACATGCTGAATAAGGCAGGAATCGAAACGGATCTTGCAGATAATGGACAAGTCGCAATACAATTATTGGAACAAGGTTTCGAATATGACCTGATTATCATGGATCTTCAGATGCCAGAAATGGATGGTTTTGAAACAACCATTTATCTTCGTCAGAAATTGAAACTAACGATTCCAATCATTGCGATGACAGCAAGCGCATTAAGAAATGAGAAAATTAAATGCATGGAACTGGGCATGAATGAATATTTGAATAAGCCTTTTGTTCCTGCTGATCTTTTTCGGCAATTAAGAAGATTTCTACTAAAGAAAAAAGAGACTACATTGCAAAATAATCAGCCCTTTTCTGAACATGGAGCAAAAAGGCTTTATAGCCTCAATCATTTGATAGAATTGGATGACATGGATTGTCTTTGTGAGGTATTACAGCTTTTTATAGAATCAACCCCAGTAATGATGCTGGAAATAAAAGAAGCAATCCTCAATAAGGATTGGGAGGAGGTTTACAAAAAATCTCATAAAATAAAAAGCAGTATCGGAATTTTACAAATGGGGGAATTAATGTCAACAATTTCTAAAATAGAATCCGATTCAAAAGAAAGAAGAAATTTAAACGAAATATCAATCAATTATGGAAAGGCAAACGAACTTTTTTTGAAAACAATTCCTATGATAAAATCAGAACTTCAAAATGCATTGAGTTTGGTTTTGAAAAATTAAAAGAAAACACTACCTATGAAAATATTAATTGCTGATGATGAAATGATCACGCGAAAAATTATTGAGCTCAGATTAAAAAAAGACGGCCATGAGGTCATCGTAACTTCCAACGGTCAGGAGGCTTTGGAGCAAATCAGTTTACAAGATCCAGATATGATCATTGCAGATATCATGATGCCATTTACCTCAGGGCTGGAAATCGTAAGTGTTGTAAAACGAGGTGGTCATCATCGTAAAGTGCCAATAATAATCCTGTCGTCAATGGGCCAGGAAAACGTGGTGCTGGAAGCATTTAATCTTGGAGCAGATGATTATATTACAAAACCATTTAGTCCTAACGAACTTTCGATGCGTGTAAAACGACTAACTCCTGCAGCAACTAATCTATTTGTAAAAATTAACGAAAGAACATAATTGCTCATAAACTTGCAATCCGTATCGCTATAATTTAAATACATGCTCACGTTCCTAAACTTTAATTTAAGTAGCATTGGTAAATCAATTAATTATTTACGCGAAAATATTTTTACCGAACATGTATTGTTTGATATAACTATATTTTTTGCCGCAGCAATAATTGGTATCACCGGATTTATTTTTGTATATCTTTTTAGAAAAGAAAAAATCGCAAAAAGAAAAAACATTCTTCAAGCGTCCATTGATAATTTTATTGGTGAAATTGCGATCTCTGAATCAGAAAATGAATTGATCCAGGTGGTTTCAAACCAGGATTATCAAAATCTGCTGCTGCAAGTACAACATAGCAAATTCTATCGCAAAATGCTGATTAATGAATTATCCGAAACCTCGAGAAAATTCAGAGGATCTACAATGACAAATGTTTTATGGCTTTTTAAGAAATTGGATTTGGAGAAACAATTATTAAAGAATTTTGACAAAAAGAAATGGCATAAAAAAGCAAAAATCGTTCAACAGATTTCTTACTTGCATCTAAATAGTAACATTGAAAAAATATTCTCTTTAACGAATGACCGTAATGAATCATTACGTATGGAAGCGCAAATTGCAATTGTGAAAATGACTGGTTTCGATGGCTTAAATTTTTTAGATAATGTCATTTATCCGATCTCGGAATGGCAGCAGCTCAGATTAATAGAAGAACTTTCAAGCCATATTGAACCTAAAGCCGGGAATATTATTGAGTGGTTGAAATCTAATAATCTAACCGTTGTAAACTTTGCATTACGTCTTATAGAAATTTACAGACAATATGATTTTTATAATGAAGTTGCCATTTGTCTTTCGCATCCGTCCATTTCTATATGCAGTAGAGCTGTCATAACAATAAGCACGATCAGTAAAGAGACTACTGCAGATCTTTTAATAGCCCATTATGATACTTACAACGAGTCCACGCAAATAACAATTTTAAAAGTTTTGCAGGTTATAGGAACAGAAAACCAATTTCCTTTCTTACTATCAATTTTAAATCACCACGATGACACTTATAAACTCCAGGCAGTGAAAGCAATTACAACCATCAGCAAAGCCGGAATTGAAAAAATTGAAAAGGTCATCGATAAAAGCTTGTTTCCATGGAACATTATTTTGTCTCAAATTAAAAACGTTGCATGAATATTACTGATCACATATTTCATTTTCTCGCATTAGGAATCCTTATATACTCTGTTACGCTGCTTTTATTTTACATGCTGATTATCATTTATTCGATTTCTGAAATGAAACTTTACTTCCGCAAAAGCAGTTTCACTGATTATAATATTATTGCTTCTTCAGAGTTTGCGCCAACAGTAAGTATCCTGGCACCGGCCTATAACGAAGAAAAGAATATTATCGAAAATGTGCGCTCATTGCTTGCAGTTCATTACAATAATATAGAGCTGATTGTTATCAACGATGGGAGCAAGGATAATTCTCTGCAACAATTGATCGCAGCATATAACCTGGTGAAAGTTCCTTTTCTTGTAAATGAGAAAATCAAAACAAAACCTATTCTCGGAATTTACAAAAGCAGCAATCCTGTCTATCACAAATTGATTGTTATAGATAAAATCAACGGTGGAAAAGCAGATGCGTTGAATACAGGAATAAATGTTGCTACCAATAAATATATTGTTTGTATTGATGCAGATTGCGTTTTAGAACAGGATGCGATGCTTAAATTAATTAAGCCCTTTTTGGAAAAAACAAATAAGCGCGTGATTGCAACCGGTGGCGTAATCAGAATCGCAAACTCCTGTGAAATCAGGAATGGAAAACTTATAAAAGTTCATTTGCCCAGGCAGATTTTGCCACGCATGCAGGTTCTTGAATACATACGTGCTTTTATGTTGGGAAGAATGGCCTGGAGTCGGATGAACGGCCTATTGATTATATCAGGAGCTTTCGGTGCTTTTGATCGTGAAATAGCGCTAAAAGCCGGTGGTTATAATCCTGAAACAGTTGGAGAAGATATGGAGCTGATTGTTCGTATGAGACGTTATATGCACGAGCACAACCTACCTTATAAGGTTCCCTTTATCCCTGATCCTTTATGCTGGACAGAAGCGCCTGCCTCTTATAAAATTTTAGGAAGGCAACGCAATCGCTGGACCCGTGGTACAATCGAAACTTTGAAAATTCATAAGAAAATGTTCTTCAATTACCATTTCGGTATATTAGGAATTCTGAGTTACCCTTATTGGTTCTTTTTTGAATTACTGGCCCCTATGATTGAATTTTCAGGGTTCGCACTTTTAGTGATTTTCGCTATGATGGGTTTCGTCGCGTGGCATTTTTTTCTCTATCTCCTTGCATTCATCTTATTTTTTGGATATCTATATTCTGTATTTGCAATCTTAGTCGAGGTGCTCACTTTCAATCAATATAAAAAGCGATCTGATATTTTAAAACTAATCCTGGTTGCATTTGCCGAACCGATAATTTTTCATCCGTATGTAGTATTGGCGGCGGTTAGAGGAAATATAGATTTTTTAAGAAAACGCAAGTCCTGGGGCGAAATGACAAGACAAGGGTTTAACAGTAAATAACCGATAATAGTTTACCAGTATGAGTAATTCAAAAAACTTTTTTCAAGAATATCCAAAAAAGATTCTAACTGCTTTAAGTTCATATTGCAGACTTTCTATTTTATTTTTAATTCTTTTATTCTTTATCGCTGTATATGAAATTTTTGCCAGCCTGAACTCTCCTGTAGAATCACTTCCGATGGCAACAATAGCTGGTTCTATATTCATGAATTATCTCTATTATTGGTTGAAAACATTTGTCTTTTTTCTGATTCCTTATCTTATTCTTCATACTCTACTTAATCGGCTGGCTCAGTTTTTTTATATCTTTTTTGCAACGATCCTCCTTCTATTGCAGATTGCATTGATCCAATATTTCAATAAATCAATGGTTCCTTTAGGAGCTGATTTGTTTGCTTACTCTTTGACTGACATCAAACAAACGTTGGGTGCTTCAGGCGGAATAAGTATAATACAAATCATCTCTTTTGTATTTGCAATCGCTTTTTCATTATTCGTTTTTATCTATGTTTCAAAGAAAGTTAACGTCCATAAATATGTGGCTCTTACTGTAACATTTCTTTCCATTTTTATTTTAGCTACCGGATTTTCTTTTTCCAACGTTGATGCTCTGAAAACAGAATATGCCCGGACTTTGGTTCTGAATAAATCCGACTTTTTTCTCACACAATCTTACCATTATTTTTATCCTGAAATTGTAGAAACAGATATTTATTCTGACAGCTATTCAGGAGATTTTGGGAATGATCACTTAAAGGTGGAAGATTTTGTTTATGTAGATGAAGAGAAGTTTCCATTCCTACATAAAGATGAAACTCCGGATGTTTTATCTCCTTTTTTTAATCATAGTGATCAAAAACCAAACATCGTAATTATACTTGTGGAAGGCCTTGGGCGCGCATTTACGAATGAAGGAGCGGTGCTGGGGAATTTTACTCCATTCCTCGATTCTCTTTCAAAACAAAGTCTTTACTGGAACAATTTTTTAAGCTCTGCTGGTAGAAGCTTTGCAGTACTGCCCTCAGTTTTAGGATCTCTTCCCTTCGCCAAAAATGGGTTCAATGAATTAGGCGAGCATATGCCAAAGCATCTTTCTTTGACAAGTATCACACGCCACAGTGGATATAAAAGTGCTTTTTTTTACGGTGGAGATTCGAGATTTGATAACATGAATCTTTTTATGAAAAAAGATGGCGTTAATAATATTTATGATGAGGAAACTTTTCCCGTCGGATTCACGAAACTTCCTGCACATAACGGTTTTACCTGGGGTTATGGAGATAGTGAATTATTCAGGAGATACTTGCAACTGGAGCCCGACAATGATGGCCAGCCTAAATTGAATGTGCTTTTTACCGTGGCGACTCATAGTCCTTTTTTGCTCAACAACCAGGAAAAATATAATCACTTATTTCAGGAAAGAATGGATGAACTGAAATTTTCAGCAAACAAAAAATTGGCTTATCAGCAATTCCAGCCGCAATATGCAAGTATCTTGTATTTGGATGAGGCTATTAAAACTTTTATCAATAATTACAAACAACGTAAGGATTTTAAGAACACCATTTTTATTATAACGGGAGATCATCGGATGCCTGAAATTCCTATGCTGACAAAAATAGATCGTTATCATGTTCCATTAATTATCTATTCTCCTCTTCTAAAACGAACAGCTGCTTTTTCTTCAATATCTTCTCATTTTGACATAGCACCGAGCCTGCTTGCTTTCCTGAATAATTCTTATTCGATAGAAAAGCCAACCCTCGCAAGCTGGATGGGAAGAGGTTTAGATACTTCACGATCCTTCTCCAACTCCCATCAATATCCATTAATGCAAACAAAAAATGATGTAGTGGATTTCGTACAGGGAATGACGCATTTTAATAATAAATCGATTTTTTCTATTACCTCCGGGATGGATGAGGAACAAATAAATGATAAGGCCATATCTGATCAATTAATCGATGGTTTTGATCGCTTCAAAGTAAGGAATGAAAAATTCATTCAGGGCGCGGGGTTGATTCCCGATTCTATTTACGTAAAATATTTTCCCCACTAATTCTTAAAAAAGACAAAACCAATAAAAGGTGAATCTTTATAATTAGATTTGACAGAGAGTTGAAAAAGTTTAGTGAACCAGAAGTCATTAAACTTTTTTTTGCCTTATCAAAAAGCAAAAAATGCTGCGGAATTGTTGTAGATTTTTAACCATTAGTTTGAGACGAATTTATGATATGGTTCAAATGCAGTTAAGGTGATTTCCGTTCAACCTTGATAATCTATCTCAGGAAAGACGTCCAATAAACGATTTTTAGACCTTGAAGAATAATCTATAAAATTAACAGCCCAAACATATTTGTTATCTGGCTGTTAGATTGCATCAATTAAATTGTTTGGCAGGTTGTATTATCCATCAGAGTTTGCATACTCTTCAAAATCAACATTACTAATAAAAGGTTTTATTTTGAAATGCCAGCAACCATCCATCACTACTTTTCTTTTTGTAATGATTGATAATAATCCGAAACGATTTCTGTTAGAAGTGGATTGTAAAAGTTCCAGAAGAATTTACGGGGATTATCCAATTCACCTGACGGATAAAATAAACGATTAAGAACACCAATTCCTCTAAAATAGGAGCTCTTCATCGAGATTGGATTATCACAAAAGTTTCCAGAGAAATAATAGAATTTGTAATCCGCATTGCGATGAACTAATATGGCTGGAAAGCTAACTGGCAGATTGTTTTTCTTCAATATTTCTTTGCCTGCTGCATTCACATCCAATTTAAATGTTGCAATTGGCTCATTTATTGAAGGATCATATTTCATCACTTCAAACCAGTACCCATAGGCAGTCTTTGCAGGAATGCCGTATTTTTTCTGAATTGAATCAGTCGCATAAATATATGGTAAAGCAGACGTCAATTCATTTCCTTGTTCCAAAACAATCATTTTTTCATCGGTGTTTATGTAAACAATACCCTGACGATGAAATGGCCATTTTCCATTATTAGATTTTTTATAATTATCAATAATCCATTGGGGTAAATCGGGATTATTTACCGTATCAAGCGAAGAAAAATACCGCCCAATCCAACCACTCCATTTTAAGCCAAAAAGATTTTCAAAATCTCCACGGATCTCATCAGAAGTAGGAGTACCTATTGTATTGAATTCAGAAATGATCAATTTATGCTTCGCCTTCATCATCGTAAGCAATTGAATATCTTGTTCGCTCAAACCACCATAAATTTTCCCCGCACCAATAGCTTTCCTTTTTTTATACCAATCCTTTCTATATACGCCATAGGTGTCAGTATAATAGACTAAATCCGCATCATTGCTCAGTTTGTCCAACATCGGGGTAGAAAATCTTTCTAATCCTTTCAAACGAAATTTTTCGTCCTTCATTGGAAAAAACCCAAAATAATCATTGGTATTTTTATAAAGAGTAGTCTTCGATTTTGTAAATCGAAGGTTATTAAGCACCCAGGTAAATGAAGCGTGTTGCTCTGCATCAGTCATCTCAACCGTTTTATCAACTATTACGGCCACCATCTTCTTTTTAGAAGTAAATATCCATCCAAGCCACATTAGAAGTGGCAATAAGATAATGATAATTAAAACTATAGCAATCGTCTGTTTTCGAGTCATAATTAGAATCTTCTTTGATAACCCACACTAAAAAGATACTGGTTGCCGGTTACTTTTGGTAAATATTCCTGTTGCAAATATGAGAAACTAAATAAGATCATATTGAATGTTTTGAAAGTATTTCGATAATTTGCTGAGACATGATATGATTTCAATTTGTAAGCATTTGCAAGTTGTACATTATTTGCAGTTTCATCCGGTGAAATTCCAGTGCCTAAGCCTATACCGAAATAATCTGTTCCCTTAAAATAGTATCTTGATAGAATGCTATAAGAATTGGATACAGATTTTGTTGCTGGTGTAATGTATGTTCTGAAATTGAACCAGTAGTTTTTGTAATATTTTCCCAGTGAAGCTGTATAAATCCAGGTATTACCACTAAAATGAAGATAGCGGAAACCTGCTTCTCCTTCGAAGCTTTTAGGCAGATTTGCATACAAAGAAAAGCCACCACGATATTGAGGAAAGACGCTACTTTTATCGGAGATACCCGCGTTCACGTAACTGTAAAAAGTTTTCGAAATCCGGGGATAAGCATCCACTTCAAACTGAACCGCGTTTGTTCTAAACCGGTTTGCATAATTTACGCGTCCTACAAATGATCCCGCCTTAGTTCCTCGAGAATATTCGAGGCTTACAATATGCCATGGATCATCGAATTGTTTATCGAAAATTGCCAAATCATAACTAATGCTTAATTTATTTTTAGCACTGAGATCTTTTATTTTTTCCAAAAGAGAACGCGCTTCGGCATTTTTGGGATCTATTTTTAACAAGACAATTAGATTGCTGTCAGCTTCATTAAATCTTTCCAAGTCGATTAAACTTTTCGTTTTTTTAAGAAGGATCACCTTTGATTGTGGATGAAATACGAGTGCATTTTCAGCAATCTTTAAAGCTTCTTCCGGTCGATCATTCCAATATTCAAGATCCGCATAAGCGGAAGCGGCATCTTCATTGTCCGGCTGGCGTTCTAATACTTGTTTGAAACTTTCCCGTGCACTGTCAGTCTTGTCCCACCAGGTATAAACCCGGCCCAAAAAAATCTGGATGTCGGCATAATCAGGACTAATCACCAATGCTTGTTTACTCAATTCAGTTGCAAGTTTGTAATCTTTTTTGTCAAATGCAGCAGTCCTTGCCAATTGAAAAAGTTCATCAGAAGAAAGTCGCTCCTGGCCTAAAACAAAATGAGGGACTATCGAAGCAGCAAAAAGGATTAAAAGAAATAATTGTTTTTTAAAGATCATGAAATATAAAATTCAGTTGTTTAGGGTAAAAAAAGATTTATTTCATCAAATTTTCTTTGAAATTTCTATTTGTTCTATTTAACGTAAAAGTACTTTTGCATATTGCAACCAAATATTGAAAATGAAAATTTATTTTTGGACAGTCGGAAAAGCGCATGAGACCTACGTAAAAGATGGAATCGAAACTTTTACAAAACGTATTTCTCATTATTATCCCATTGAATGGAAAATTTTTCCATCCGCAAAAAATGCCGCACAGTTAACAGAAGAAGAAATAAAACATGCCGAAGGAATTCCATTGTTAAGTGCTTTACAAAATGATGATGTGCTGGTTGCTTTGGATGAAAACGGAAAGCAATGGAACTCTATAGAATTATCGGCGTTCATTCAAAAAAAAGCAAATGAAAGTTCTAAAAATATTATTTTTCTAATTGGTGGCGCTTATGGACTACATGACAATATTCTAAAAAGATGTAACGAGAAATGGAGTCTTTCCAGATTGGTTTTCCCTCATCAATTGGTTCGTTTGATTCTTGCTGAACAAATCTATCGCGCCTGCACAATACTTAAAAACGAAAAATATCATCATGCTTAGTTTTTATGTAGGTTTGATGCTTTAAATAAAATAAATGTCCGTCACAATAATCATCATCGTCGTAACAGTTATCGTTTCCATCATTGCATTCCGTTCACAAAAAGTAATGGATGATCTGATATTTTATCCAACTTCGATCACAGAAAAAAATCAGTATTACCGCTTTATTTCTTATGGATTTATTCATGCTGATATGTCCCATTTATTTTTCAACATGTATGCATTTTATTTATTCGGAGGTGCATGTGAAAATTCATTTATGGAAATTTTTGGTCTCTATGGAAAAACCTACTATTTGCTGATGTATTTTTTAGCGTTAATTGCCTGTGTAATTCCTGATTTCAATAAACACAAAACAAACCCGGGATACAGAAGCCTGGGTGCTTCAGGAGCCGTGTCAGCAGTAGTTTTCGCTTATATTTTATTTCAGCCTTTGCAAGGAATTGGTTTGTTATTTATTCCCATCTTTATTCCGGGATTTTTATTTGGAATAATCTTCCTGGTCGTTTCCTTTTTTTTAGGGAGAAAAAGCGGATCCAGAATCAATCATTCTGCGCATATTTGGGGGGCCATATTTGGTATTATTTTCCTGCTTTTATTCAGCCAGTTATTTTCAGACTATCCGTTGCTGGATAATTTTATAAGGTCTGTAAAAGAATTGGATCTTCGCCATATTTTTACGACTTATTGAATTCAATTGTAAGCATATTTTTTGTCTGACCTGACAATTTGAACCGGTTGTCAATTCTTTTACCAATTATCCAGATAATTCTTTTATTGCTTTCAATAATCCAGGTTTTTTCTTTCTCAGTTGAAGACAATTTCTGATCAATGAAAAATTTACTGAGTTTCTTCTTTTTCTGCATTCCCAACGGATAAAAATAATCGCCCTGTTTCCACCTTCGTAATAATAACGGAAAAGAAATATCCGTTGCATCAAGTTTAGCCGTATTTTCAGAAGCAAAGTCTTTAAGTGGCGACATGTCTGTAACTGCTTCACTTTTAAAATTCAATTTCCCTAATTCAAATGTGATTTGTTTGTCAGCTTCATCAATCAATATGTTACTGGCAATTAGATTATTAAGTGGCGCAATGATAAGCCAGTTGCGGTTCCTGATAACTTTATGCGAAGCCGATGAAATATATCTCCCGGTTTCTCTTTTTAATAAATTGACCACTTCTTCTGTTTGATGCGCCGTAAAATCATACTCTTTTATAATTTCATAGATTATCGTTTTTAAAGGTTTCGCTTTCAATAATTTTATAACAGGAATATGAACTTCACTTCCTTTTCTCTCTAATAATTTTTCTTTATGAAGATTAATAGATTGATGGTATAATGAATCTATTTCTTTAAACCTTTCAAGGTTATTCAATAAATTTTCCGACACCTGTGGAAATATTTTTTCGATTGATGGAATCAATTGATGACGGAAATAATTGCGGGTATACTTATCAGAATTATTGGAAGAATCCTCAACAAACTGAAGATTATTTTCTTTGATGAATGAAATTATTTCTTCTCTTCTTGCGAATAACAAGGGTCGTATAATTTTCCCCTGCTTTGATAAAATTCCTTGCAAACCCTTTATTCCTGTGCCTTTGAAAAAATTCATCAAGAGTGTTTCTATATTGTCATCTGCATGATGAGCGGTCAGAAGATAGGCTGAGTTTTGAAATTTTAGATCAGGATCCTGGTTTACATTTTCTTTATTCTGTAATAATTCATCGAACCATTGATACCTTAATTCCCGTGCAGCTACCTGAATTGAAACTTTATTTGTTTTTGCATAATCATTTGTATCAAATTTTTTTACAAATAATTTCATCTGATATTTCTCTGCCAATTCTCGTACAAACCTTTCATCACGTTCACTCTCCTCACCTCTTAACTGAAAATTACAATGCGCAATTTCAAAATGAAATCCAGCCTGAAAACACAGCTCGCACAAAGTGACAGAGTCAGCACCACCACTAACTGCAAGCAATAAATAATCTTTTCTTTGAAAAAGGTTTTGTTGCTCTATATTCTTTGAAAATCGATTTAATAACGACATTTTTAATTTTTATTCTAAACATCAGTAAACGAACAAATATCAGTGATTTCCAGTTTACTATGTTCTATAAATTAAAATGTTTTAGGAATTGATTCTTTTGCTTTTTAGAAACAACATCAGAAATAAAAAATGGTTAACAAACAACCCGAATATTTTCATAGAAGGTATCGCCGACATTACAATACCTTGGCCTGTAATGATTTTGATTGATTGGTATCAAACAATTTATTTATTTTGAAGGTTTGGACAGCGCCACCATTTCTGCAGGAATCACAATGGTAAACCTAGTCTCTTTTCCATAATCAGAATTTACTTTTATATCAAAGTCATGAAATGAAATAATACTTTTCACGATAGATAAACCAAGCCCAAATCCCTCACCTTTATCTTTTCCAGTCTTTTTGAAGCGATTGAAAATGGTTTCCAATTCTTCCTTCCTGATTCCAATTCCAGTATCTTTTATAAAAATTTTATATGATTCACCAGAAACCAAACTGTCGCTGAGATGAATGGATCCATTGTCTTTATTATACCTGACCGCATTATTAATAAGATTGTAAAGAAGTTGGAAAATTAAATCGCGGTTTACTTGTTTCAATTTAATCCCTTTTGAAATATTATTGTTGAATTGAACAGATTTGGTTTCGAGACGAGGCGCAAGTTCTTCCATTACTTCCAGAGACAATTCCCGGATATCAAGCGTGTCATTTTTTGCAAACTGGTCATTTTCAATTCGGGAAATATAAAGTAAGGAATGAACAATTTTTTTAAGCCGGTTAACTGTTCTCATCATTCCGGAAACCCTCTCCTGCTGATCTACACTGGTGTTTTCTTCCATCATCATGTTTTCAATATTTGTTTGTAGAATACTAATTGGAGTCATCAGTTCATGGGAAGCATTAGAAGTAAATTCCCTTTCTTTTTCAAAAGCTTCATGTATTTTTTCCATCAGGCTGATCAGAGAATCATCCAAATATTTGAAATCAGTTGTTGTTGTTTTTATCGGTACGAGCTTTTCTACGAAAGGAAATTTTCGGTTTAACAACTTCGTTTGAACAATTCGGGTAAGTGGTCTGATAAGAATGTGTGTATATGCCAGATCTACAAGAATACTAATCACAATCAAACCAATCAAAATATAAAATGTAAAGCGCTGGAGAAGTTTATTGTATTCACCAATGGTTGCTGTTGTTTTCCCAATCTCGAGGATATATTTCCGGCTTTGATAATCTAACGGATGCATGAGTATTCTGTAGTTCAATGTGTCCTCACCTACTATTCGCCGTGAAGTTTCTATGGTATCATGTACACTGTTTATTTCGGATGGAATTAGTGAAATATATTCTTCTTTCAACATCGTATAACTGGCATAAGCGCTATCGCCCTGGAGATAATAATCCATCCCGTTTTTATCTATGGTCGTCAGTACTTTTTTCTTTTGCTGTACCAGGTAATAATTAGTATACCTAAAACTTACAATGCTGACTAAATAAGGAAGAAGTAACACAAAAAGTATTACGATAAGCAATTTAGACAACGTGATAAAAAGCGTAAGTTTAGTCAGCAGTTTCACCGATACTTAAATTTTAATTTTATAACCAATTCCTCTCATGGTTTGTAACCAGTCGACCGATGCAAAGGCCATCATTTTTTTTCTGATATTTTTGATGTGCACATCAATATAGTTGGAATCATAATCGTCATCCGAAAAATTTCCCCAAATGTGTTCACTTAACTGGAGCCGGGTAAGTGGCCTGTTTTTATGCAAGAGCATATAACTAAGCAAATCAAATTCTTTTCGGGTTAAATCAATTTGCTTTTCTTCAAATTGCACGATTCGTTTGTTGAGATCAACATTGAAATCGCCCAATTGCAGAATCGGATCATTATTGCCCGATTTTCGCCGTGAGATCGCGTGCATCCTGGATTGTAATTCGAGTAATGAAAATGGTTTCGGAAGATAATCGTCAGCACCCAAATCCAACCCCTTAATTCTGTCCTCCAGTTTTCCTCTCGCCGTAATAATAATGTATGATGCATTAGGGCAGATTTTTCTTGTATCATCTAAAAGTATAAGCCCATCACAATCGGGCAAACCCAGATCGAGCAGAATGAAATCGTAAGCATTTTCTACCATCAACTTTTTAGCCTCTTCCGCAGTGTAGGCTCTGTCGCAGAGATAAAATGCCTTTTCCAAAAAAGTCTTCATTTCCCTGGCGAGTGCTCTTTCATCTTCAATGATCAAGACTTTCATGGATTAAAATTGATAATAAAAGCTTAAAGTAAAAAAAGAATTGATTTTTCCTGCGTCAGACTGTGATTTCGCGCTTAAGAAGGAAAGCTGATAAGCCGCCTCTACTGAATAATGCGCCCTATTGTATGCGAAAGGAATTTTCAAATTATAAGACAAAATATTAAATGCAGTTGTGGCAACGGTATCAACATGTTCTGAAGGTGAACTACCAAAAATAGGGTTGGGTAAAATTCCAAGAACACTATCACGTATCTTTTGCTGAGTGACATAAGTTTGATAAAAATGTTGAGTTCCCGCCACTAAATCTGCTGAAGGACTAATAGTGATTATATCTTTTTTCCCGGTGCTGAAGAGATTAATCACTTTGGATAACGATCCGGTAACAAAAGCATCATTTGCTTTTCCAAAAGCATAATCCCCGGTTATGGTTGGTTTTATCCAACTATCGTATGAAAGAGAAATACTGGCATTATCGAGGTTGGCAGCTTGTAACATGGGAGAATATTCAGGATAAAAACTATGACTATAACTCAGATCGGTAGTCAGTTTTGGTCCCAATTTAAAATTAACACCTGCGCCAAGACTTGCTGCAGAAACCGTTGAAGTATTTTCATTCAATAATTTGAAAGTTTGAGCTGTGAAATAAAAACCAGATTTAAGGTGATAGTTGGCAGCAAAAGCCACATAAGGTAAATTCGTTTCAGCTTTTTGTCCATAATAGCTTGCATTATTTGAATACACTCCAGCAAGTGTTAGAGTCGATTTTGCCTGGGTATCAGTTGAAGCTTCGCCGGTAATGGTATCTGTTTGACCGAAGCAGATCCCATTAACAATTGCAAATGCAGTAATTAATATGATTGATTTCATGAGGTGTAATTTTGATTTTTAATGAAGGATTCTGATCACGGGTTTGATCACTTTTATGTTTGGCTTTATGATTTTCACCGGATCAACTTTAATTTTTACAGGTATTGGTATTGCTTGTTTTCGTGCCAGAGGAACTTCTCTGATTACAGCATCTGCCGGTTTTTCTTTCGTGCTTTCTATAGCTTTTTTTGCAGGTACCGAAGTGTCTGTTTGCATCTGGTTAATGACAGGTTGGAGTATTAACGGTTTATCTTGAGCCGCCAAAGCCCAAACAGGCAAACTTGTCAAAAAAAAGATTCCTATAAAATGTTTCACTTTATTTATCCTGTTCATCTTTTCGATTTAAAAAATAACAGGTTTTGCAGAATTACAAAACCTGTTATTGAGTTATTATTTAAGATTAATACCACCATTCGTTTTCACCAGTGTATTTGTTCTTATGGAAACCGGATGGGGTTTTACAGTGGTTGCAGAGTTTGCTCCGACGTGCACAGCTGCTGAAGAAATAGCTTTCACTTTTTCCCCGGTTTTTGAAGCTGAATTATTCACCTTGGTAGCTATATGGTGTTCGTGTTCCATTGTTGCATCGACCATTGTGGCTCCTACAGCTTTTCCATTTTCTTTCGTTTGATGAAAATTTGTTGTTTCACCGGAAGCAGATAAACTTGTGCCACTTATTATAGACGTATTATTACTAACATTATTGTCTTTTTTAGATAAACCGGCATTTGCACTTGAATGTGCAGAACCAGAAACTGATATGTCCTGTTCTGTCATCTTTTTGGATTCTTTTGCTGCAGATTTTGCCTCCGTTTTTGTTTTGTCAGACGTAGCAACAACGGATTCCTTTTCTTTTTTTAACTCAGCGTAGGTTTTATTTTTCGCTTTCAGCACAGCATCTGTTTGTATACTTGTACTAGAAGAAGCGCTGGTAGAACTATTTACCTCACCACTTTTATTACTTTGAATGTTGGTGTTATTATTAATGGATCCTGTATTTTTTACAGATGTTTGTGCAAGCAAACCGAACGATAATAATAACGCAATTGAGAATAATGATGTCTTTTTCATAATGTTTGTTTTTTAGTTTAATAATTGATTACAGGGACAAACATAAAATGCCAACATGAAGAGAAAATGAAAAATGAAAAATTAGTTTGAATCTATGCAACTATAATAAGACTTGGAATGAAACAACACTGAATGAAAGCACTTTACCAATTACATTCACTTGAAAAGAGTTTCGGTAAAAAAATATTTCAAGAAACGGCAACAGCTTTCGATAACAACTATCCGAAATTGTCAATTTTATTGAGTTTTCCGAAAATGAAATCAATTCTCCAATTCGTCTTCTACATCTTCGAATGCTCCTTGTAATTCCCGGTAAGAATTTGAATCGTTTGCGGCTTCTGCAATTTCCATACCTCTCTTATAAACACGCATGGCTTTTCTCGGATCTCCAATCCTTTCTAATAACTTACCTAAATGATAATAAGAACCTACATAAGTTGGCTCTCTCTTTAGAATCTCATTGAACAGCATTTTTGCTTCCTTATCATCACCCGCTTTAATATACTCGAGTGCCAAAGCATGTTGTAGAAAACTATCGATACCATTTATATTTATATACTCCTTCAATTTATTAATTCTGTCCATGAATAATTTTTTACTTTTTTTTTCCTTAGTATCTTCGCACCTCGAAAAAAAAGAACAATGAAGATACTTGTTTGCATCAGCAAAACGCCGGATACGACCGCAAAAATAGCCTTCACAGATAACAACACGAAATTTGCAGAAGCTGGCGTCCAATTTATATTAAACCCTTATGACGAATGGTATGCACTAGTCAGAGCAATCGAATTGAAAGAAGCGGATCCGGGCGCAACATTGCATTTGATAAATGTCGGCGGTGCAGAGAATGATCCGATAATCCGTAAAGCACTGGCACTAGGCGGCGATGAAGCAATCAGAGTAAACAGCAACAGTCATGATGATTTTTATATTGCTTCTCAAATTGCCGAAGTTGCCAAACAAAATAATTATGACCTTATTTTCACCGGAAAAGAAACGATTGATTACAACGGATCTTCCATCGGAGGAATGGTTGCTGAATTATTAAGCCTCCCGTTTATTTCGTTGGCAACCAAATTTTCATTAAATGGAAATATAGCTACTGTCGAACGTGAAATTGAAGGTGGCGAAGAAGTAGATGTGGTAAATCTGCCAGTCGTTGTTAGTTGTCAAAAAGGAATGGCCGAACAGCGAATTCCTAATATGAGGGGCATAATGGGTGCAAGGACAAAACCTTTGAAAGTGCTGGAACCCGTTCAGGCAGACACTTTCACAGAGATAGATTCTTTCGAGTTGCCTCCGGCAAAAGCAGGAGTTAAATTAATTCCTGCCGATTCGCCAGAAGAATTAGTAAGGTTATTACATGAAGAAGCAAAAGTGATTTAGGAGATTATAGCGAAATCAGTAATTCGGGTTATTTGTTCGTTTACTGTTTTCTCAATTCTTAATTGTTAATTTATAATTGATAAAATGAGTGTTTTAATATTTTTAGATCAATCTGAAGGTCATATAAAAAAGAATTCGCTTGAAGCTGCCTCTTACGGAGCAAAGCTTGCAGAAGATTTAAATATTTCTGCTGAAGGAATTGTTTTAGGAAATGTAGAGGATGATCTGAATGCTTTGGGGAAATATGGTTTAAAAAGAATTCACGTTGCAAAAAACGATGTGCTCAACAATTTTGACGACGAAGTATACACACATGTTATAGCGGAGGTTTCAAAAAGCTCAGACGCAAAAGTGATCATTTTTTCCAATAATTTTAATGGGAAAGCAATCGCACCACGGTTGTCAGTAAGATTGAATGCAGGACTCGTTTCCGGCGCAATGGAATTACCAAAAACATCAAATGGTTTTATCGTAAAGAAAAGCGTATTTAGTGGAAAGGCCTTTGCAAATGTCTCCATCAAAACTGAAATAAAAATCATTTCACTAAATGCCAATTCTTATAAAATTAAAGAGGGTGATGGAACGGCTGAAGTGGTAGAAATACAAACTCAAATTCCTCCCTCAAAAGTAAAAATTGAAGCAGTAAATAAAGTTTCAGGAGAAATTCCTTTAGCTGAAGCCAGTTTAGTCGTAAGTGGCGGCCGGGGTTTGAAAGGTCCTGAAAACTGGGAAATAGTAACCGATCTTGCAAAGGCACTCGGAGCCGCTACTTCATGCAGTCGGCCTGTGAGCGACAGTGGATGGCGCCCGCATCATGAACATGTGGGTCAGACAGGACTGACCATTGCGCCGAATTTATATTTTGCGATTGGAATTTCCGGTGCAATTCAACATCTGGCAGGAGTAAACAGAAGTAAAACGATCGTCGTAATCAACAAGGACCCCGAAGCTCCTTTTTTTAAAGCAGCTGATTATGGAATTGTCGGTGACGCGTTTGAAGTAGTTCCAAAAATTACAGAAGCTGTAAAAGAATTAAAAGGAATAAGTTAATTGTAATAAATCTTTATGAGATTAGCCAGGATTTATTAGTTTACAAAAAGAAGAGGCATTTCTTTTTATATTTGTTATTCAAAAATAAAAACCGCTTAAGCGGATTGAGTTAGAATGAAGAAAATCGAAATGGAAATTGTGGCGCTGTCTCATAGTATTACTCAAACCCATTCCTACGCAGTGGTTTTGGGTGAAGTAAACGGTTTAAGAAGGTTGCCGATTGTAATTGGAGGGTTCGAAGCGCAGGCAATTGCTGTTGCTCTCGAACGAATGCAACCTAGCCGGCCACTTACCCATGACTTAATGAAGAATTTTATGATGGCGTTTAATATTGACTTACATGAGATCATTATCAATGACCTGCAAGAAGGTATTTTTTATTCAAAGTTGATTTGCTCATCTGAGAAAGATACCGTTGAAATAGATTCGCGCACCTCAGATGCTGTTGCACTTGCTGTGCGTTTTGGCTGCCCAATTTATACTTATGATAATATTTTAGAAAGTGCAGGAATATTGATGGAAGAAGATGACAAGAAGAAAAAAGTCGTCGTTTCACACAATGATGAAACCAACGAAGATTTAAATAAACTTTCTGTTGCAGAATTGGAATTATTATTAAATGAAGTGCTCGAACATGAGGATTATATAAAAGCCGCTTCCATCAGAGACGAAATAAACAGAAGGAAAGGGAGTTAAACATCGAATGTTATTCATCAACATTCAACTTTAATTTCCAACCTCCATTCCCAAACTTCGATTTCGAAACTTTTTGTTTGACATGGTAACATTTCCAAATTGCAAAATCAATCTTGGCCTGAATATCATAGGTAAAAGAACCGATGGATTTCACAATATTGAAACTATATTTTTTCCACTACCATTTCATGATGTTTTAGAAATAGTTACTTCTCAAATTGAAACAAAATTTATCAACACAGGAATTTCGGGTGGTGCTACTAATCATAATTTATGTCTAAAAGCTTACGAGTTATTAAAAAAGGATTTCCCGGATTTGCCCGAAATAAATATGCATTTGCATAAAACCATTCCTGTGGGAGCTGGATTGGGTGGAGGTTCTGCAGATGCAGCGTTCACTTTGTCTCTGCTCAATAAAAAATATAATCTCCATATTTCGAATCAGCAACTTTCAATCTATGCATTGCAACTTGGTAGTGATTGTCCATTTTTCTTAATTAATAAACCAGCTTTCGCTTCAGGTCGTGGAGAAATTTTGGAGGAAATAAAATGCTCACTTTCCAGGTATAAAATATTATTAATTAATCCTGGAATATTTATTGGCACCAAAAAATTATTTAAGAAAATTATACCCGCAGTCCCCGAAAAGAAAATTCATGAAGTCGCCCGGCAACCAATTGAAACATGGAAGAATGATATGGTAAATGATTTCGAAAAGGTTGTGTTCCAAAATCATCCGGAAATAAAAATAATCAAAGAAAAGTTGTACCAATATAATGCTATTTATGCTTCTATGAGCGGTACTGGAAGTACCGTCTTTGGTATTTTTAATATAAACGATCAAATAAAAATCCCGGTTGAAAAAGACTATTTATATAAGTGGATCGAAAAATTAAATTAGTCCTTCCAGTGAAATAAGGAAACAAAAATCGTTACCGCAAAAATTGATTCTCAAACAATATTTCACCTTGCTCATCGTATAATTCTCCATAACCAAAAACTTTACTTACATCTATATTTTTGCTTAAAAGATCAGAACTTTTTTTGAAATGATGACCTTTTAGTTGTAACACCGATATAGTTATGACAACTGATACTTTGCTGAATGCCGTACACAGAGCCTCGCTTTTAATGACTGTTTGACAGCTCATTTTTATAGTTGAATGATTGAATGCACCTAAACTTTTTCATGTGTATAGATTGTCGTTTTACGGGTCGCAGTTGCAAGCGACCCGTTTTATTCTTAGATGAAATTTTTCACTCTGATGACCTTTCAATTTTTTTTCGATATAGATGAAAACATAAAAAAACTATTGCAATTAAAACTCTTTATCAAAACAATTAAGCCATGGAAAAGTTGAACAAAATTCTTTTAACTGCCGCAATGGTACTCACTTTTGCAGCATGCAAAAAAAACGATGTAAATGCTCCTCCACCGCCTCAACAGAAAGACATCACTACCGTTGATGAGAAAATAACAGGCTGGATGACAAAAAATAAAATGCCGGGAATGTCTTTGGCCGTGAGCAGGAATGGCAAACTTGTTTACGCAAAAGGATATGGAGAAGCTAATACGGATACACATGAAAAAGTTACCACCGAATCGCAGTTCCGCATCGCGAGTGTAAGTAAACTGATTACTTCTGTAGCCATCATGAAATTAGTTGAGAATGGAA
>JBDTKF010000147.1:0-10187 GCA_039935455.1 Ginsengibacter sp.
CATTTAATTTATCTTGGTTGATTGATAGCATCTTATTAAAAAAACATCTCCCGGTAAACCCATGTCTATGTCGCCATCAATATATCCGCTACAAATTCCTTTCACAATGATGTTGTCACCTGGTTTCACGCTATTTATTTTTTCTTCCATTGTACAATTAACAGAACCTCCCGAAACATTCGTATTCAATAAAATGATCTGCTGATTCTGTTCATTTTTTGTAATGCTTTTAATTTCTCCTGATACTTCCACCACCTTATTTAAATAGATTTCGGAGTCTTTTTCTTTTTTAGAAAAAGTATTGTAAAGCACGATGGATGTGGCTTTAACAGCGCTTGCATCCTGAATATTCTGGTGGGGTTTATTATACATCCGATAACCAACGATTATCATTAGGATAACGATTCCCACAAAAATTAAGAAGGTGTTTCTTTTACTTTTCTTCATCACGTTTAGAGTTTCCTATTCCTATTGTAAATCGGATTATTTTTTCAAAAGGTTGCCACGCTTTGAATTGCTTTCGATCAAAGTATTGTACAACGGAAATATTCAGCTACGACATAATACCGGAATATGAGCCGACTAAGCAAAGCTTGCAGGTAATTGGTAAAGCAATTTTGAAGGTGCATGAAATCGTCTGATTGATGAAGATTGGCTTTGATAGAAGTATTTGGGATAGTTTCTTTAAAATGAAATATAACAAGGATGCCCAATCAAAACATCATGTTTTTTCATTTCTTAGGTAAAAAAATGTGCTGGTTTGATCGTTTATTGTATCTTTCTGATCCCATAAGTAAACCACAATCACTTGTTTTTTGTTATATGCAATTGTTGATATTGAAACTACCGGCGGTTTTGCCGCATCTAACGGAATAACCGAGATAGCTGTTTTCGTGACAGATGGAAAGCAGATTATCACGAAGTTTCATACTTTATTAAATCCTCATTTTACAATTCCGCGGTACATAGAAACGTTGACCGGTATTACCAATGAAATGGTAGAATATGAGCGGGATTTCAAAAGTGTAGCTGATGAACTTTTCGAATTACTCCATGATAAAATTTTTGTGGCTCACAATGTAAATTTTGATTATTCATTTGTGAAACATCATTTGCTGAAATGTGGTTATGAATTGTGTTGTAAAAAATTATGTACAGTTCGTTTGGGCCGACAGATTTTACCCGGTTTGAAAGGTTATGGTTTGGGTAAGATTTGCAATCACCTTGGAATTGAAATTGAAGAGAGACACCGCGCCGCAGGTGACGCTGAAGCGACTGTAAAACTATTTCATTACCTGTTGCAACAGGATATAAACGGACATGTAGAAAGGATGTTGAAATCATGCAGCAAAGAGCAGTTTCTGCCTCCAAATGTTTCTTCAATCGAAGTTTGGAAATTGCCTTCACTTCCGGGTGTATATTATTTTCATGATAAAAAAGGAAAAGTCATTTACGTAGGTAAAGCGAAGAATTTAAGTAAAAGAGTAAATAGTCATTTTTCTAATAATAAGACGAACAAACAAAAGCAGGAATTTCTAAAGAAAATATATCGGGTTACTTACCATGAAACTGCAACTGAGCTTATGGCCTTTATTATGGAAAGTGTAGAAATTAAAAAATTATGGCCCGAACAAAATCACAGCCAGAAAAGGTTTGAGCAGGTTTATGGTCTGTACTCTTTCGAAGATAGTTGCGGATATGTCAGACTGTGTATCGAGAAAAAGAAAAAAAACCTGCCCGCTTTTTATACATTCAACCTGCTTACTGAAGGTTACTCCTTGCTTCGGAAATTGGTCAATGAATTTGAGCTTTGTCCCACACTCTGTTTCCTTTGTACGTCAAACCAGGAATGCCGTAAGTCTAATGGAGAAAAGTGTAAAGGAGCATGTGAAAAAAGAGAATCCCCTGAAGTTTACAATGCAAGGGTATATGCATGTATTCAGTTTCTAGAAAAGGAATTGCCTTCATTTGCATTGTTGGATCAAGGTTTGGAAGAAAATGAACAAAGTTGTATTCTGATAGAGAAAGGTAAGTTTTATGGTATGGGATATTTACCAACCGAATCAAACATTTACCAGATGGAAGAACTTAAAACATTTTTGACACCTTATCCTGAGAATGATTATATCCGGGGAATTATTTATCAATACGCGGAAAGATTTCCATACAAAAAGATTGTTTTTCAGAAGCAGTTTCAATAAAAAAATAGTTTTTTAATGTAATTCAGGATGATCTAATCAATCAGCTTATGCAATACTTTTTCTTTTTCGATCAGTTTGTTGAATAGGGCGACCTGGTTTCCGGCTCTTACATAATTCTGATGCTCATATTTTGCTCCATAATAAATATCATCATTCAGGTAATCGGTAAGAAATCTGATTGCCTGCATATAGATCATAAATTTTCCGGAGTAAATAAAATGGCGTTTTTCTTCATCATTTAGTTCCTCTTTCATTTCGCCCATATAACCATCCCAGATCGCCTTGAAATATTCTTCCCGCACATCGATTTTTGAAAAATCTTTTTCTTCTTCGTTTACTGGTGATAGATAGGTGCGCATCATATCGCCAACATCGCTGATGAAGTACCCGGGCATTACCGTATCTAGATCTATGACACACAACCCTTTATTTTTATTGTCAAAAAGGACATTACTTATCTTAGTGTCATGGTGAGTTACACGAAGTTTGAAGGATGAATTTTGTAAAATGTTTTCATAGACATCAACTACATTTTTGTTGTCTTCCATGAACTTAATTAATAACGATGATTCTTTAATGCGAATTTTATTTCCCACTCCCAGCGCATCTTTAAATTGCTGATAACGGGGAGAAAGATTATGAAAATCAGGGATGGTAGATTGTAATTCCTGAACAGGGAACCGGGAGAGCAGCCTGGTGAATTCCCCAAATTTTCGGGCAGCCTCAAAAGCCTGTTTCGGTTCCTCAACGGTGTTGATGGAATGAGATCCTTCGACAAAAGGAATCAGCCGGAAATAGCCGTCACCTTCAATTCTGACCATTTCTTCCCGATCTTTTGTCTTTATAGGAGCGACAAATAAATAACCGGGACTATGTTGTTGAAGATATGTTGAAATCAGCCTGATGTTAGACGCAATTGCATCTGGGTTTTTGAAAACCTGTTGATTAATTTTTTGTAAAATAAAAGATTCACCTGAATGATTTACGCGCCAGGTCGAATTGATAAGACCCTCGGTTATCTGTTCAGTTTCGAGTTTTGTGCTGTCTAAATTATAGGCCGAAAGTGCCTGATCCTTTGCTGTCATTTAATTATATTATCTAACAAACTTAAAGTACGAAAATTAAACTCATAAACGCAAACGGTTGTTTCATTTATTTGTCGCCTTTGTATGGCATTAATTTTTATTTTATTTTATTGATCACTAACTGACCATCGATGAGAATATTCTGGAAATCATATTCAGATTTGTCTGTTTTCGCTTCTTTATCCAAAAGATGAAACAAAATCTCAGCAGCTTTTTTTGCCTGTTGATAAGGAAATTGCTCTACAGAAGCGAGAGGCGGGAAATCCAGGTAACTTGTAATCGGAAGATTTGCATAACTGACAAAACAAATGTCTTTATTGATTTTTAATTTTGCTTTTCTTGAAAATTGAATCGCATCAAGCGCCACATAATCATTGATCGTTAGAATTGCAGTTGGACGGGGCTTCAATCTGAGCAACTGATCCATGGCTTCATACGTTTTTTCGGGTGTCAGATCTGTAGAAACAATCAGCGAAAGATCAATTTTAATTCTTTTCTTTTTCAACGCCTCCATGTATGCGTTTTTTCGTTCCTCACAGGATTTCATTTCTTCAGGGCCATTGATTACTCCAATTCTTTTATGACCTTTTTTGATCAGAAAACTGATTGCCTGGTTTGTGCCGGAAGAAATATCCGAGTGAACTTTATGGACGGTTGACAAATCCGGAACCCGATCAAAAAAGACAATGGGAATATTGTATTTTCCCATGTCGGTCAGGTGATCATAATTTTGGGTGTATTTTGAAATAGATACGATCAGTCCATCTACCCGCTGATTTTTCATGGCGGTAATAATTTGCTTTTCCTGAGCTACTTCGTCATGAGACTGCCCGATAATCACGTTATACTTGTACTGTTTGGCCACATCCTCGATTCCACTTATTCCCTGTGAAAAAAATTCTTCTTTCAAATTAGGAACTATAATTCCAATAATGTTTGTCTTCTGTTGTTTAAACAATAATGCAGTTTGATTCGGCTCGTAATTTAATTCTGCGGCAAGCTTTTGTACCTGCGCAGTGGTCCGCAATCCAATGCTTGGATGATTGTGTAAAGCACGCGAGACGGTTGATACAGAAAAATTGAGTCGCCTGGCTATTTCTTTAAGAGTAATTATTTTATTTTCCATAAAAAAACTAAAAAGCAGAGTTACACAATTTAAGTAAAAATGTTTTTAGAAAGGACAACAGCAGGACAAAATAAAAATTAAAGTTCTTTTAGATTTTGGTGAGTGAAAGAATAAATCCGTTCAAAAAAATATCGTGGGGAAAGTTTTGCTTTTCAATCATCGAAGTTGAAAAAAATGGATACAATCAGTAAAGCAACAAATAACCGGATTTTCTATTTTCTTGTGAAGAAAATTTGGGAATTATTAAATTGGGTTTGCCCGATAATCAAACCCATAAAAATATTTGGATAGGAAATTTAAAGTTTATAAAATGGCCAGATTTCATTTTTATTTGCCATGATTGGAAACCTCTTTTGGAAATTTGTCTCCGATCAAATTCAATTGGATGCCGTGTTCCAGGTAAGCTTTCAGTCCATCGAGAACTGTTGTAAATCCACCAGTACTATCTTTTATTTTTTCTATCAATTCAAATCCGGTTTGTTTGAAGCCAAAATTTTTGATGATTAAATAAGTGGTTTCGTCAGACAATGGATTAAAGTCAAAACTGACTGTTGTTTTATCCGGCATCCCCCATTCAAAAACAATTTTTTTGTTTGGTTCAATCTCCTTTACAAATATCTGCGTCGAAATACCATACATCTCCCAACTCCAAATCACGGTTTTCCCCGTTTCCAATTTACCACTTGATTTTGTGAACCAAAAATGAGTAGTAATTGAAGGATCGATAAATGCCTGGAACACCAGTGAAACCGGTTTTCTAATCAGCATTTGTGTTTCTACTGTTGCAATATTTTCCTGTAACATATTTCTGTTTATGGACTAAAATTAATTTGTTGCAAAATACTTCTTGTTAAGGAATCTGAAAAGCATTCTGAATTTTCTTAAAGAATTCACTTTTTGCATGCAACGATCTGATCCATTCTTCACTTATCTTTGGCGACAATTTTTTAATAGTTGGTTATGTTCAAAAAAATCAAGGAAGCGGTTGATTTTATACAATCTGAATATGCGATACAGCCTTCGGTTGGAATCGTGTTGGGGAGCGGACTTGGCAGTTTTGTGCATGAGATCGAAGTTGAGTACGAAATTTCCTATCATCACATTCCGCATTTTCCGGTGAGCACGGTAAAAGGCCACAGCGGTAAGTTGATTTTTGGAAATCTAAGTGGAAAAAAAGTAGTCGCAATGGCCGGCAGGTTTCATTATTACGAGGGATATACCACGAAACAAGTTGTTTTTCCGATCAGGGTTCTCAGGTTTTTAGGAATAAAAACCTTGGTGATCAGCAATGCCGCCGGAGGTATCAACCGGTCGTTCAAAGTGGGTGATCTGATGATTATCAGGGATCATATCAGCATGCTCACCATCAATCCTTTGCTCGGGAAAAACGAAGATAAACTGGGCGAACGTTTTCCGGATATGAGCGAACCTTATCAAAACGATTTAATTGAAAAAGCGAAAAAGATCGCACTTCAAAATAATATCGAAATCAAAGAAGGCGTATATGCAGGAGTTACAGGGCCCACTTTTGAAACCCGTGCGGAATATAAAATGCTGAACATTCTGGGCGCTGATGCAGTCGGCATGAGTACCGTGCAGGAAGTAATCGCCGCCGTACATTTGGGTTTACCTGTTTTTGCCCTCAGTGTAATAACAGATGTTGGTATCAGAGAGGAAGAAAATACCATCACACATGAAGATGTTTTGCAGGCCGCTAAAGATGCAGAACCGAAGCTCACTTTGATCTTTAAACAATTGATCGCGCAGTTATAAGAATTCTTTTAAATGATTATTTCGCAAAAAATATTTAGTACCACCGCTCTGATAAAAAGAATTAGTGTGGTGCTGCTTTTAATTTTCTGCGTGCAGTTTTCATTCGCTCAATTGCCCAATTTACGATCCGGAAACCCACTGGGAGGGATGAGAGAGATGGGTGGAAAATCCCGGGCTGATACAATTGGGTTTGAGCATCGGGACGATCTCAAAGATTCCATCACAATTACTTATCGTCATTTAAATTCATTGGTAAAGGAATATTTGGATTCTTCCATCTATGATTTTGGGAGATATTATCCGGTCCCTGATAATTATATCACGCTCGGAAATAATGGGAACGCGGCTTATCCTGTTTTGTTTTCTCCGTTGCTGGAAGCGGGGTGGGATGCAGGTTTCCATGCTTTCGATCTGTATAAATATACACTTGCAAACACGCGTTTTTTTAAAACAACCCGACCTTATACATCGTTGAGTTATTTTTTGGCGTCCGGAAAAGAGCAGGTGGTCAAAGTGTTGTTGACACAGAATGTGAAGCCCAATTGGAATGTTGGAATAGAGTATCGGTTAATAGCTTCACCGGGCTTTTTTCAAACTCAAAATACCAATCACAACAACTACCGTTTTTTCAGTAATTACCAGGGGAAGATGAAAAGGTACGCCGCATATTTTGTGCTCCAGGGTAATAAGCTTTCTTCTTCAGAAAATGGTGGAATCAAGGATGATTCATTACTCGCTGATCCAATTCGCAAAAGGCGGCTGGCGGTTCCGGTAAACCTGGGAAGCGATACGCTGCAAAACCAAAACATTTTTTCTACCCGCATTACAACCGGTAATCTTTATAACGATTTTAATGCTTTCCTGAGCCAAAGTTATGACCTCGGAAAAAAGGATTCCATCATTATCAACGACAGTACGACTGAATATTTATTTTATCCCAAACTTCGTTTTCAGCATAGCGTCAACTACCAATCATCTGGCTATGAATTTAAGGATACGCTGAACAATGTTGGATTTGCAAAGGCTGACTCAGCCTTCTTTCAACAGAATTATGACACCGCGTTGAATGTAAAATATGGAATGAATTTTTTGGTTAAAGAACGTTGGAAGTTTGTGTCAAATGATTTCCTGATACGACAGTTTCCTGAAACAAAAAACCAGGGCCAATACATTGAAGCCGGTTTACGTTTGGAAAACTTTTCAGGGTTTTTTTATTCTGGGAAAAAGAATTTTTACAATGTCGTTTTACACGGAGCCTATCGGAATAAAACCAGGAATAAAAAATGGGATGCTGTCGTGAATGGGGAATTTTATCCTACCGGTCTCAATGCCGCTGATTTCAATGTCTACGCCTCTGTAGCGCGAACGTTGAATAAAAAACTGGGTGATGTGCAGGTGAGTTTCCAAAATGTAAACCGGTCGCCTTCCTACATTTACGAAGGCAATTCTTCTTTCAATTTCGGTAACAAATTAAATACGCTCAAAGAAAATACAACCGTATTAACAGCCACTGCGATAAACCCGAGGTTCACAATTATGGCCCGGAATATTTCGATTACCAATTATACTTATTTTAAAAATTTTTATCAAACAGATCAATTCAATGGATTGATCAATCTGACACAGGTTACTGCATCTGCAAAAACAAAAATTATTGGACACTTGAATTTATACAGCGATTTCATTGTTCAACAAACTGCGGGAAATACACCCGTTCATGTTCCCTTATTTTATACAAATCAAAAGATTGCTTTTGAAGGGATCTTTTTTAAAAACTTAAATTTAAGTACCGGGATTAATGTAAAATATAATACTCCTTATAAAGCGGATAATTATTCACCGGTGATGGGTAAATTCTTTCCTCAGGATACAACCACCATAAATAATCTGCCGCAACTGGATGCTTTTTTCAACTTTCGGATAAAGTCTTTTACTGCGTTTATAAGAATGGAAAATCTAAATACTGTTAACGTTGATAAGGGCTTTGGATTTACCAACAACAATTTTGCCGCACCGCTGTATCCAACGCCAGGACTTGTTATCAGGTTTGGAATCAAATGGAGCTTTGTTAATTAATGATTCATCAGGAATTAAAATCCGCCTTATTTGTTCATTTACTACAAGCGAATTTATTCCGTTTATGGTAACCGTTGTCTGGTCCTGGTAAATCTTTTTATGATTAATTTTGGTGATACAAAATCATAAAAATGAAAGCAATAAAATTTTTCAGCATACTGTTTTTCAGTATAATTTCTTTTCAATCTTCAGAGGCACAAACTGCAAAATCAGAATCTGTTAAGGTAAACGGAAATTGCATCGATTGTAAAAAACAGATCGAAAATAGCGCGATTGCAGCTGGTGCTACGGTTGCCAACTGGAATAAGAACACCCGGTTTTTGCAGATTAGTTATGACCCTGCAACCACCAGTTCGGCAAAGATCCAAAGCGCTATAGCTGCGGTTGGTTATGACACACAGGATTATAAAGCCAGTGACAGCGCTTATAACAAATTAGATGATTGTTGCCAGTATGACCGCGCGGCATTGAAGAGCAATAGTGACAAAAAGAAATAACCTGTTTATAAAGATGTTGGTCAGAAAGATCGGTATGAAAGATGATGCAGCTATGGCTGTGATTATTCGCAATTCGTTGCTGGAATTCAATGCAGCCAAACCTGGCACAGTTTATTTTGATAAAACCACGGATCATTTAACCGAAATTTTTACCCAAAAACGTTCTGCATATTTTGTCATAGAAGTGAATCATGAGATAGCCGCTGGCGCAGGAATTTTTCCGACAAGCGGGCTGCCGGAAGATACCTGTGAGTTGGTAAAATTATATGTGTCTAAAATTTACAGACGTAACGGTTATGGACAAACGCTTTTAAAAAAATGCTTTGAAGAAGCAAAGAAACAAGGTTATCAAAAAATGTATCTTGAATCAATGCCTGAATTGACCAACGCAATTGGGTTGTATGAAAAAAATGGATTTGAAAAAATTCCCGGCCCTCTGGGTCACAGTGGACATACGGGTTGTGATATATTTATGCGTAAGCAATTAATTTGATTGATTCAATTATTGATTATGAAATATCAACTATACAAACCGCATCTTTTTGCAGCAGGCATTTTTAAATAAACAGAAAAGTTCTTTGTGATTATAACAACAAGTAAAACTTAATACGACTTTAGATCCCAGATGGAAGAAATTGAAACACATCCTTTTAAAGCATTTATCCCTGAAAATGTTGCGGTCATTATCGTTGGAAGCTTTCCGGGCAGAGAAGTTACCCATAAAATTCTCTCAGAAGATGAATGGTTCTATGGTTCTAAAAGAAACCAATTCTGGAAGATTATCTCCGGAGTTTATGGAGTCAATTTGCAAAAAAGATCAGATAAACAGGCTCTTTTTATAAAACATGGAATTGGTATGGTCGATCTTTTTCTAAAGATTAAAAGGAGAGAAGACAACAACACGGATAGTAACCTCGAGATTGTAGCGTTGAATGATAAAGAGATTAAAAAGGTTTTGCAAAACCAAAATATTCATTCGATATTCTTCACCAGTAAATTTGTTGAGAAGAGTTTTATGAAAATATTTCCGGGTACACAGATCGGAGAATGTCTGCCTTCACCTTCACCGCGCTATGCCCGGATGAGTTTGCAGGATAAAATAAATTATTACAAAACTAAATTGCCGGAGTAACCTTCAACTCTTTTGCCCATTTTCTTCTACCGGAGTTGTTTCAAACTGCCTTCGGATAGAGGAGCGGGTTTCACCGCTTCTTTCAATGCACCAAAAACCGGTAAAGCTTTGATGATGATCAGAAACAGTAACGGACAAACGGTTTACACAGAAACCATTGTGATAATTAAAGGCATTAATTCACCAATTATAAATACGCTGCAGTTGAACCCGGGGATGTACTATATCAGTATTGCGAATGAGGAAGTGAATTATAATGGCAAGATGCAAAAGATGTGAGATTGACATAAAACGTCT
>JBDTKF010000148.1:0-9261 GCA_039935455.1 Ginsengibacter sp.
AAATCTTCGGTGGTTGGTTTATTGTGTTTCCCATAAAGACTAATTACTTCAATTCCGGTTTTGGGATCAATAAAATTGCCTACCTTTTCGCCTGCATCGGCGGTTCCTTTATAGCCATGTTCCGGTCCAAAAATGCGCACGATTTTTACGCCGCGTTTTAGAAAAGTGTCTATTAGTGAAGTGTGCTTAACTAGGGAGCCAGGGTTAGCAAATACAGCTACTGATTTATTTTTTATTAAAGAAAGATATTGATCCATTCTTTCAGCTCCGGGAATAATTCTATTTTGTGAAAACCCGGTAAACACCATCAGCAGTAAGCAAACAAATAAGTTGATTTTTTGTTTCATAAAGATTAAATTTCACGAGTTTCCAAAGCATACTAGATTGTAAAATAACAGGAAACGGAAGTGTAAACCTGATAAAATTATTATAAAAAATAATCTTTTCTTAATTTAACTACAATAAATAAAATAAAATTGCCAACTTTATAATACATGAAATATTTTTTCATAAACAGTAATTCCATTTTTTAATCAAAAAAATAATAAATCATGAAGGCAAAAAAAGGCGATAATGTCAAAGTACACTATAAAGGTAAGCTGGTAAATGGCGAACAATTTGATTCGAGCGAAGGTAAAGCGCCACTGGCTTTTACCGTTGGTGCGGGTCAAATGATCAAAGGTTTTGATGATGCGATACCAGGAATGGAAGTAGGTGAAAAAAAGACGATCAATATTGCTCCCGAAAATGCTTATGGCGCCGCACATCCTGATGCTATTATTGAATTTCCAAAATCAAGTATTCCGGACGACATGAAATTAGAACCAGGTATGAAACTGCAGTTGCAGAACCAGGCGGGACAGCCAATTCCTGTTGTTGTTACAGAGGTTAAAGACGATGTGGTAGTGTTGGATGCAAATCATGAGCTTGCAGGAAAAGAATTGGTTTTTGATATTGAGTTGGTTGAAATTTCATAATTAGGGAGCGGTTTTGTATGAGTGGAACCAAAATCTTTAATAATTACTTTTTTTTTGAATTAGTATCTTTAATAAAAGATTGATATGGAAACAGAAGCATTATCTCCTTTAAAAAAAGAAAGGGGTGGAACCGATTTTCTTCCATTAATGGGAACCGATTATGTGGAATTTTATGTAGGCAATGCAAAGCAGGCAGCACATTTTTATAAAACGGCTTTTGGTTTTCAATCATTGGCGTATGCCGGACCGGAAACGGGTTTGAGAGATCGTGCAAGTTATGTGATCAGGCAAAATAAACTCACTTTTGTGCTGACCACGCCCATCAGGAAAGGAAATCCAATTTCGGATCACGTAGCCATGCATGGCGATGGAGTGAAGGTGCTTGCTCTGAAAGTGGACGATGCCACCAGTGCCTGGAAAGAAACTACCCAACGTGGTGGCAAAAGCTGTTTAGCACCAACCATACTCAAAGACGATCAGGGTGAAGTAGTCATTAGTGGTATAAATACTTACGGCGATACGGTTCATTTGTTCATAGAACGTAAAAATTATTCTGGAGTTTTTATGCCCGGATACAGAAAGTGGGAAAGCTCGTATAACCCAGTATCAACGGGACTCTTGTACGTGGATCATTGTGTTGGAAATGTAGGTTGGAATCAAATGAATCCGTGGGTAAAATTTTATGAAGACGTGATGGGATTTGAAAATATTTTGAGTTTTGATGATAAAGATATTTCCACAGAGTATTCTGCATTGATGAGTAAAGTGATGAGCAATGGAAATGGTTTTGTAAAATTTCCAATCAACGAACCGGCTGAGGGCAAGAAGAAAAGCCAGGTGGAAGAATATCTTGAATTTTATGACGGCGAAGGTGTGCAGCATATTGCGTTGGCTACCAATAATATTATCGAAACTGTTACCCAATTAAAAAACCGTGGTGTTGAGTTTGTGAAGATACCACCCAGTTATTATGCAACTATATTGGATCGGGTAGGGCACATTGACGAAGATTTGAAACCGTTAAGCGAGTTGGGGATTTTGATTGACAAAGATGATGAAGGGTATCTGTTGCAAATATTCTCGAAACCGATAGAAGACAGGCCTACCTTGTTTTTCGAGATTATTCAGCGTAAAGGAGCGAAGAGTTTCGGCAAGGGAAATTTCAAAGCTTTATTTGAGGCAATTGAAAGAGAGCAGGCTGAAAGAGGAAATTTATAATTTAACTTAACATATTCTAAACGGTTTTTTGTTCTGGAAAAAAATTAATTTTACGTTCTTATAAAAAGAGCAATCATTAGTTATAATGTTCAAGACAAATTTTAAGTGTATTTTCTTTTTGATTATTTTTTCCCTTGTAAGTTATTTTGGTGAAGCGCAAAGTTCGATGATACATGCCAGCAATATTTCTTTCAAAATGGCGGGCGAGTTACAAATCAGGGAAGATTCGCTGCAAAAAGAGTTCAAATCGAAAGGCCTGACATGGCCTGCGCGATATGTTTTTATCCGTAGTTTCAAATATGATGGTCAATTGGAAGTGTGGGTAAAAAGTGAAGCTAAAGAAAAATATAAATTATTCAAGACCTATAAAGTTTGCTTGCAAAGCGGTGCCATGGGACCCAAAAGAATTCAGGGCGATTACCAGGTTCCCGAAGGATTTTATTACATCAATGAATTTAATCCGAGGAGTGCGTATCACCTGGCTTTGGGTTTAAATTATCCGAACACTTCTGATAAAATATTGAGCGATCCGCTAAGGCCGGGAAATGGGATTTATATACACGGAAGCTGTGTTTCTGTTGGATGCATACCGGTTACCAATTATGATATTGAAGAGATTTATCTCATTGCCAGCGCTGCGAAATTGGGCGGAGAGGATTTTATTCCGGTTCATATTTTCCCGGTGCGTTATAATAGAAAAAAATCGCTGGAGTTTTATAATAGTTATGTAAAAAATAATCCCTCGTTGGAGCTATTCGGATCCCAGCTCAGAGAAGCCTATGATAAATTTGAAGCTACTAAAGAAGTCCCGATTGTCTTGATAGACAGCAAAGGAGATTACGTAATTGATTGATTTTACGGGATATCAAATTTACGGGTTTACCATTATCGTTTTCGCCGATTCCAGTAAACGAATAAATAAGGCTGATTTTTATTTCGATTTCTCTTGCTTTATCAGTAACTGCACCGTTTCCGATGTTTTTTGTTCCAATAAAATCTCCGTGCTTTTAGAAAGCAGATCAATATATTCCGGCGTATAATGCCTGATGGTTAAAAGCGTTAGCTCTTTTTGAATCTGCACATCAAACATTACGGATGCCTCAGAAGCAAACTGCGCGGTTTTTTCGGGTATATCATCAATGCAAATCATCTGGGAGATTGCTGCATTTTGTGTTAGATTCGGTTTAATTCTCAGCCTGCCCAAAATCTGGTGCAACAAATTTGTAGGCTTCCCTTCTACAAATGAAAAATCGGTTGTTTGTAATGTAACCAGCGCCTGGCGCCGTTTATATATAATCATTGGAGGCAGGTGATGAATTTGTTTTTCGGATATAACGGTGCCGTGTAAACGCAAATCAAGGAAAGACCTGACATACAAAGGGATGTTTTTATTTTGTAAAGGTTTGATTGTTTTTGGATGAATCACCTGTGCGCCGTAGTAGGCCATTTCGATCACTTCTTTGTAGCTTAATTCTTCAATCGTAGTTGCTTCTTTGAAATCTTTTGGATCCGCATTCATGACCCCATTTACATCTTTCCAGATAGTCACACTTTCCGCATCTAATAAATCTCCAAAAATTGCCGCGGTGTAATCACTTCCTTCACGGCCTAATGTGGTGCTTTCGTTTTCAACCGTACTGGCAATGAAACCTTGTGTAACAACAAAATTATTTTCAACGAATAAGGGTAACAGTTTTTCTGAAACATTTTTCTTTGAAGTTTCCCAATCCAGTTTTGCGTCCCTGAACGTGTCATCAGTCTTCAACAGATCTCTTACATCCATCCACTGGTTTGGTAGCTTTTCCTCATTCAAAAAATAAGAGATTAACGTAGAGGAAAGCAATTCTCCGGTACAAACAATTTGATCATAATAATAGTTGTAATCCTTTACGGGCTTGTCATGCAGCAACTGTTCCACATCTGTAAAAAGCTTATTTAGCTGATTGGTGGCTTTTTCCCAACGACGGGTTATTAGGTATTTTAATTGGCTCAGATGATAGTTTTTTATTTTTTGAAACAGTTCGAGCGCATCATCATTTCTTCCTTCATAGAATGCCTCAGCTACTTTCTCCAACGCATTCGTAATTTTTCCCATTGCCGAAATAACGATAAGAATTTTTTCGTCTTTATAATTTTCCAGAATATACGACAGACCTTTTATGCGATCATAGCTATTGGTACTTGCTCCACCAAATTTGAACACTTTCATTTTATCTTTTCAATTTTTATATTTGCTTTAGAAATCTTTCTCTGCAAAATAAGTAAATAACGGCTGAAGAAAATAGTGCTATGTTTTCATTTATTTTGATACAAAAAATCAACTTTAAATCACAACACTTTTGTTCGATTTAAAGTTACAATAGAGGCTGGTCATCAAATTCTAACTGTATTTTTTTGTTAGCAATTGATTCTGGATGATCGATATTAGCAATCACAGTCTTTAATTTATTTGGAAAATTTTACACAAAAAAGTGGTCACTCTTGAGAGAAGAAGGGGTGCTGAAGTGAATGTTTATTGAGAGTGAATAAAAGCGTTAATCATAGTTTTAAAAACCAGTTTACAGTAAACCAAGAAATAACAGCAATTCTTATTTGGATAAACTTCCAGGAATACTGTGGAAGACGGCGAGATTCAAAATCGAAGTCAGGAGAATGTTCCCAATTGTTTATTATTTTGTCAAAACTTTTTCCAATTCTTTATTCGCCAATTGCCCGCAGGCAGCATCAATATCTTTTCCACGACTCACGCGCAATCTAACATTCACGCGGTGAGCGGCCAGGTAATCCATAAATTTTTGGGTAGCTTCTTTATCCGGTTTTTGATAATCCGCATTTTCAATTGGATTATATTCAATCACGTTAATCAGATGAACCGGCACTTGCCGATACACTTTTATCAGGTCGTCTGCATCCTGGATTGAATCATTTTCATTCTTGAATAAAATGTATTCGAAAGTGATGTCATTTTTTGTTTTATCATAAAAATAATTCAGTGCTTCTATCAACGACTTGATGTTATTTGTTTCATTGATCGGCATTAGCTCACTTCGCTTTTTATCATTGGCCGCATGGAGCGATAAAGCAAGATTAAATTTTACGCCGTCATCACCCAACTGTTTGATCATCTTCGAAATTCCGGAAGTAGAAACGGTAACTCTTCTCGAACCCATGCCAAGTCCATCTGGTGCAGTAATCCGTTCGATGGCTTTCAATACATTTTTATAATTCAACAGCGGTTCGCCCATACCCATGAAAACAATATTACTTAATTTTTTTCCATAAGTTTTTTCAGCCATCTCATTCAATAGAGCTGCTTCATCATAAATTTCATCGAAGGTTAGGTTTCTTTTTCGATCCATAAAACCGGTTGCACAAAACTTGCAACTAAGACTGCAGCCAACCTGGGAAGAAACGCAAGCGGTTTGACGGTCTTCAACCGGAATCAAAACACCTTCTACCATATGACCGTCGTGGGTTTTGAAACGACTTTTGATTGTGCCGTCGCTACTGAATTGTGATAAATTGTTAGTTAATGCCGGTAAAGAAAAATGAGCAGAAAGTTTGTCACGAAGTTCTTTACTAAGATTCGTCATGTCTTCAAAAGTGCGGGCATGCTTCTTCCAAATCCATTCCCACACTTGTTTTGCACGAAACTTTTTATCGCCGGTTGACAAAAAATATTCGGTCAATTCCTCTAAAGTCAGCGTCCTGATGTTTTTTTGAGCATTCATTTTGCAAAGATGAAGCAATTGTTGATTTGTTAATTGGTTTAATTGTTAAATTGGTAAGGAAATGAAAATATTTATCTTGCAGGCCAAATATAAAATTGAATGGAAACTGTTTACGTTATTGATGCCGTAAGAACCGCTGTAGGCCGATACGGTGGCGCTTTGAGTACAATACGGCCGGATGATTTATTAGCACACGTTATTAGAGAGTTGATAGAAAGAAATAAAAAAATTGATGTAAATGAGATAGAAGATGTGATTGCGGGAGATGCAAATCAGGCTGGGGAAGATAACCGGAATGTAGCGCGAATGGCTGCTTTGCTGGCTGGATTGCCGGTCTCAGTTGCCGGCAACACCGTGAATCGGTTGTGTGCCAGCGGCCTTCAATCTATTATGGATGCATCCCGTGCCATCATGTGTGGTGATGGATCTGTATTTTTGGCTGGTGGCGTAGAAAGCATGACCCGTGCGCCTTTTGTAATGAGTAAGGCCGTAGCCGCTTTTACCAGGAAAGCAGAAATTTATGATTCTACGATCGGTTGGCGTTTCCCCAATACGAAACTGACGGAAAAATATTATCCGTATTCCATGGGCGAAACGGCGGAAAATGTGGCGAAGCAATGGAATATTTCCCGACAAGCGCAGGATGTATTTGCATTTGAAAGTCAAAAGAAATATTATGATGCATTGGCTGCCGGAAAATGGAAAGATGAAATTATACCCATAGAAATTACCCCAAACAAAACGGATAAAGTTGTTTTTGAAATTGATGAACATCCGCGAAAAAGTTCTCTGGAAAAATTATCACAACTAAGACCTGCGTTTGTAAAGAATGGAAGTGTCACTGCGGGAAATTCTTCAGGTATCAATGACGGTGCGGCCATGATGATCTTGGCTAATGAAAACATCGTAAAAAGATACCAACTAAAACCCATGGCAAAAGTGGTGAGTATGGCCGTCGCAGGTGTAGATCCTGCTATTATGGGAATTGGTCCGGTAGCAGCGACAAAGAAAGCATTACTTCGTGCGGGTCTAACCGTAAATGATTTGGACCTGATCGAATTGAATGAAGCTTTTGCTTCACAATCTATTGCCTGCATCCAGGAACTTGGGTTCGACACTGAAAAAGTGAATGTGAACGGCGGTTCTATTGCCATTGGTCATCCTCTTGGATGTAGCGGAACACGAATTGCCACTACATTATTACATGAAATGCAGAGAAGGGGTTCCCGTTATGGGATTGCTACCATGTGTGTTGGAGTAGGACAGGGAGCTGCGATGATCTTTGAGAAAGTGTAGTAAATACAGAACTTTCAGTAGACGATCCGCTGCTTACCAAACATCATAAGATAGTAATTCGTTTTCAATTTTGATACGCTTGCCTTCCTGGATGGTTATTACAGCTGCTGCTGCCGTTACAATTGCTGCTGCAAGGAAAAAAAATACAGTACAACTTTTTTGCTTCTTCTTTTTGTTTTTTTTATCTGTGGTGCTCATCTTGTTAATTTCAAAAAATAATATTGCAATTTATGAAAACAAAAGATTCGAAAAAAAATTGATCATGTTCTGATCTTGGTATCCCAACAAATAAGGGTGATTTTTCTTTTGAACCGGTTGTTATTCATTACATAAAACACAATTTGAGGAAGGAAGCATCCTATTTAATCGTTACTTTTGCGCCTCAAAAATAATGAGGGATGATAAGTGTAAACAATGTAACACTGGCTTATGGAAAACGGGTTTTATTTGATGAGGTAAATCTCACCTTTGTAAAGGGGAATTGTTATGGAATTATCGGTGCAAACGGCGCGGGGAAATCCACCATTCTAAAAATCATCAGTGGCGAAATCGAACCAAATAAAGGTACGGTTTCTATTACCCCCGGTGAACGGATGGCAGTTTTGAGGCAGGACCAGTTTGCATTTGATGAAATTTCCGTTCTGAATACTGTGTTGATGGGGCATAAAAAAATGTGGGATACTATGTTGGAGAAAGATGCCATCTACATGAAAGAAGATTTTACTGAAGCAGATGGAATGAAAGCCGGTGAGTTGGAAGCAGAGTTCGGTGAAATGGGTGGATATACTGCTGAAAGTGATGCTTCTACTTTATTAAACCAACTGGGAGTTCCCGATGATTTGCATAAAATGTTGATGCACGATGTAGCTGCAAATATGAAGGTGAGAATTTTACTGGCCCAGGCGCTTTTTGGAAATCCGGATATTTTATTACTGGATGAACCGACCAATAACCTGGATGTTGAAACCATCTCCTGGTTGGAAAATTTTCTGGCCGATTATCAGAATATTGTGTTGGTGGTGAGCCATGATCGTCACTTTTTAGATGCTGTTTGTACCCATGTGGCGGATGTTGATAAACGAAAAATAAAGATATACACCGGTAATTATACTTTCTGGTACGAGAGCAGCCAGCTGGCTGCCAGACAGGCTACTGATAAGAATAAAAAGATGGAGGAAAAGAAAAAAGACCTCCTCGAATTTATCGCACGGTTTAGTGCCAATGCATCCAAATCAAAGCAGGCTACTTCAAGAAAAAAAGCGTTGGATAAATTAGTTTTCGAAGATATTACCGCAAGCAACAGGAAGTATCCCGGTATCATTTTCAAACCTGAAAGAGATCCCGGAAATCAGATTTTAAATATTCAGAAACTATCCAAAAGGGTTGAGGACAAAACATTATTCAACAACGTTAATTTTGATGTAGTAAAAGGACAAAAAATTGCTTTTCTTAGTAAGGATCCCGTGGCACTCACTTCTTTTTTCGAAATCATCAATGACAGGATGAAGCCCGACCATGGAACCATAGAATGGGGAGCTACTATTACAACCGCTTATTTGCCCAATGATAATACCGAATTTTTTAATGGTCATCTGACTTTGATGGATTGGTTACGCCAGTTCGTTCCGGAACATTATACCGATGTAGATGAAGATTTCTTAAGGGGTTTTTTGGGGAAAATGTTGTTCAGTGGCGATGAAGTAAATAAGAAAATAAACGTGTTAAGTGGTGGTGAAAAAGTAAGGTGTATGATTAGCAGGATGATGTTACAAAACCCGAATGTAATTATGATGGATGAACCCACAAACCATCTTGACCTGGAAAGTATTACCGCTTTTAATGATGGCGTTATTGCTTTCCCTGGAATCGTACTGATGACAACGCATGACCACCAATTTATTCAAACCGTTGCCAACCGGATCATCGAGCTTACCCCTAAGGGAACCATTGACCGGCTTTGTACTTACGACGAATATCTGGCAGACGAAAGAATTAAAGTTTTACAGGCTGAGATGTACGCCTGACCTGGAAGCCTTTTT